>JAMLHR010000037.1 GCA_023957015.1 Thermomicrobiales bacterium | reverse complement strand
GGTATTCCCGATGATGATCTGAGTACCTGGAAGCCCGAGGCCGCCTCACATGGCGGTGGCGAGATGAACACGCTTTCCGGACTAAGCGTTCACACCGCTGAGGCCGGTGCCTGGATGGTGTGTCACCAGGTATTCGGTCAGGAGTTCGATCGCTCGCGCGTGCTCGATTTCACCGCGACCGCAACTCGAGCCGAGATCGATGCCCTCTTCGCCAGCTTTCTACAGCGATTCGATGACGCGGTAGCGACTGATCCCGACATCGATCTCGCCGGTCCACCCGCGTCGATTCGACCAGCCTTGCCGGATTGGGACCGCGCCGCCTGGCTAATGCACGCTATCGATCACACGGCTGAACATCTCGGTCACGCCCAAATCACGCGCCAGGTATGGCTGGCGGAGCGAGGCAGCTAAATCCAGGCGATGAGTGATCCTCTCGGTGTTCTCACCAGTACGGGTGCGGTCGTTGATCAAAGCGCGCATGTCCGCATTGACGACGTTGCAATCTATCCGCTCACCCAGCGGCTGATCGAGGAGCAGGCGAATCCCGAATGGGATGCGGATCTGCACTATCGCGCCACCGGACCCGATGCGGATGAGCGCACGGCGATGTGGATTCTGGTGCTGGATACGCTCAACTACTGTTTCTGGGGTCAGAGTACCGATCCCGGGCAACGATGGCGGGTGCGATGGCGCGGAGAACTGGTCGATGGCTATGTGGCGTTGGTGGCAGCATTGACCATGTCCGTCGATCGCGGCTATCCCCTTCACGATCCCTCCTGGCTGGCGGAAGTTTCCGAGACTGATGTCGCCGAAATTCTCCGTCCGGAAGCAGGACATACGGAGATACCGTTGTTCCCAGATCGAGTGGAGAACCTGCGCCAACTGGGTCGAGCACTGTTGCCGTACGAGACTCAGCCCGCGACGGCGTTCATCCGTGCAGCGAACGGATCTGCCATTGCATTGGTGCGAAAGGTCGTCCGCGAGATCCCCTCGTTCAATGATGTCGCGATCTGGCCATATGGCGAGACCGAACTTCCGGGCAATGAGGTGCGGTTCTACAAACGCGCCCAGATTATGGTCGGTGATCTCAGTGGTGGACTTGCGGGTTCACCTCTTGCGGAGTTTTATGACCTCGACCAGTTGACCGCGTTTGCGGACTACAAGGTGCCGCAGATTCTGCGGGCTCTCGGTGTGTTGGTCTATGACGATGTGCTGGCCGCGACGATTGCCACGCGGCAACGGATTCCGGCCGGCAGCCGCTACGAGCTGGAGATTCGAGCCGCGACGATCGTTGCCTGTGATCACATCGCAGACGCAATGCGGTCACTCGGTCGCGAGATTACATCCGCCGAGCTGGACTGGTTGCTGTGGACCCGATCGCAGCACCTGCCAGCAGGCACTGCCCCGTATCACCTCACCGCAACGATCTTCTACTAGACGAATCGTAGGCTCGGACCGATCGGATGCCCGCAGGCATCCGTGAGTTGTCCGGGCATATGCCGACACCACGAGACCTCACGACCAGTCCTCTCGATTCGCGACCATGACCACTAACTCTGGAAACTGGAGATGAAATCGCGCTCAGCTGACAACGTGCGCCCGGACCACTCACGGTCGCGATGCAGAGGATGATCGTCGTAGAGGGGTGCGCGACCGATCGGTCCGGGCCTACGACTCCAGGACAACCTCTTCATGTATTTTCTCGGTGCGGATGCCAGAAGTGGGCGGCGTGTGGGACAGTTGACCGACGGAGGTGATATCTCCACTGCAAACGCTGAGCACTGTCACATATCCGTTCTATTCTCCGATCAATCCCACGTAAACTAGACACAACATCTGTCATTCACATCAGTAAGGATCCGCGCATGAGTTCCGATTTCAAGCTACTGAATATCATCTACACCAACGAGATGGAGGAATCCGTCGCGTTCTACGAGACGCTTGGTCTCCTGCGCGAGGTTGATGGCGATATCGACCAATGGTGGAATGCCTTCACACTCGGTTCCGGTTCCTTGGCACTGCACTGGAACAACCATCAGGAGTTACCGCCAACGGGTGGAAATCCCGATCTGAATCTCTCCGTACCGGCTACGCGCTTTGATGCTGTCTATGCAAACGTAGTCTCACTGAACCCTTCCGAGATCAATACGCTGCAGGGCATGGGACGCTACTTCGTTCTCATCGATCCGAACGGCGTTCGTGTTCAAATCAACGAGGAGCTGTAAATGTCCGATCTGTCACTGCACGATATCATCCGCAAACGACGAATGACGCGAAACTTTACGGAGGAACCGGTTGCCTGGGAGGTCGTCGAACGCATCGTCGACAACGCTCGTCGCGGTCCAAGTGCCGGTTACAGCCAGGGTATGGCCTTCGTGGCCGTCACGGATGATGCGATGCGCGCGCGCCTGGCCGAGATTGCCGGTGAAGAATGGTATGTGAAGAGCGGTCACGAGCCGTTCATGTCGCGGGCGCCGATCCATCTGATCGTTACCGCCAACGAGTCGATCTACCACCAGCGCTACAACGAGCCGGACAAGAAAGCCAAGGGGCAGGAGGAGATCGGCTGGCCGATACCATATTGGCACACGGATGCCGGTGCGGCCATGATGCTGGTGCTGCTTTCGGCGGTCGATGAGGGGTTGGGCTCGGCGTTTGTCGGCGTCAAGGACCCCACCGAGATCCAGCAGGCGTTGGGTATGCCGGATGAGGAACTGCCGATCGGCATCGTCTTCATCGGCCATGCCGCGCCGGATGTGCCGAGCGGTTCACTGAAGCGCGGTCGTCGACCGCTCGAGACGGTACTGCATCGCGAACGTTGGTAGTACGTCAGGATTTCGGCAGCTCGCTCAGCCAGTAGGCGGTGTAGTTCAGGACGTTCCCGCCACATTGGCTGCCATTCGCGGTAATCGCGCTCCCGTATTGCATCTCTGATGCCGTGATCTCAAGTGTGATCGTGCGTCTGGACATCAGCAGATGCAGGAGACCCAGCCAGACGGAGAGACAACCGATCGCGGCGGTTGTGCTGAGGTTTGCTCCTCGGGCCGTCTGCATGATCAGCGTGGTGCCATCGCGGTATCCCAGGCTCCAGCCGTCGCGCGCGAATTGGGCCTGGAGCCTGTCCAGTGCTTGGGAAGGCAGGAGCGTTGTTGATGCCTCGATTCGGAACGGCTTGGCATTCCGGTAGTTCAGATAGCCGATGAACAGCGCGATGGCGATCAGCACACCGATGATCAACCAGCCGCGCAGCCGAGCTGCGTCAGGACTGGATATCTGACCGAGAATGAGCTGGTACATAGGATGTTCCTCCTATCCCAGCATAGCGCGTTCGTGGTACCGGATCGTGCATCCATGACTACACTTGAGTGATGTATCTATCCGCAGAAAGGTCGCCTCATGTCCGCATCACCACCTCGCGATTCGAACGGCATCCCCGGTTATCTGGTTGTGCTGGCGGCGTTCTCGGTGCTGGTGTTCCTGGCGGCGCTTGGTTTTGGATTGGTCGCGTTCGATATCGTTGATTTGGGCAGGGATGACAATCCTCCGGCACCAACGGTCGTTGTCGATGGTGAGGCGCTGCAGAATAGTGGCTTTACCATCCGGGAGTCTCGAGTTGTCAATAGCAAATACGAAATTGACGTAAACGTATCGGTGACCAATACCGGTGACGAACTGCTGAAGAACTCCACCATGTTCGTGCAGTGTCTGGATGGTGGCAATGTCAGCAATAGTCAGCTCATCACCCAGATCCAGCCGGATCAGACGATCCAGTTCGAGATGACGCTCTATGGCACCGGCCAACCGAAGTGCGCATCGCCAATCGTTGCCTTCGATACCCCGTAGCTTCGATACGATAATCCAGTAAATTAATGTATCCAGGACATATATCGATAGTGGCGACTCTTGTAGTCGCCAACGAACCGAAGGTTCGTATCGGGGCAAGTTGGTTGGGTGGAATCTATGGTTTGCGTATTTCGGAACCGATCATCAGTACTTCCGCCTGCTGCATAAACCAGCGCGCCAGCGTCTGATTGGTGGAGAGTGTGGCGGCTCGCTGGTACTCCTCGACTGCCTCCGCGTTCCGACCGGAACGCCGCAGCAGATCGGCTCGCGCCGCCGGAAGCATCGGATACGACGGCAGCGCTTCATCCAACCTGAATGTATCGATCATCTTCAGCCCGACTTCCGGTCCCTCGTGCATACCGACTGCTACCGCATACCCCAATCGGGTGACCGCATTGCCATGGCGATGATTGAGGACAGCATAGAGCGCGACGATCTGGGCCCAATCGGTGTCATCATAGGTCGCTGCTTCGGCATGAACCGCCGCGATCGCCGCTTGCAGCGCAAATGGACCGACCGTCTCTGGTTTCGAGATCCGCAGCGATGTCTCGGTGAGCGCCACTCCATCGGCGATCATCTGGCGATTCCACAGGGATCGATCCATATGCTCGAGTGTGAGCGGTGTTCCCTCGGGATCAAGACGGGAATCCTTCCGCGCCTCGGCAAGGAGCACCAGTGCGCGTAATCCCAGCACTTCCGGATGGCGTGGTACCAACTCACACAGCACACGTGTGAGCGTTAGCGCGAGTTGCATGTGGGTGGTGTTGTGAAGCTCGGTGCCACTGGATGCTGTATGCCCCGCGGTTGCGACCAGATAGACTACCGCCAGCACGTCGTTCAGGCGCGTCTCGATATCCTCGGGAGAAGGTATCTGGTAGGGAGCGCCACTGGCTGTCAGCCTGTGTTTCGCCCGCGTAATCCGGGCAGCCATTGTTGTTTCCGGCACGAGGAAGAGGGCTGCGATATCGGCAGTTGGTAACCCGCATACCAGCCGCAGCGTCAGCGCCAATCGTGCATCCTGCGATAGCAGCGGATGGCAGCAGGTGAAGATCAAACGAAGACGATCATCGCCGAAAGCCAGATCAATCGCATGGAGTGATGCATCCGGTTCGTCATCGACCACCAGCAGCGGTAGTTTGTCCTGGAATGCGGAAGCTCTCCGGGCCGCATCAATCGCGATGCGACGAGCAGTGATACTCACCCACCCAGCCGGATTCGCTGGTACACCATCTCTCGGCCAGGAAGCGATGGCTCGGGCCATCGCTTCCTGGAGCGCGTCCTCCGCGGTATCCAGGTCTCGCGTTTGCCGCACCAGCGTCGCCAGAATCGCGGTCCAGTCGTCGCGATAGATCGTTTCGATGGCGGTAGTGACGTCTGGGGTCACAAGCTAGTCTCGAGAAGTGGCGGGACGAAGCACATTCACACCATAGTTCGGGCATCGTTTGGTGGCTTCTCTGGCTAGTTCGGGCGAATCCGTTGCGATCACGTAGTAACCGCCGAGTTGCTCTTTCAGCTCCAGGTACGGTCCATCTGTCGCGGAGCCGTCTTCAGACACGACATACTCGTTCTTTGATTCAACCAATGCCAGCGAATCGGCAATCGTAACACCGTTATCGGCACACCAGTTCGTGAAATCGATGTGCACCTGCATGGCCTCGGCAAATGCCTCGGGCGAGAGCTCCTCGTAGCCAGGGCCATCTTCCGGACCGTAGAGCAGAATGATGTAATGCATGGCACGACCTTTCGATCTGATCTACGCTTCCTCGCGCTCGACGACTTGTCGCAGCTCGATTGCGCCATACGATGGCGCATGGCGGGCAGCTTCCTCCGCCAGCTCACGGGAATCGGTCTCGATGATGTAGTAACCGCCGAGCTGCTCCTTCAGTTCGAGGAACGGTCCATCGGTCTCCGTGCCATCGGTGCGGAACGTCTTCGCGCTCGGGGACAGGTGCAGTTCTTCGCCACCGATGATCGCGACGTCGTTCCCCTCGCACCAGGTCCCGAAAGCACCATGGCGCTCCATATCTGCGGCCACTTGATCCTCGGTGAAGTTGCCGTAGGTGGACTCATCGCCAAAGAGGATGATCATGTACTTCATAGCTGTTCCTTGTTTTAATACGAATAATCCGTAGACGCTGGACTAGAAGGAAAGTGGATACTCACGTGTATCCTGCACGAACTGCAGCGGATTGCCATCCGGATCCTTCACCCACGCCACACGCAGGTGTTGCAGGAAATCCCTGGGTGACGATATAGGCTCGGCTCCAAGTTCGAGTGCGCGTGTGAAGAGTCCATCGGTGTCATCCACCCACAACACGATCTCGATACCACCACCACCGGGATGGGGGTCCAATCCGTGCTCGTCGCGGGCGGCTGCCACCGTTGCGATCCCGAGGGTGAAGTGTCCTGCCCGCAACTCAATGTGCTGAATGTCACCGCTTGAGGGATACCGAAACGATTCCTCCAGACCGAGTGCGGTATAGAACCTCATCGCGGCCGGTAAGTCATTTGCGTAGATCGTGTTCTGGCCGTTGACCACTCTCAACTTTGCACTCTCCCATCACCATGATCGGTTACCGATTTCATGATACTGACGAACGAGCGATCACGAATTCGACAACAAGATGCTTAATCTCCGGCGGCGACACTGGCGATGACGTTGGTCGCCGGTTTGGGAATCCGAATCAGCAGGATCATCCCCGCGGCGATGATCGCCATCGCACCGGCGGTGGTGAACGCGGTCACGTAATCCCCGGTGATGGTGCGGGAGACACCTGCCAGCCACGCGATCAGTGCCGCGCCAACCTGGTGGGCGCTGAATACCCAGCCATACACCACCGATCCCTTGCCGGGACCGAAGATCTGCTGACACAATTGCACCGTCGGTGGCACCGTCGCCACCCAGTCCAGTCCGTAGAACACGATGAAGGCGATGAGACCGAAGTTCACACTTCCCAGCACCGAGGTGAGTGCCATCAGGCTCAGTCCGCGCAGAAAGTAGTAGCCAAACAGGAGCTTACGAGGATCGTACCGATCCGTGAGCCAACCGGACGCGATTGTGCCAACCACATCGAAAATGCCGATGATCGCGAGTAGATTCGCAGCAGAGACCTCGCTCATACCATGGTCATGACCGGCCGGGATCAGATGCGTACCGATGAGTCCGTTCGTGGTGGCACCGCAGACGAAGAAGGTGATTGCCAGAATCCAGAACTCGCTCCGCCGACTCGCCAGCGCCAACGTGCCCCAGGCAACCTTTACGGGATTATCGGAACGAGGAGGAACGGCGTCGCCTTCCGGCGCGCCGAGTCGGGTTAATCCCAGATCGACCGGTCGATCCTTCAGGAAGATGAATGCGAGCGGGACAACCGCGAGCGCCATGGTTGCAATGGTGATGGAAACAGCCTGCCAGCCGTGAACGCTCGCCTGCCAGGCAATGATCGGCAGGAAGATGAGCTGGCCGGTCGCACTGGCGGCGGTGAGTGCACCCATCGCCAGACCGCGTTTCGCCACAAACCAGCGTCCCACCACGGTTGCCGCCAGCACGGTAGCCATCGATCCGGAGCCTAGTCCTACCATCACACCCCAAGTGAGATAGAGGTGAAGAGGCTTGGTCATCACCAGCGTCAGGAGCGCCCCGGTAGAGATGGTGATCAGCGCGATCGAGACGACCAATCGCATCGGATATCGTTCCATCAGCGCTGCCGCAAACGGACCCATAAAACCGTAAAGCACCAGGTTGATGCTGACTGCAAACGAGATCGTGCCGCGATCCCAGCCGAACGCTTCTTGCAGCGGCACCATCAACACGCCGGGCGCGGAGCGGAATCCCGAAGCTCCCAGCAGAATGATGAACACCACACCGAACATCACCCACGAGTAGTGGAGATTGCGGAGTCCGGGGAGTTTATTGGCGGGATTGCTAGCAGACATCGTCTACCTGTCTGGTTGTCCTCCTCATCTCGACTATCCGTCGGGATGAGGAGGGTAGGTGTGATCGTTGTTACTTCCAGGCGCGATCATCAGGCGGGCGTTGAGTTTAGGCGAGAGATAAGCTCATCTATCGTTATGAGTGCCGGTTCATCGGTACGAGGTTTGACTTCAACCTTGCCTTCTTCAAGCGTTCGAGAAGATACAACCACCCGATACGGTATCCCGATCAAATCCGCATCTTTCAACTTGATGCCTGCTGTAGTCTCTCGTTCATCCCATAGCACCGAGATCCCTTGTTGGCACAGTCTTGTATAGATATCGTTGGCGTGATCTATTACTTCGTCACTATTCCCGATGTTGACTAGATGTACCCGAGCTGGTGCGATAATCTCGGGCCAGATAATCCCGCGATCATCGTGGAATTTCTCAACGATGACGCCCATTAATCTCGAGATTCCCAGACCATAACACCCCATGATTGGGAATTGCTTACTGTCAGATCGATCGATAAAACTCAACCCGAAATCGCGACCATACTTCTGGCCAAGATCGAACACGTTCCCAACCTCAGATGCGCGAGCTTGAGCCAATGTCCCTTGCATACATTTGGGACAGTTGTTTCCTGATTGAAGGTCCGCAATCTCGACATTGATGCAGAATTCGCACTGGTCGCAGTAGAGAATATCGTCCTCTCCAGCATCGGTCAGAACCATGAACTCGTAGGAGATTTTCTCGGTAAACGCACCACCGGAAGCCTCGGTTACCTTGGCGACAAGACCAAGACGCTCATACACGCGAAGGTAGGCATTCTTTGTGATTTCATAGAATCGATCGAAGTCAGCCTGATCTTCATGGAAGCTGTACATGTCTTTCATGAGGAACTCACGCCCACGCATAAGTCCCGATTTTGATCTCAGCTCATCGCGAAATTTCCAGCCGATCTGGTAGACGTGAATAGGAAGGTCTCGATACGTTTGTACTTTGCTCATTACTAATGGGGTGACGATTTCCTCTTCAGATTGCCCCAGTGCGTACTCTCGGCCAGTGCGACTCTCGAGTTTGAACAGGACGTCGACATTCTCCCAGGCACCTGTTCGCACCCAGCTGTCTTTCGGATGCAGCATTGGCATGAGTAGTTCATCGGCACCAATGACATCCATTTCTTCGCGAACGATGTCGGCGATGTTGTTGAGAACCTTGAGACCAAGTGGCAGATACGAGTAGGCGCCGGCCATAAGTTTCTCCACGAAACCAGCGCGGGTTAGGAGATCAGCGTTCGCCGTGACCTCGTCCCTGGCAACATTCCGAGTGGTTTTCCCAAACATTACAGAGTATTTCATCGGCCTTATCGTCTCCCGGACATCGTCTCGCGATTCATCTCATCAACAGCAATACCCTCTTCACGAGATTGTAGTGGAGAATAGGATTCTCTCGGAAAAGCAAGGAATACAGCCACCTGGTGTTGACCTGGCAAAATTGATTCGATTTAGTCCACATGCCGTAGCGGCGTGCAGAACCAGAGGTAGGGCACGTAGGCTAGCACCAGCATGCCGCAGATGGCGATGGCCCACTGCACGCCAACGAAGTTGGCGATGACACCGGCAATCAATCCACCGATCGGGGACAGTCCGAACAGCATCGAATACGTCGCGCTGACGCGGCCGCGATACTCATCGTCGACGGTTGACTGGATCAACGTGTCATTCATCGTCCCGTAGGTGCCGAAAATGAGACCGACAACAATGATCATCCCGACCGATGTGATCAGCGTCGAGGTGAGTCCAAACGCAATCAGCGAAAGACCGAAGAGGCCGACACCCAGGACAACCACCATCCCGCGCCCACGCATGCCGCTCATGCGCGCCACCAGGAGTGTGCCCAGGAATGAACCGACTCCGTTGCCGCTGAGCAGATATCCGAGACCCTCGCTACCCATATCCAGGACTTCACGGGCGAACGCCGGGGCCATCGTGACATAGCTCATCCCCAGCATGATTGACACGATATCGACCGTCAGCATTGCCCGGATCGGTTTGTGTTCCCAGATGTAGCGATAACCCTCGCGCAGATCGCTCCACGGAGAACTGCCGGAAAGCTGTACCACCGGTCGGCGATTGTGCGGCATCACCACCAGCATCGCGATGAACGGCAGCAATGACGCGGCATAGACGCCGAAACACCACATTACCCCGATCAAACCGATCAGCCAGCCAGCGAGCGATGGTCCAAAGACGCGAGCACCATTGAACGTGGCCGCGTTGATTGCGATCGCGCTCCGCATCAATGGTCGATCCACCAATGTTGGCACCAGTGCCATTCTGGCCGGCCAGTCGAACGATGCCGCGGTACCCATCACCACCCCGATGACGAGCAGATGCCAGAACTGCAACTGATCGGTGGCCATCAGCGCCATGATCGCGAGCATGCCAATCACATAGACGATCTGCAGGCCAATGAGCAGCTTGCGACGATCGATGCGATCCAGCAGCGCGGCCACAATCGGACCGAAGATAATCTCCGGTGCCACCTGGGCGAAGCTCATCACCCCGAGAAGAAAGGGATCTCCGGTAATATCGTAAACCAGGTACCCCATCGCCGTAACGCGCACCATCATGCCGGTCATCGAGATGGCATAGGTGGTGATGTATCTGGCGAAGAATTGATCGCGTAGCGCCGCGAATCCGGATTGTGACTCTGTCACGACTGTATCTGGTTCATTGATGGTAAGCGGTTCCATTTCATCAGTGTTGGCGGACGTCGTTGTGCATTGTCATCGTGCCAGTGCTAATGGACAAGGGGCGTCCGCTTTCGAGGCAGGGATCGTTTGTGGAATGCACCTCATCGCCTGGCTTGTATTGGCGTGATCGCTCCGGTCGGATGCTACAATGTCCGTACGAAAAGCCGTGTGTTCAGGGGAGTTTTCGGCATCATGGGTTTTGTCTTTCGCAGATACGCCAGCACCGGCGAACATATTACTGAAGGTCGTCGCTTCGCGCCGATGGCACCCGGCGCGATCCAGAGTCCGCAACAACCGGGTATGCTGCCCGATGTCTCGCTGATCCCAGGCAAGGATGTTCTTCCCGTCGTCATCCCCGAAGAGGGGCCGCACCGACCCGCCACGCAGTACAAGACCGCCGAGGAGATCCTGCACGTATGGGAGAGCACGGGCAAGGATGTGCTTGATCCCGCCCGTTTCGTGCAGGCACCGCCGAGTTTCGAGGAAACGCGTAAGGCGTATCCCTGGAAGCGCAAGCCAGCTCGACCGATCGTTGGCTACGCCCTGAGTACCAACGGTAGCCGACTCAGTGAGCAGTTGGCAGCGTTCGCGGTTGCCTCTGAGGCCTCAGAATAGACATCATCAACGCATCTCGGCCCGACGATTCGTCGGGCCGATGCTGTTTTCGGGGAGGTTGATATGCGTTCGAACGGTCACGGTCCCGAGTTCACCATTGATGACCTCAAGCCGGTCAGCATCCCGATGTCGATTTACGTTGCCGGCTACCAGGCGGATACCAGCAATAGCATCGAGTACAACGCTGCTCCGGGTACCAGTCCGATTGCGCGGGTGATCGACAAAATGGCCCATCAACCGCTGGAAGTGGCGGCGTTGCAGCCACACCCGGCCGGACAGATGGCCAGCGCCTATACCCACTTCATCAATCTGGATACGCAGGATCCGCTCTATCGGTACACGATGGGATTACGGGTTGAGGGATTCGCCGAGACACCGGACGATATCGGTATCGTCGAGATTCCACCTGGCGATTTTCTCTGCCTGGCAGTGCCCGGGCCGTTCCACTCCACCATACCCGCCGCCTGGAGTTGGCTGATCAACCAGTTTGCTGACCGCACGCTTCCATGGGTGCGCACCTATACCGGCGACGTCGAACTCTATGAGTTCGGACTCGGAGCCAACGATGCATCATGTAGCATCTACGTCGCGGTGAAGCCAGGTTTGTAGGCTCGGACCGATCAGATGCCAGCAGGCGTCTGTGAGTTGTCCGGGCATATTCCGACATCACGAAACCTCAACACCGGCCCTCTCGAATCATTACCGCGACCACCAGTCCAGGAGGTGGGAGGTGAAATTGGGCTCCGTTGAGTCCGTGAACCCGGACAACTCACGGTCGCGGCTGGTTGGAGGACAGCCACCCTCTGAACTGCGACCGATCGGTCCGGGTCTACGCCTCTACACCACCACACCATCCCGCGCAGTAATCACACCCCGTTTCATTACGAGCCACGGCATCGGGCGACGCACAACCGCCGCGCAATGGTTCTCCTCGCGTATCATCGCCAGGTCGGCAGCATTACCTACGGCAAAGCCGTAATCCTCGATACCCATCACCTCAGCGCTCTTGTTGGTGATGATATCGATCACGCTCTCGATCTGATCATCGCGACGGAAACCGTTGCGATAGCAAACCAGATACGCCCGATTCAGCATTTCCGGTCGATTGAGCGGACCCCAGCTATCCTGAATACCGTCATTGCCACTGATCAGGCGGACACCGGCGTTGTACAGATGTTCCACGGGTGGCGCTGGTCGACCGCCACTGGGACCGTGGCTCATGATCGCGATCTCCTGATCTAGCAGATCCTCGATCAGGCTGCCGAGGCGGATGTGATCAACTCCGCCCAGCGCGAAGGCGTGGCTGATCGTGACCCGGCCCTTCCAACCGAGCACACGCGTGCGTTCGATAATCAGATCGAAGCTGAACGCACCTAACTCACCGGGTTCATGCAGGTGGATATCGATATCGACGTCGTGCTTCTCTGCCAGCGCGAAGATCGTATCCAGATGTCCTTTCGGATCGCGATCGATCGCGGAGGGATCGAGTCCGCCGATGACATCGGCACCTTCGCTCAGCGCCTGATCCAGCAGTTCAACCGTGCCGGGTCGAATCAGCATGCCACTCTGGGGGAACGCCACGACCTGGATGTGGAGCTTGTCCTTGATCTCGTCCCGCGTCTGCATCAGACCTCGGACGCCATTCAGTCCCCACTCCGTATCGATATCGGCGAAGGAGCGGATGTGAGTGGTGCCGCTGGCGATAGCCGCGTGGGCGTGACGCGTGCTCTGGATATGGGCGTCGATATGCTCCTCGCGTCGCAGTTGCCGCTCGTTCGCGATCACCTCGGTGATCGTCGTTGTTGGCTTGGTGCTGTGCCACGGCAGGCCGATCAGCGCCTTGTCCATGTGGGTGTGACCATCGATCAGCCCCTGGAATAGAAGCGATCCGTCGCCCTCAATGATCGTTGCCCCCTCGGGAGCCGCGATATCGATTGCGATCTCTGCAATGACCCCATCGCGGATGAGGATATCGGCGGCATCGTGATGCAGCGGTCGAACATTGCGGATGAGCGTGGTGGTCATGGTTGGAACTCCTGAATTGCGGTCGAACAGGAATGCGTCTGGACGTGATTGTCGCATGTAGTCCTGGACCGATTGGGGCATATAGTTCTGGGCCGATCAAGCGCGATACCGAGGATCTTCAATGATGGGGGGCGCGCTTGTGAGTTACCCGGGAACCGCTGCAGGCGGCCAAAAGTGAAGCTGGTCCTACCCTTTGTGGTTGCCATGATAGAAGTATACGTTCGTACAATATCTTCGATCTCTGATACCTTACGGAGATATGTAATTAACATAAATTAGAACTATGGTAGGTGTTCCATTGTATCGTGCGACTCGTTTTCACCGATCCAGGCAAACCCCAGCCGCTCGTACAATACCCGCGCTCGTGTATTGGTCTTGATCACATCCAGGCGCACGGGAATCGCTGCGGTATCCGCCTCCGCGAGGATATCCCGGAGTATCCGGGTTCCGATCCCGCGACCATGCACCACAGGATCCAGCGCGATATTTGCGACGAAGATATGATCCGGCTCTCGGTTTGCTTCCAGATAGCCAACTGACTGGCCATCGACCTCAATTACCTGCAGAATCGCAGTCTGGATATAGCTGTCCCACATGGAATTCTGTACAGCCTCATCCCACCCCCACAATGCGCTCACGCAATCATGAAATGCCGCGTGATGGATACGGCGTAAATGCTCGTGATCTGCTGGTGTCGCTGGTCGGAGTGTGTACATGAGGTCATCTTTCATCTCGAGAGGTTCATCTGACTGCAAAAATCGGTAAACATCACGGAGTACAGCAAAGGCAAGAATCCCGGTCAATGAACACATCGACCGGGATTCCATGGCAACATATGGGGAAAGAACCTAGTCCTCAGTGATATAGATGATGCCTGGTTGGGTATTGAATGCGGATTTCAGCTCCGCCACCAGATTGCGCAACTCCTGATCGCTGAGCGTACCCTCGACTGGCCGGCGATCGTAGACCGGTGTACCGGCGTACTTCTGCCGACCAGCGGTCGTGCGCGCATCGATTCGCGGATCGCGCTTGTACACCTCGGCAAACAGGCCGGATGCATCCTCGGTTACGAAAACAGCGTAACTTGGATCAATCTCCACACCAACCGTTCCACCGGCGACATTATCGATCACATGAGGATATCCCGCTGGTACCCGACCGCTGTACTGATCGGCGACGGAGTTAAGGATCGGAAGAAAGCGATTGCGAATCTCTGCCAGTTGCGTCATGGTGACTCCCCTACCCTGTTACGGCTTGCCAGCCTGATTCTCTTCGGACAATTGGCTCGGTCGCGGATCGATCTGACCCGCGTACTTGTTCCCAACTTTATCGCGATACTGCGTCATCACCGGGCTGCTCAGTGTTTCGAATGAGAACGCGCAGATGCGCATACCCGGGTACAGTGCCACCGGCATTCGGCCGAGGTTGCTCAGCTCCATGGTGGCAGTACCGATCCAGCCGGGTTCGAAGACGGCCGCCGTACTGTGGACCGTGATCCCCAAACGGGCGATGCTACTGCGGCCCTCAAGTCGTCCGAGCAGATCATTCGGCAACTCAAGGATTTCCTTCGTCGATGCCAGGGCGAAATCGCCCGGTTGCATGATGAAGGCTTCGTCGTCTTCCACAGTGATCGTGCGCATCGCATCGCCAATCGATTGCGGATGCCGCGGATCGATATAGCTGAACCGGCTGTGCTCAAACACCATGAAGGTGTTGCCGAGCCGAAAGTCGACCGAAACCGAGCCGAGCTGGGTGGCCAGATCCGGAGCGGGGTCGATTTTGATACGGCCCTCTTCCAGCGCCTTGAGAATATCTCGGTCCGATAACACCATGCGGGTTCGGCTCGCTTCCATATCTGCATACAACACAAAACATCCGCTGTTGGTAGCGGAATCATCGGTATTCTACCGCAGTGTGCCGCTTGCGGCACGAGTTTTTCGCTTCCGGCAACTCCGGCAACCGGAGTCTGGTTGCAATAGAACGAATGTCTCGAGATGTTTCACATGAAACATCTCGGGTGACGGAAAACGCAAACAGCAGGTGTTTCACATGAAACACCTGCTGTGGAACATCCGGATTCGGAAGGAGGACTAGTCCTCGACGATCCAGGCATCGATGGCGCGATTCCACTCGACGATGCCACCATCGCCGAAGAAGATACCAACCTCGCGCGCAGCGCTCTCAACCGAGTCCGATGCGTGCACCAGGTTGCGACCGATCGTCACACCGAAGTCGGCGCGAATCGTGCCCGGGGCGGCCTCGCCCGGCTTGGTGGCGCCATTGGTGGTGCGGACGATGTTCACCGCATCCGGACCTTCAATCACCATGAGCACGCTCGGGCTGCTGGTGATATAGCTCACCAGTCCGTCGTAGAACGGCTTGCCCTTGTGCTCACCGTAGTGACGGCCAGCGGTCTCCTCCGAGACCTGCTCGAACTTCATTGCCACGATCTTAAGGCCGCGCTTCTCGTAGCGACCCACGATCTCACCGACCAAACCGCGCTGCACTGCATCCGGCTTCACAATCACCAGTGATCGTTCGATAGTTGCCATGGGGATTCTTCTCCAGTTAAGTGGGTAGTGCGAACGGCTCTGTTCGCCCGATAGTCGCCAAGATTGTACCATCCACGCCCCTATACTCAGGATAAGTAGGAGGAAGATGGTAGACTCACCTCCAGACAACCATTCGCCACATCCATACTCCCACCCTTCAACCTATGACCGATCGAGACCCAGACAATCCAGCCCAGGGCAACGATCACGCTTATCGACCCAGTCGGCGTCGAGCCGGCTCGCAGTCGCATCCGCCTCAGCATCGTTTGCGCGCCGAACGATACCGGCAGCTTACCGCCAATGCCACTCCGGAGACCGTGGCTGCACCTACAGATTCCCCGCTCTCTCGCGATCTTGAACGCGCTCGTCTCGCCCAGGAACGGACATTAGGAACCGCCTCGCCGTGGACGCGTCTTCGTCGTCGACGTTGGTTCTGGCCGTTGCTGGGTATCCCTGGCATCCTGGCGGTTGTGGCGCTGTTCGCGCTCAGCCCCCTCCTCATTTCCTCGTTCCGGGCCTACCGTAGCGTCCAGGTCGATGACATCCAGCATCGGGAATCGTCATTGATCGCCCAGCTGAATCCGGAGGGAACACCGGAGCTGGTCGAGCGCGCTTCCGGCTCCGAGATGGCGAACTGGAATGGCAAGGATCCGATCACGATCCTGCTATTGGGTGCCGATCTCTCGGCTGGGGATGGTACGAGCCGCACTGACACGATCATGTTGGTCAATATCGATCCCCAGGAGAAATCAGCCCGTATCCTCTCGATTCCACGTGACGTGAAAGTGGTCATCCCCGGATACGGTATCGACAAGATCAATGCGGCCTTTGCGTTGGGTGATTTCAACAAGGTCCAGGGTGGTGGCGCTGGTCTGATGATCCGCACAATCGAGGCCAATTTCGGTATCCCTATCCACGCGTTTGTCCAGATCGATTTCAATGGATTCATACGTATGATCGACACCGTTGGCGGTATCTATCTCGACGTCCCCTACCCAATTCTGGATTCATCCTATCCCGCCGAGAACTTCAACTATCAGCGCATCCATTTCTCGCCTGGGTGGCAACACCTGGACGGCGAGGAAGCGTTGATCTATGCCCGGACGCGCCATCAGGACGGCGATACCAGTCGATCCACCCGGCAGCAACAAGTCCTTCTGGCCTTGCGTGACCAACATCTCAGTGCCGATCTGATCACCCAGTTACCGAGATTGATCGGAGACTTCGGCGATACCGTGCGTACCGATATCTCGATTTCAGACGCCATCCGCCTGGCACAGCTCGCCACCGACATCCCCCGTGAGAACATTCAGCAGCTTCGCATTGACGGTGCGGTGCAGGATGAGATCGGCGATAACGGTATTTACTACCTGAACGTAAAGTGGCCTGTTATGGAGGACATCCTAAGCGAGTTGGTCGGTTACGATGTCTCATCACCGGGCGCGGCATTCATGAATCCGGACTATGAGGCACGCATCCTCATCATCAATGGCACCAGAAACAAGGGATTGGCCGGTCGAGTGGGTACCGTGCTGGAGTACAACGGATTCTGGAACATCTCCGTCGATACCGCAGAGGACGTGGGTAATCACAAGACCAGCGCGATCATCGATGTTCGCGGCAATCTCGGCACCAGCGCGCTGGTATCCGAACTGATCAGTGTTGGTCAGGATACGATTGTTTGGGGAGACGACGCGGAAACCCGCGCGCAAGACGACGGTTTCGATGGATATGACATTATCGTAATTCTGGGCAATGATGCCTGGGATCCAGCTGGTGACGAGTGGACGCTCGAGGACTACACCCGCGAGCAGGGCGAAGGCGACATCGAACCGATCCGGACTCCGGAGGACGGTGGCTAGCGACGACGCGAGGAAGCCGCCGCGTACCTTAACCTCACGCGGTAGATTCGCTCTCCAAGCACCGTCCGTGAAACCCTAAGAGCCGGAGTCGACCTATGACGGTGGTCGCCTCGCACCGTCAGCGATGTGGCTTCAGCAAAGGCGCCAGATAACCGCCCTCTTCGTCGAGCAGGTCATTGAGCAGGCGGTATGGTCGCCAGTCCTCTACGCGTTCATCGGTGTGGTTATGGGAAAGCCAGATGTCGAGATCGCGAAGCTGATCGAAAACCGAGGCACCGTGGATAAGTGCGCCGCGATGAATCGGATCCATGTGACGAGCGGCGATCTCGATTGCGACGGCTCCCGCCTCCGAATCAACGCGCTGACCCTCGTCGGATACGTTGGTTTCGCACACTAGTCGGCAGAGGTCGATTTCGACCGGACCGAGCACCGCGAACTCAAAATCCAGCAGCGCGATGACCGCGCCGTCCCAGAGGGCGTTCATCAAGGCGAGGTCGCCGTGGTTAACGGTGTGCTCGACCATAGGTGCAGCCCGGAAATAACCCTCAATGATCTCGTGGAGTCGGGACTGCCGCACGCCGGTCAGCCCTATTGCGGCTGCGGCACGGTTATCCGTCGCCATCGCGTTTTCCAGCGAGGCCGGCACGAAACCTCCGTGCGAAGGGATAAGCGTCTTGAGAGATAGACTCGCCTCATGCACGATCTGGGTACGACCCCATAGCTGGCTGATCGCCTGCCGTTGCTCTGCTGGTGTCAGCGTAGGCCACACATCGTGAAGGTTCTGGCCACGAACCTCCCGAGACACGATCCAGCCGTGGCCTTCGATAGTGCCCTCCCCAAGGATTTCCGGGTGTCCAACCTCCCGCGGCAACGCACGCACGAGCGCAACCTCGCGACTCATGTCCGCGGGCGTATGGGTAATCCGCACGGCGATACCGTCGCCAACCCACGTCGCGTTCGAGTAGCCGTTAGCCCGTTGCATCCTCGCGAGGTTGCCGCCGTATTGAGCTGCTACCTCGGTCGCCAGGTGCCGAACCAGTTCGACATCCGATGGGTCGCGATGTATATCCGCCGGGTGGATGTTTTCAGGGGTCTCTGTCGTCATGCGGGCATCTTATCACGGGAGTTCAGAAGCGCCGAAGCCGATTGCAGGCGCCAGGCATGACGTCCGACCTCGGCGTCATGCTCCACACGACGTCCACCGCATTGCGTCGCTACTATGATCCACTGCTCTGATACGCTCGTGAACTCCGCACAAACACCCACAGGGCCACAGCCATTGCCACGACACCAACCGGAAGCGACAACCACCCCGCCCACGGCGGCAGGAAGGTCGGTTTGTCCAGGAGCAGGGACACCGGCAACCAGGCGACAAATGCCAGTGGGATCAGAAAGGTCAACAGTCTGGTCGCGATTGAGCCAAAGATATCGACCGGATAGTTACCAAAACGAGAGAACACATCGTCAAAGATCACACGCGCTGGCATCGATTCGATGTACCTAAACGTGAGCGATGCTGGCAGCATCTGGAACGCGCCATCGATCATGGCACCACCGATTACTGTCAGCACGATCAGCGCGGTGTTCGTGGCTGTCCAGTGAACATCCACGAGATTCACCGCCGCGATCAGGATCGCGAGACCACCGGCCAGGTCACCCAGTACCGTTATGCGGAAATCAGTGAACATCAGTTGCAGAATCGGGTGGATAGGTCGGACCAGGAGTCGATCAAAGCCGCCTTCCCGCACCAAATCATCAATGGAGTACATCGAACTGAAGAAGATCAGGTACACGCCATGAGCGGTTAACCGCATACCGTAGAGCATCGCGATCTCACCGAAACTCCACTCGCCGATGACGCTGAAGGTATCCAGAATCGCCCAGATCATGATGATCCCGAGTCCCTGGAAGAACATGCCACTAAGGACGCCGATGACGAAACTGGCGCGATATTGCATTTGTCCGCGGATACTTGCTGTCGCCATGTGCCAGCAGAGGAAGAGAGACTGCATCACGTCAACCTCCCTGAATCTGGATGATATTGGCACCGCGTTTCCACAACTGCCACACCACCCACGCCATCACAATTATCCAGAACACTTGCACCGCCAGCGTGATGAGGATGTCTGATCCCGTTGTGTCGCCGACATAGATCGCGAGTGGTGCAAACACCATTGCCTGGAACGGCAACCATTCCAGCAGGGTCCTGATAGATTCCGGCATGAACCAGAGCGGCACCATCTGGCCACTAACAAATCCGAATACGGAGAAGGCCAGAAACCGAATGCCCGCTACATTGATCGTCCAAAAACCGACCATCCCAACTGGCAGCCAGACAAGCGTTGAAAGCACATAGGCCAAAATCAGGCTTGCCAGATACCCAACTGCCGCACCGACAGTTGGTGGTGGCTGAAGCGAGCCAATCAACGCTGCGAATGGCATCACAACACAGACCAGCGGTATCCGTCCCAACAGCGTACCGACATCGTAGGCAAGGATTTGCGGAATTAACCCCACCGGTCGAATCAGATCGCCAGCGATCGTGCCGCGCTGAATTCGACGCTCGATCTCAGCTCCCGCCACAGGTTCCAACAGATACTGCTGCAGCATGGCGATGGTCACGTAGATCATCATCATTGGTAGTGTGATCCCGTTCATGGTCTCGCGTTCACCATAAACAGCCGTCCAGATCATCCGCAACGAAAACAACATAATCAGGTTACGAAAAACCCATAAACTGATTCGTGCTCGGTACATCCAGGTGCGATGGAGGGCCATGACAGTGCAGGCGCGTAAGGCTGGCCATGCTGAAGTCATGGTCATGGTGCAACCTCGCGTCGTTCGTAAATCTCGCGGATGATTCCTTCCAGTGCTGGCTCGCGCACACCCAGATCCATGACAGGTACAGCTGCAGACACTTCGGCGATAGCAGCGGGGAGGGGAGTGGTAACCGGATCAACAGCCAGTGTTGCTTTCATCCCGTCATGGCTGACAGGTATGAGATGTGGCGGCAAGTCTGTGAAGAAGCTGTCCAGCTGGGCAATGGCATCGCTACCTACCACGATATCCAGCAGCCGATGGGGCGCATAGCGACGTTTCAGTTCCTCGGTCGGTCCATCGAACAATACCTTGCCATGATCAATGATGATCAAACGTCGACAGAGGCGTTCGACATCGCCGAGATCGTGCGTTGTGAGCAGGACCGTCGTCCGCCGCTCCGCGTTGATTTGCTCAATAAAGGCGCGGATACGTTCCTTCGCCACCACATCCAATCCGACGGTTGGTTCGTCCAGAAAGAGCACCGGCGGCTCGTAGAGCACCGCTGCGGCGAGATCGCCACGCATGCGCTGACCCAGGCTGAGCTGTCGTACTGGTGTTCCGAGGAAGGTCTGCATCTCCAGCAGTTCCACCAGCATCTCGCGATTGCGACGATAGTGCTCCGGCGCCATCCGATACATGCGACCGATGAGATTCAGACTCTCGTCCAGCGGCAAATCCCACCAGAGTTGGCTGCGCTGACCGAAAACCACGCCGATATTGAAGGCATTGGTTGTGCGCTGCTGCCAGGGCACCAAACCGCAGACTTCCACCGAGCCGCTCGTCGGTACCAGGATGCCACTCAGCATCTTGATCGTGGTGCTCTTACCAGCGCCGTTGGGACCCAGGTACCCGACGATCTCGCCTTCCTCAATCTCCAGCGAAATCCCGTCGACAGCTCGATTCGTAACGGATTCACGTGTTACGAGATTGCGTACGGCAGCGAATCGACCGGTATGACGCTTCGGTCGGACGAACTCCTTGATCAAGGCCTCTGCGCGGATGATCGACACGGACAACTCCTTGTATCCTTGACGGTTGTGAGTATTGCACAGGAGATATCTATGATGATCCAGGTTACCGATCGCATCTTCGTTCAGCAATCCCAGTTTTGGCAGACCAATACGGGCATTATCAAGGGACCTGTTGGCTCCTTGCTGGTTGATCCTGGCGTACTGCCAGCAGAGTTGGCGGCTATCGCCGAGTTCGCTTCGCCAGTTGCCGCCGGCTTTAACACGCACGAGCACTGGGATCACCTGCTCTGGCATTCGGCGTTTGGTGTGGATACGCCCCGTTTCGCATACATGGAAGCGGTGATCGAGGCGCGGGCGATTCGTGAACGCATACTCCGGAACATCGCCAATAGCGCGGAGAAGTGGGGTGTCGACGCCAGCGAGATCGATCCATCGCTGCTGTTCAAGGAACAGCCACTGGTGGCTGGACCGGTGTCCATCGCCGGAGTTGCCTGCGAGGTTGTGCCCATCCCTGGTCACGCTACCGGACAGGCCGCGTTTGTTTTGCCCGATGACAAGGTCGCTTTTGTGGCCGATACGCTCAGCGATATCGAGACACCGGCGTTCTATGGTGGCAGCGAGAGTATCGAGGACTACCTTGCCACGATGGACCAGCTACAGCTGATCATCGATCGGGTCGAGTGGATCGTACCCGGGCACGGCGCCGTTGCTGATCGCGCCGAGGCCCAGCGACGGCTGGATGCCGATCGTCTCTATCTGCAGGAGATCGGTTCGTTTGTTGCGGCACGAGCGGGGGAAAGCGAAGAGGACATTGCCCGGGCGCTGTCGGCACATCTCGACGATCCACGTGGCAACGACGGTCTGGCCTGGAGCATGCATCTGTACAACGTGGAGCAACTGGTGCGAGAGCAGGGGAGTGCCGAGTGACACTGCGGGAGCGCAAGAGTTCGCGGCTCATTCTGATCGATACGGAGGTGCGGGTGTGGCTACTCCGTATCGAGGATCCCGTCCGTCCCCGCTGGATTCTTCCCGGTGGTGGACTCGAGGAGGGTGAATCCTGGGAGGAAGCCGCTCGTCGTGAACTTTGGGAGGAGTGTGCCATCAATGATGCCCCGATCGGACCACTGGTGGCCTCCCGGATTCGTGAGCATATCCACAACGGCGTGCCCTATCTCGCCAACGAGCGTTACTTCCTGGTCAGGCTGAATCGACAGCAGCCGAACGTGGCCAATATGTTCGACTACGAGCTTGCTGATTACACCCGTCAGGGCTGGCTTTCGGCAGCGGACATCCGAATCAGTGCTGAACCGGTCTATCCCATTGGCCTGGCGGATTTTCTGGATGAGATCCGCGTCTCTGGGCCACCCGCAGAACCTGTTATTTGGGAGGAGTAGCAAGTCACGCACATGAAAATCTGATAGCGGTGCCCTTGTGGTATTTGTGCCGAGAGATTCCGTGAAGAGGTTGTCGTGGAAGCGTAGACCCGGACCGATCGGTCGCGGTGTCGAGGGGTTGTTCACCAACCAGCCGCGACCGTGAGTTGTCCGGGTTCACTATGCCAACGGAGTCCAAGTTCACCTCTGGCATCCAGCAATGGTGGTTGCATACATGTATCCAGGGGATCGGAAGCGGAGGTTGGTGGTGGTGAGAGGTTGAACCCGGACCACTCACAAGCGCGACGTCTTCCGCTGGATTATCGATGGTTCGCGCTTGATCGGTCCGGGTCTTGTCTATTCTTGAAGGACCGTGACACCACGGTTGGTCCGGGTCTTGGTCCTTCGCGACCGTCTGTAGTTCAGCCTGGTGTCACGGCCCCGGTGTCTGAGGAGGCACGTGCGGATAGTTTCCGAGGCCGCGTCCCTGTGCGCCTGCAGACAAGATCGTCATGGATTCCCTCCTCTCTGGATGCACCGGGGATAGCCATCTTCAGGAGGTGCATATGTCCTCATCTTCTCCTCTCTGGGTCGGGATCGATGTCTCGTCCAAACGTCTCGATATCGCCCTTGGTCCACTCGGCGAGACCTCGCGTATCGATAACTCGGATCACGGAATCTCCACCCTGGTCAACCGCTTGCTTCAGCTCCCAATCGCCGGGATCATCTGTGAAGCGACCGGCTTCTACCATCAGGCGCTGACCCTGGCGCTCTGGGAGGTCAATCTCCCCCTGACCATTGTCAATCCCGCCTGGATCAAGGCCTTCCGTGGTACGACCGGCAAACGCGCCAAAACAGATCGCGCCGATGCGCGCCTCCTGGCCAGCTATGGTGAGTACACGCAACCTGCTCCCAGTCGGGTCATTCCCAAAGTCGAACGTGACCTCCGGGAACTCGTCGCTGCCCGTGATGACCTCGTGACCCAGCGCGTCGCCACCAAGCATCGCTTGCGCTCGACCACCGTCCCCCAGATTCGGGCCGCTCTCGAACGTGCGATTGACTTCTTCACCAGCGAAATCACGCGCCTCGATGACGAGATCACCGCCACGATCGACTCCTCGGTTGATCTGGCAGAACGACGCCGAATCATCCGGTCCATGCCCGGCCTCGGTCCCGTTCACAGTGCCATCATGGTCGCCTTCCTCCCGGAGCTCGGGGCACTCAACCGCCGCGAGATCGCCTCTCTCGGTGGTCTGGCTCCCTTCGCGCGCGATAGTGGCACCCTCCAGGGGAAACGCTTCGTCCAGTTCGGCAGAGCGCCCATCCGCAAGGCCATGTATCTCGCCGCGAGAATGTGTGGCACCAAGGATCTGGCACTCAATAGCCGGAAAGACCGCCTCCGCGCCAAGGGCAAGTTGGCCAAGGTCGTGAACATTGCCCTCGCTCGCTGGATGCTGACCATGCTCAATGTCATGGTCCGCGATGGCCTCCTCTGGCAGGATCTCGACCAGGCGCATCGTATCGTGGAGGTGCCCACAACGTAACAGGACCGCTGGCAAGAGCGGCCCTGTCCAACACCGTGTCCCTGTGATCAGCGTTGTCTGTCTTAGCGTAGCAGAGAGCGCTGGTCAGCGTGCCCAGCGTTCATCCGCTCCACCTCCATGACATCCCTCTCCGATCTCCCTTGACAACAGATAGTTACTACGTGTCTGCACCGAGCCTCCTCAGCGAGATTCACAGTACGGATGCCGTCTGATGTACTGACAATGCACCCGTATGCTGTGTAGGCCTTCGATTGTTTTGGGATGCATCGTAGATAACTTTCCCTGTTTGCTCGTCGCTATCTCGGCTACGCTACTCCCATGAATACTGATGCACCCACCATCTATCTCGATGCAGACGCCTGCCCGGTCAAGGATCTCGTCTTCCGCACGGCCCAACGCTACGATCTGCCGCTCCTCGTCGTTGCGAATACCTCTATTCGCATACCGGCGGATGCCGGTACGAAGACGCAATCCGTCGTAGTGCCCGGCACACCCGATGCGGCCGACGACTGGATTGCCGAGCACGCTACCGCTGCCGACCTGGTGCTGACGGCGGATATTCCGCTCGCTGCTCGCGTGTTGGATAGCGGCGCGATGTGTATCGATTTTCGTGGCAATCATTTCAATCCGAATCGCATCGGCGAGGCTCTGGCCGCGCGTGAGATCAATGCCATGCTGAGGCAAATGGGCGAAATCACCGGCGGACCATCGGCGTATAGCAAGAAGGACCGATCCGCGTTCGCCTCAACGCTCGATGCGACGGCGCACAAACTCAAGAAACGGAGCACCCTGTGATCACAACCGTACTGCTTGATCTCGACGACACCATCCTTGCCGACGATGAGGCCAGCGACCTCGCCTTCGCGGCAACTGCTGCCCTGGCACCGCACCTTAATGCCGAAGAACTGATCGTGCAGGTCAAGCAAGCGGCTGATGTGGGTTGGGCGGAAGGACCATTCCCGGACTGGTTGGTGGAGATCGGCACCGGTCCGCTGGAACTTCTGCGAGCGCGATTCGAGGGCGACGATTCCCACTGGGCCGTTATGCGCGAGTGGGGTCCGGGCTACCGTCGGCGTAGTTGGCAGCAAGGACTGGCCGCGCTTGGCGTAACGGATGACGATCTGGCGGCGAAGCTTGATACCGCCTTCGAGCAGGCGAGGGGAGAGGCGAATCCCTGGTGTACCGGTGCCGAGGGTGCGCTGACCGAGTTACGTAAGAACTATCGACTTGGAATGGTCACGAACGGTATCCCCGATGTGCAGCGCAAGAAGATCGATGCTACCGGCCTGGAATCACTTTTCGATGCCATCATCGTCAGCGGCGAGGTTGGCTATGGCAAACCGCATCCCGCCGTCTATCAGACCGCTTTGAACGCGCTCAGCGCGGCACCGGAAGAGACGATTATGGTCGGCGACAACTGGCGCCGCGATGTCGTTGGTCCGCAGACCATGGGTATTCGTGGTGTCTGGATCAGCATGGGCCGCCCTCGGCCGACTGCCGATGAACCGTGGTTGGAGATTGTTTCGTTGGCCGAGTTGCCGATGATACTGACTGAGATGTAGCCTCCGGGCTTGTCCCGGGGGGTGACGGGTGCGGATACCTGTAGCGCCGATGCCGAAGTGCTCGGCGACCGCCGCAGGCGGCAGGGGGCGTCGCTACTGACTCCCATGTTCCCAAAGCGACCATCCAGCTCGTCATTCAGAGCGGCGTAGCCGCGAGGGCTCGCTCAGCTGCTCCACTTCGTTCCGGCCGCCTACGGCAGAATCTCCCGGCGGAGCCGACCGCCTGTAGGGCGGCAGGGAGCTATGCATCCGGCCATGGGATTCCCATGGCAGATAGTTCCTCGCTGACGCTTCGGAATGACGGCGGGCGGTCTGGTGTTTGTTGCTGCCAGCCACGTTACGACGCTGCGCGTCGTGGGTGACCACAAGGGTCACAACTACCAAAATGTCGGCATCTGGTTCGCCAACGGGCATCACGCCAACTCCAATGCCTGGTCCAACAATCCCACGCGCATCCGATCCACCTCACTGTCCCGAAGGTTACGTAACATCGTAATGAGCGCTTCCGAACGTGAACCCACGATCTGAATCGCTACAATTCCGTACAGATCCATCATGGTTGTTGTTCGGAACCACCGGTCGATGGTCTCTACCCAGGTATCCCGCGTTGCATGACCCAAAAGCAGATCGAAGAGCCCCAGAATCACCAGC
>JAMLHR010000036.1 GCA_023957015.1 Thermomicrobiales bacterium | reverse complement strand
TGCAATTCCTCTCCAACGCCGAAGAGAATGGAATGTACGATGACTGGTGGGCAGCACTGGATAGTGCCGCCTATATGAAGATTCTGCCGAAATTCAGCGGCTCCGAAGCTCGAGTTGGCAAACCACTCGAGATACTGGTTGCCTGGGCCAATGACCCGTTTGGCGATGGAATCGACACGCCTCTGCTGCCGCGTCTGCATCAACGTGCAGTGCAAATGCAGGAGCAACTCCAGATCGATGGCTTCGTGACCGCATTCTAGTCAAGGATGAACATGCTCAACTTCCATCTCGATACCGACTTCGGTGGCGATCCGGACGATTTTGAGGCGCTGTTGATGCTGCTGGGGTTGCCGGATGTCAATGTCACCGGCATCACGACGGTGCTGGACAACGACGGTCTTCGTGCCGGTGCCGTGCGCCGTGTGCTCGAGGATCTCGGTCGCACGGATATCCCACTCTGCGCGGGGGCACGGGTTGGCCTCACGAAACGCGAGGTGGCGGGACCACGTACCGACTTCTGGTCAGATGTCACGCCGCTGCCAGCAAACACTCCCGGTGAAAGCATAGCGACGATCGAGCGCAGTATGTGGATGCATTCCGTGTTCACGCTCATTGGTCCGTTTACCAATGGAGCGATGTTCGAGCGCGTGCGGGGTGGACTGCTGCGGGAGCGTCACGTCGTTCACATGGGCGGCTTCATCCACCCGCCAGCTGCGAATATGCCGCAGTGGACCGCCGCAGATGATTTCAATGTTCAGTGGGATACATGCGCGCTGGAGGAACTCTACAAGAGCTTCGCTGATATCACGATGGTGCCGCTTCCGGTCGCGATGCATGCCTGGGTCACGACCTCAGACGTGGAACGCATTGAGTGTAGCGGTCCACTGGGCAAGCGACTTGCCGACCAGATGCGCGCTTGGGCAAACGACATGCACTGGAGTGAAATCGGTCAGGCGCATGTCGGTCTGCCAGATAATCTGGCGGGCATCATGTGGGACCCGGTCACCGTCCTGATCGCAACCGGTTGGGAGGGTGCGACGATCGAGCGTATGTCACTGATGCCGTATATCCAGGATGGCATCATTCACTTCGAGATCGATGAGGCTGAGGGCCGCCCCGTTGATGTGGTGACCGCCTTCGACAACGCCGCGTTCCGCGATACGTTTCTTACAGCTATCGAGCGCGCCCAGGCCAACTCCTAAATGTAAGGCTTCCCTGCCCGAGCCCAGGCGGCCATACCACCCTGCATGCTCTTCACATCGGGGAATCCGGCTTTGGCCATCATCTGGGCGGCCAGCAAACTCCGCGAGCCGCTGAGGCAGATCGTGTAAACGGGTTTGGTGCGATCAAGTTCACCAAGGCGACGGGAAAGCTCCCCCAACGGTATGTGGATGGCTTCCCCGATGTGACCGGCCTGCCATTCGTCTCGTTCGCGGACATCGACCAGCGTATGGGAGCCACTTGTAATCGCCTCGGCCACGGCATCGATACCAACTTCCATATCGCTCTGGGCAGTCCGCCCTCCACCACCAAACAGTCGCAACTGGTGCCAATCCTTTCGTTACAGATGCGTCCGCATCTGCACACGCGTCGTTAATCGCAGTAATGTTAGCGTGGAATCAACGGATTCCCAGTGTGATTCAGCAAAGGGTTACCTCATGATCAATCGACGCAGATTCGTCGGCGCCTCGGCAGCAGGGTTCACGATGTTCGCTGCTGGTACTCATCTCACCTCGGCCGAGACCTCCTCCTCCGATCTCCCCTTCCAGAACGCATCGTTCATTCGCACCGATCTTTCTGCCACTCCTGTGGCGGAAGCAACTGCAGTGGCTTCACCGGTAGCAGTCGAATCGCCGCTCGACACGCCTATCGAGCTCACCGGCTACCTCATCGGTGATCCGGATGCGCCGCATACGTTGTCACTCTTCGCGGATTACCGCTGTCCACACTGCCGGCGGTACCACAAGGACCTCGAACCAACGGTGTTGGATGAATACGTCGCGGCAGGGAAGTTCAATCTGGAGCTGATCGATTTCACCGTCGTCGGCATCCCGAGCTTCGAGGCACTCTCCGACGATTCAATGGAAAGCGTTCAGGCGGCGGAAGCAGCAGCAGCAGCAGCAGAACAAGGGAAGTTCCTTGAGTATCGCGAATGGCTCTACACGGGACCGGATGTGCTCTCGGTTGGCGATTTCTCGGATGAGAATCTGATCGCGGCGGCGGTGGAATTAGGTCTGGACGAGGAGCAGTTCAGCGCCACACTGACTGAGGGCATCTATGAGCAGGATGTGATCGATTCGTTCGTGCTGGCGTTCCAGTTGGGTGTACCGGGGACACCCACGATGACGTTTGACCGCGGTGAACCGTTCAATGTTGCCGATGGTGATCTGGAGGGACTGAAGGCTATTCTGGACGAGAAACTCGCCGGAGCGTAAGGAAAATCCGCGCAGTTTTCGCTCGAAAACCACAACCGCAAGGGTCGCGGGTTGCGTATACTGTGCGTGGGCACGTCTCCGTGTGAGCGCACACAGGTCGGCAGATGCCGACAATAGCACATGTGCAGGCACCACACGGTCTGCACAAATCAGTACAGGACAAGCAGGAAATGCAAACAGGAACAGTCAAGTGGTTTAACGCAGAGAAGGGCTTTGGATTCATCGCCCGTGATGCGGGTGGCGATGATCTTTTCGTCCACCGATCGGTAGTTGGTATGACACCACTCGGCGAGGGCGACCGCGTTGAGTTCGTTGAAGGAAACGGCCCGAAGGGCCCAAGTGCGGTCGAAGTGAACGTACTTGAGCGCAATCCAAATCCGCCGGCGGCACGCGCTGCGGCCCCGCGGATTGATCCGAACACACTGCCCGTCAGCACCGGTGTTGTTGATCGTTTCGATGAAATGAAGGGCTTCGGCTTCATTCGGCAGTCCGCCGGTGGCGCTGATGTGTTCTTCCACCAGTCCTCCGTGCGCGGCGTTCGCCCGCGCGTCGGTGACGAGGTCGAGTTCCGACTCGGCCAGGGAGACAAGGGACCACGCGGTGAGGAAGTCCGCGTATTGCTGAACAACGAGGACTACTACTAGTCCTCCATCAGGGCGGATAGCCGCCAGATACGAGTGTCCCGTTCAACTGCCCCATGCATCCGCAGCGGGGCAGTTGTCGTTAAGTTGAGCAGTGACCGTTCGCAAGTCGTACGCCGCGAAAGTACACTTGCCGCATACGGTTTTTCGCGTTCACTACTCGTACCAGGAGTCCGTATCCGATGAGTCGACAACCGCAAAAGAAGAAGAGCAACGCCAAGCAGCCAGCACGCAATGCATCGCAGAAGCAGCCGCAGGCAAACACCCAGCCGTCCCAGCCGAAGGCCACTTCTGCGGAGACAGCTGCGAAGCGTAACGCGCGTAAGGAAGCTGCAGAGGCTCAGGCCAAGAAGAAGAAGCAACTGCAGATGATCATCGGCGGTGTGGTCATCGCGCTGGTCGTTGTCGTGATCGCAATCTTCATCAATCGCCCCAGCGCGGATGGCATCCAGATCGACTACAGCGGTATCGCGCAGGCACCGAGTACGGTCATCGCAACGCAGGGCACACCAGCCCCCACGCTTGATCCCGCCAATCCGCTCGGATTCGCGACTGGTTTCAGCGTTGGCGATGTCGACGCACCAGTGACGATGCACATCTTCACGGACTTCCAGTGCCACTACTGCCTGGACTGGCATAACAATCAACTGCCTCATCTGGTTGAGGATTTCGTTCGCACCGGTCAGGTTCGACTCGTATTCCATGACTACCCATTCCTGGGTAGTGATTCCAGCATCGCCGACCCCAACGACCTGACAATAGAACTTCGCGATCCGAACAACGAATCGTCGCAGGCTGCTCAAGCGGCTATGTGCGCTGGTGAGCAGGATAAGTTCTTTGAGTATGGCGACAAACTCTGGGGGAATTACGGCGGTATTCAGCAGGGTTACTTTAAGCGCGCGAACCTGAATCGCTTTGCCAGCGATCTCGGTCTCAACATGGATCAGTTCAACGAGTGCATGGATACACAGCGATACGTGCCCGCACTCGCCGAATCACGCCAGCAAGCAGCGGCTCAGGGTATCTCTTCCACACCGATGTTCATCCTGGACAACGGTAGTGGTGATCTGAATGTCGTCACGAATTCCGGCGACTACAACATCCTGAAGAAGACGGTGGAAGCATCGATCAAGACAGCGCAGTAATGGAAGGTCTCAAAAAACCGCTATCCATTCTCAGTCTGGTCCTCGCCATCGTTGGCCTCGGTCTGTCGATCTATCTGACCTATGTGCACTACAACATCGATGCGTTAGTGTGTGGCACAGGTGGCTGTGAGATCGTGCAAACCAGCCGATATAGCGAGATGTTCGGTGTGCCGATCGCCGTGTTCGGTGTGGTCATGTTCACCGCACTCATCATTGCCATCATTCTGCGGGAACGGTTACCTGAGCATGCGGATATGATCGGGACCGGTATCGTCATCGTGCTTCTGATGGCCGTGCTCTACTGGGCATACCTGAGCTATCTGGAAGCTAACGTGATTCACGCCTGGTGTCAGTGGTGCGTGGCGACCAGTCTGGTAACGCTGGCTTTCCTCTTCGTGGAGAGCTATCGCTGGTACCAGAGTTACTCCAGGATCGGAGCCTGATGGCACGTCCACTTTCGCTCCTTGATCTGACGTATATCGCCGCGGGGAGCAACTCCGGTGAGACCGTACAGAGATCGGTGCGGATGGCCCAGCTGGCAGAGAAGCTCGGCTATCAGCGTGTCTGGTACGCCGAGCATCACAACACCAGGGGGTTGGCCAGCGGATCGCCGGAGATCATGATCGCGCATGTCGCCGCCCACACCAGCACGATCCGGTTGGGTTCGGGCGGTGTGATGCTACCAAACCAGGCACCGCTCAAAGTCGCCGAGACCTTCCACCTCCTGGAAGCGATGCATCCGGGACGAATCGATCTCGGATTGGGCCGCGCACCAGGCACAGATACGAAGACATCGCTGGCACTGCGCCGGAATCCGGATGCCTTGAGTGCGGACGACTATCCGCAGAATGTGCTGGAACTGCTGGCGTACGACGAGCGCACCTTTCCCGAGGGCCACTACTTCGAGAACATCATCGCCACACCGGCAGACCAGAAGCTGCCACCGGTCTGGTTGCTGGGTTCCAGCGGCTTCAGCGGGCAGTTTGCGGCTCAGATCGGTGTGGCGTTCTCGTTCGCCGCGCATATCAACAAGCCGTTGGCGATCGATGTGATGCGCGCCTATCGAGCGCAGTTTCAGCCATCCGCACGATTAGCCGCTCCAAACGCGATGCTGGCAGTCGGCACAATCGTGGCCGAGAACGAAGAGCGGGTGAAAGAGCTGGCGTTGATCCATCGCGTGGGCATGTATCGACTGCTAACTGGTGCGATGCGCGAGGCCCCGACACTGGAGGAAGCGCGCGAGATCGTATCCACGATTCCGCCGCAGTACCAGATGCAGATTGACTCGATGCAAGCGAACCAGTTCATGGGAACACCCGATCAGGTGGCAGCGCAGGTGAAGGCGTTTGCCGACGAAGCCGAGGCCGATGAGGTCATGTTCACCTCAACGATCAGCTCGGAGGCTGATCTGGACTTCGCTATCCGTGCGATGAAATCCGCTTGGGATGAAGTGGACCTGTAGGTACCAGTCGTTGGTGCCATCCGGATCGAGGAAACCGTCTCACCATGTGATTTGGTCACCCAAAGAGTTGAAATGGTGTTTCCGCGTAGGGCCATAGTGGCATCGTCACTCAGAGGCGCGCAGCGCCATGGACCCTGCGGCTCCGCTCGAGATCGCAGGGCTACGCAAGGGCTCGCTACCGTAGGTGGCAGCTTGCTGCCCTTGCTACTCCACTTCGTTCCGGCCGCCTGCGGCAGCGGAGTATGTTCCACAGTTTGACTCTCGCCATGACCAATGGTCCATTCTGCCTTCGGCAGTTCGCTTCGCGTAGGATTCTTCACCGTTACACGGCTCTGAATGACATGAATGCATTGGTTGCGACGAGAAAACTCCCGTCGTACACCCGCGGTCGGATTGCCGCCCGCAACTACCGCGCATTCACTAACTTGCTCGGCGTCGGTGGTCGTCCCACTCGAGACATCGCGATTTGGCGCCATCAACATTGCAAGATTGCACGAAAACCCGGCCCCATATCTCGTGCAATGTTGCAATCTTGACCTCAGCCAGTTCGAACTCTCTCAGGCATAGGTGTAGGTGGCATCATCCCAATCGCTGAACTCCGCCAGCGCTGCGGCCACACCCGCACCTGCCTGCACATTCAGGCCAAGATCAAGCAGTGATCGTTCCAGAATACCGATCTGGGCAATGACCGACGTCGGGTGCGCGGAAAGCCCCATATGACCGAGTCGGAACAGCTTACCAGCAATCGAGCCATAGCCACCGGAGATCATAACGCCGTACCGACTACGCATATGACCGCGGAGCGTGGCGTCATCGATACCTTCCGGCACTTTCACGGCCGTGCAACATGCTGTCGCGATCGCATCGTTGGCTGCCCAAATCTCCAGCCGAAGCGCCCTGACGGCAGCGCGCGTTGCGCGCGCGCTCACCTGATGTCGCGCGACGATATTGGCCACGCCCTCATCCAGTGTCTGCTGCAACACGCTCTCCAACGCATAGACATCGCTGACACTCGGTGTGTAGGGAAAGCGCCGGTTATCAACCCAGCTCGACTTCCAGTCCAACAGACTCAGGAAAGAACCTCGGAGCGGTTTGTTCAAAGACTCCATACGCTCCCAGGCTGCCGGACTGACGGCGATCAGGCTCATACCGGGGACGCCACTCAGGCACTTCTGGGGACCAGCGACGGCGATATCCATCCCCCACTCCTCCGGTGAGAGGTCCTCGGAAAGCAGACCGGAGACGGTATCGACGATCGTGATGGCGCCATGCTCGTGGGCGATGCGTCCGATCTCCTTGATCGGATTGATCGTGCCGCTCGGTGTCTCGGAATGAACGACGCTAACAACCGAGATCGAGGGATCAAGCTGGAAGGCACGGCGAACATCCTCCGGATCGATCGCCTGGTTATATGGGACCGCGATCTCAATCGTCTCGCCTCCATAGGCCTCGATCCAACTCTCGAAACCCTTGCCGAACACACCGCTCACCAGATTGAGCACTTTGGTTCCAGGCTCGATCACACTAGCCGCAGCGGCTTCCAGACCCGCAATAGCTTCGGCCTGGAGTAGAACGATGTCGTACTCCGTCTGAAAGACTTTGGCCATCAGCTCGGTTGTATGCGCGAAGATCTCCAGGAAAACAGGATCGTAATGGTAGACAACCGGCTTCTGCATTGCCCGCAGGGTTTCCGCGGAGACATCGACGGGGCCGGAAGCAAGTGTGAGCCGAGGGAAATGAGTCATGGTTCTGTCCTGACCTGAACGCGAATCTACTGCGATTATCGCCCAACTTCTGGCAGAATAGCGCAGAAGATCAATGATGACCCGGAGCGAACAATGCTAACACTCTGTCCCAATCTGACCCTCCTCTACCCGGAACTGCCATTTCTCGATCGGTTTGCGGCTGCCGCTGCAGCTGGCTTCAAGGCCGTCGAGTTCCAGTTCCCCTACGACTACAAAGCTAACGAACTTCGCGATCGTCTCAATGCCCACGATCTCGATCTGATCATGTTCAATCTGCCAGCCGGGGATTGGGCGGCTGGGGATCGCGGGCTGGGCTCGATCTGGGCACGTCGCGATGAGTTCGCCCGAGGTCTGGAAACAGCACTTGAATATGCCGATATCCTCCATCCGAAGGCTATGAATCTTCTGGCTGGTATCAGCGAGGAGGCGGACGAGAACGATTTGGCGCTTCTCCAGAACTCGCGGATCGCGGCGGAGGCATTGGCTGAAGAAGGGCTGACGCTGCTCGTGGAGCCGATCAATACCAGGGATATGCCAGGCTTCGCACTACCCACAGCGTTTGCGGCACTGGATATGATCGCTGAACTCGATCAGCCAAATGTGATGCTCCAGCTTGATGTGTATCACGCGATCACCATGGGAGAAGATCCACTGGATCTGCTCCGTGAACACGCTGACCAGATCGGTCACATTCAGATCGCCGATGTTCCGGGACGGCACCATCCCGGCAGTGGATCGCTCGACTGGATCGTACTTTTCAAGGCGCTAACCGCGTCGGGGTATCAGGGGGCTGTCGGTCTGGAGTACTTTCCGGAGGGCGATACCGATTCCGGTTTTTCCTTGCTGAAGCAATTAGGAGTCATGGACTAGACTGACCACAACAAAACCAATTCCGATGGAGGGGACGAGACGATGTCAGAGAAGGTGCATGTCAGCAGCCACCCGCTGATTCAGCATAAGGTGACGCTGCTTTCACAGGATTCCACCGATACACGTATGTTCCGCGAGCTTGTCCGTGAAATGACTGGGCTACTGGTGTACGAGGCCATGGCCGACGTGCCCGTGACGGAGATCACGTATACCACACCTCTGGAGGAGTCCACGGGTCACGAACTGCAGCCGCGCGTTGGTCTGGTACCTATCATCCGCGCGGGTATCGGTATGGTCGATGCTGCGGTCGACATGATTCCGAGTTCGGAAGTGTGGCACCTCGGTATGTACCGTGATGAAGTGACACATACACCGGTGAGCTATTACAACAAGCTGCCAAAGGAATGCCCAGATGATCTGGTGGTGGTGCTTGATCCCATGCTGGCGACAGGTGGATCGGCGCGCGATGCGATCACCGTGCTCAAGGACTGGGGCGCGAAGTGGATCAAGTTCGTTGGCATTATCGCTGCCCCGGAAGGTATAGCCGAGCTTCAGAGAGCTCATCCGGATGTCGATATCTACGTCGCCCGACTGGATCGTGAGTTGGATGGGAATAAGTACATTCGACCAGGATTGGGCGATGCCGGGGACCGAATGTATGGGACCCACGCCGCCCACTCCTAGCGCCGTTATGGTATGTCTTGACGGGTAGCAGGGCAGTGCGAAGCGGCGAATGCCCTTATCTGCCCTCGAGATGCGGCTCAAAGGGGAGACAAGGGCACGCTTTGCTGCTCGGCTCCGCCTCGGCCACCTTCGGTGCTCCCCTGCTACCGAGCCCTCTGATGACAACACAACCCGCACACGCTCTGGGGCCGACTATACGATCCAGAAACCAAGTCCGAAATGCATATTCAGGGTGGCCAGCAGTATCGCGCTGGTCACGAACACTGCGGTTCGCGGGGCACCGTTCCAACCCGGCTTGCTCAGCAAAATGCCGAGAACGATGTAGGCACCGATGGCCGTGAGCAGATAACGCCCCAGCGAATGCCAGGTATAGGCGGCATGGAAGAGGATGATGACGGTGGTGAACAGCGCCATTCCCGGCTCGACCAGCTTCCAGACCCACGGCAACGTGGCGATGGCGATCAGGGCGAGGACGACATTGACCAGGATGATCGTGTTTTCCGGAATGGCGATCATCTCTCGCGGCGAACTGGTGAGCATGTCCCAGTACTGACCAACACGGACATCCCAGTGGTTCCAGAACGTATTCTGCGCGTTCCAGTAGGCCATGGCGTCGTCGTACTTGATCCAGGTCCACAGTACGTAGCTCGCGGCGCCCACGGTGCCAACCACGGCGATCGTCGCCAGATCAAGGATTCTGGCGCGATGGCGCCAGGCGATCAGGAGGATGCAGGGGATGATCGCAAGTCCGAAGAGTCGCGTCGCGGAGGCGAACGCGATCGCCACACTCGCGGGTAGCCACTTCTGCTTATAGGCGAACCAAAAGGCCGCCACCGTGCAGAGCAGGAAGAGGCTCTCGCTATAACCCGCGTTGAGGAAGAACGCCATCGGAGAAACCAGGAAGAGCGTGGTCGTGGTAAGCGCAACCTCTCGCCCATAGTTCAGCTCGAATAGCTTGGCCATCCACACGATCATGATGAGAAAGCAGACATTGGCCGCAATCACACCCCAGAAGGCGAGATCGTTGCGCGTGACTTCGCCTGGCTGAAGCCACGAGAATGCGCGGATCAGCATAGGATAGAGCGGGAAGAAACCGCGGGGTTGCACGGGTTCTCCGCTCGGCCCCTCGTAGCCTTCCCAAACGACCCGCACATAGTGAGCGGCGTCCCAGCGACTCCAACCATCCAGCGGATTTCCCGGTTTCATCAGGAGATCCCATTCCTTGGCATAGAAGCGCTGATTGGGATTGAGGATCTCCAGTGTGAACCAGTTGGACCAGAGCATCGCCAGGCGACTCCCGATCGCGATCAACAACACCTGGAATGTGAGCGTTCCGCTCCAGTCCTTCAGACGGGTCATGGTTAGGCTCCGGATCGAATATCGAGCGCGCCCTCGCGCCGTTCAAACCAATGGGACCAAATCTCGCGGATCACCACATCGGTACGATGCTGGAATGCGGCCTCCAAATCGGCAGGTGTCGCCACCCGGAACCTGAATGCAGTTACGTAATCCTGGAGCGAAGCGAAGAAGGCTTCATCTCCCATCGCCTCGTGGATCGTCGCAAATCCAAGCGGTGCCTTTGTGTAGACAGCGCTGACGTAGGCGCTTGCTGTCGGGAAAGAGTCCGTGGGGAAATCGACGATCACATCGGCATTCGCTTCGATCATCCGCCGAAAGTCACCAACGAGGAATCGCTGACGGGTAGCATCACCGTACTCGTCTCCATACATCACCCGGAAGTAGACATCGGCACTGAGGTAGTTCGTAAGGCCTTCGTCGATAAACGCATGCGCATACTGATTGTTACCAACCTGGCTGTAAAACCACATGTGCACGGCCTCATGCGCCACGGTGAACTCAAAATAGGAACCGGTATCGGCCGCCTGCCTATAGAACGAGGTACCCATGATGAACATCTGTGGCAGCTCCACCGCGGCGGCCGAGTAGATCGGGGCTTGAATCACCTGCAGCTGCGTCCACGGATACTCGCCCAGAAGCGGATTGAAGACTTCCAGCGCGTTGGCGGTCCAGGTAGCCACCTGGGGACTCACACCGGTGTTATCCGGTCTCGTCCAGGATGTGATCGTGGTGCCATCCACCTCGGTCTCATATGAAACCAGCGTCTCACTGGTGATGATGACGAAATCCCGACTCGGGCTGGCTTCGAAGGTGACAGTTGAGCGACCGGAATCGTCCACCCGTTCGGTTTCGACACCGCTGGTGATCAACGTCTGGTTGGATGGAGCGGAGATCGTGACCGTGTAGAGGCCAGCATCCGTGAAGATCGGATCGCCGAAGATGCTCACCGGATCCAGCATCCAACCCGTGTTGGGATCACGACCGGCCACCACCGGATACCAGTGGGCCATAACGGCCGTGCGCGAATCGGTATCGTAGTTCAGGATGCCGTAATGGGTGGGGTCATCGACCGGTAGAGCCAACGAGAATGTCATCTCGATCGTAACGGTCTCCCCGGGAGCGAGCGCCTGATCCAGTTGGACCGTGGCCACGCTATCGTGGACCGAGTAGGTGATGGGAGCATCCTGACCACCAATCTGAGCGGAGTTGATCACCAATGGTGGTGCCAGCGCGGCGATGGAGTTGGCATAAAGACGGAACGGAAGCGAATCAATTGGCTCGCCGGTAACGTTTATATAGGTAACGGTCTGCCCTCCCTCAATGGTCTGACCAAGTGCGAGATCGTCATCGGGAATAGTTACGCGTATATCGTAAGCAGTCATGCCCTCGGGCATTAGCGCGGCGATCTCCGCGCGTAGTTCCGGTTTGATCGCGACAAGGGGGGCGGAGGTATCCGAGGTCAGATCGGCTCGGCCGGGCATACCCGGGAGCAATGATGTGAGCAGGGCAAGAACAATGATTGGGATGATGCGCACGAGGGTCCTCCCGCAGGGCAGGTTGCGTTTTCGGTGTACAATCCGCCGGTATGCGCGGAAGACCCGCCGCGGATGACGTCTATTGTAGGCTGAGGTACGGAGGAGTGGTGGCAATGATGTCGCGAGTGGATCGCTTCATCCTTTCCGAGGCTCTGCGTACCGAGGTACTGGTGCATTTACTGGACTGTGCCCCCAACGAGGGCGCTGGCATGATTGGTGCACACAGCCCTCAAGAGACCGATTACGGCACCATTGCGCGGGCCGCAGTCTTCGTACCGGGCCGGAACACGGATTTCTCGCCGACGCATTACACGATGGATCCACTGGATGTGATCCGTGCGTTCCGGTTGTTTCGGGAACAGGGACTGGAGCTAGGGGCCATCGTTCATTCGCACATCGCCAGCCCGGCAACACCATCCGTGACCGATGTGCGGGAATGGAACTATCCCGAGGCAATGATGATGATCGCATCGTTCGCCCATCAGCCTCCGGAGTTGCGCGCCTGGAGGATCGTCGAACAGGACAGGTTATCCAGGGTTCAGCGCATCGTGATCGAAAACGGGTAAACGGGGAATGGATGATCGATAGCAACAACCATCAAGATCTCATCGACCAGCTACGGGGAACTCCGGAGCAGATGCGTCGCGCTATCGCCGAACGCACCCGCGAGGAGCTACAGCAGCCCGGCGAAGATGGCGGACTTTCGGTGGTTGAGATTCTCTGCGATCTGCAGGATTGGGAGGAGATCTCCGGCGAGCGCATCGCCCGCATCCTGCATGAACACGCACCGTATCTGGAAGCGTATGATGACTCGCTATGGAGTATCGAACACGATTACGCCAGTCGCGATGGATTCGCCGTACTCGATTCCTTTGCCCTTACTCGTGCCAAGCTGGTGGATATGTTGGAGACCATTTCCGCCTCTGACTGGCAACGCCAGGGCGAACTTGAGGGTCGTGGACGCATCACCGTGGAGTGGCTGGTGGAGCAGGCTGCCCGGCACGATACTCTTCACATCGAAGCAATTCTGGAAGCACTTGCCTAAGTTCGTGCCATAATAGTCGGTACGAAGCGTTCCGTCGTCTGTACGGAGTGGTTGTGGCGTTTGCGCAGGTATTTGGGAGTGCAGATATGACGCGGAGTACCGACTTTGTCAGTGTCAACGCACCGGTGAGTGACGAGGTTGTGCAGGCAATTCGAGACCTAGATAACAACTCGCTGGCCTTGCGCTTGCATTTCACCGTTCATCATCTCAGCCGCTGGATCACACCAATCCACGATCGCAACAAACTGGAACGTTCCCGCCACTATGGCGAACCAACGGTACGCGACCTCCTGCTGCTTATGCGCGAAAACGAACAGTTCATCTATCCTCGCATGTGGGTAGTGGCGAACGAAAAAGATCCGAACATGGATCAAATCCCGCCATACGTCCCGAACGCCAGCGTGGTGATGGCGGATCGCAACTGGGCGACCGTGGAGCTGATGGGTGGTTTCCGCCGCCTGCGACAATCCACCTGTGGCCTGCTGCGCCAGATTCCGGATGCCGCCTGGCAGCGCAAGGGCTATAGCCGCGTGCACGAGAATGCGACGCTGCGTCAGCTGGCTGAGCAACTCGCCGAGCACGATTACAGGGTATTGCGCGCCATGGATGCCACGCTTTGGGATTCCGGTGCGCGCGATGGTATCGCTGAAATCCAGACCGCCAGTATCGATGAACTGCTTCAGCTCGTCCCCACATCACTCAAGATTTAGGAGCCAGCAATGGCAGATTCAACGTCCCACTCTCTGACCGAGACCGAGATTGTGGAAGCGCTCGGTCGCGAGTTCTTCCTCGCGCTTGATTCCCGTGATCCACGACGGATGCGAAATACCTTGGCCGCAAATGCCACCTTTCGCGTTCATCCCCATTCCGCCCCCATTCGCCCGGCCGATGAGATCGTTGCCTACTTCGGTACCGTGGTCAGCAGCTATCCGAACGCACATTGGGATGTGACCGATGTCATCGCCCAACCCGATCGGGCTGCGGTGATGTATGTGATTCGCGAGTACAGTCCCCGTCAGGGGCGCGAGCGTATCAGCGAGCAAGTGGCCGTTATCCGCGTTAGTGGCGGCAAGATCGTCAGTATCGTTGGCTACTATGATGGAGCGGAATTCCAGCGTGTGTTCTGGGATGTTGACTAATCACCACATCGAACTCAGATAATGAAACGGACGTTGCGTGACAACGTCCGTTTTGCACTCGCTTGTGAAACACGTCACAATGAAGGTACGCACTGACCTTGCGTACGGATGAAACATCGGATAGATCAATGCCAGCCATCGCACGAACGAACCCTATCGATCAACTTCCGGAGACCCGGGACGTGCGACCATCAGCGAAATTCGGTATCGATATGGATCTCGATGACGAGGTGGATGAGCTCGCCCAGCTCTCGATTCCAGATGTCGTGATTCGACGGCTGCCGATCTACGTGCGTACGTTGCACTCGCTGCTGGAGAAGAATGAGCCATCGGTGTCATCCGAGGAGCTCGCCCGCCTGATCGGTGTCACAGCCGCCCAGATTCGCCGCGACCTCAGTTACTTCGGCAAGTTCGGCAAGCAAGGCAAGGGGTACGATGTTGGGTACCTGAGCAACACGATCGAGCGCATCCTGAAGCTGGATCGCACCTGGGATATGGTGCTGTGTGGTATGGGCAAGCTCGGTCACGCCATCGCCAACTATCGTGGATTCACCCGCTCCTCATTCGTCATTGCCGGATTGTTTGATACCGATTCAGACGTCGTTGGCGAAATGGTCAACGATATGCCGATTCAGCCGATGGCTGACCTGGTGAAGGTTATGCGCGAGAACCACATCTCGGTCGGCATCATCGCCACACCGCGCAAGAACGCCCAGGAAACGGCCGATTTGATGGTCGAGGGCGGTGTGCAGGCAATTCTCAACTACGCCCCCGTCATTCTGCGCGTTCCGGATCACGTCACTGTCCGTGAGATCGATCCAGTCAGCGCTCTCCAGAGCATGAGCTACTACATCAACGAATAGCTCCCCCACGGGTGTCCACCCTTGACGATCACAATCACCCCAAAGGTGTTCTCTCATAAAACCGGGCGATCGGTGCCAGTCGCCTCGCGACGCGCTCGGTTCTGGCACCACCGCGAAGAATCTCCCCTGGTTCCAGACCGGTGATGTTGGCGGTGCCGGTAACGATGTACCAGATAAGCGAGAGGATCAAGACACCGGTCAGCGTGAATGTGGTCGGCAGCTGCACCAACTCATAGAACGCCAACTCGTGATTGAACGCCTCCGTTCCGGCGGGGGATGTCACCACCAGACTCGCCAGAATCCACTTCAGGACGCCGCTTAGCGCCATGATGCCGGCCCACACCCGACCGGTTGCTTCGACATGCTCGCGGTAGTCTCTTTTCTGGTGATCATCTACGAGCGCGGCCACCACCCGATCGCGGCGTTGGACCATGTCGATGAGCAGGGTTGAGATCGGATATTTGGTGGCATTACTCGCGATAAGGACGATCGCAAAGCCGATCGGGATCGCGGCTTCCTTCAGCGCGAAAAGGCGGGTGTTCAACTCGAACACACCGATCACACCGGTCAGCAGGACGCTGATGATACCGAGGATGGCGGATGCATCGGTTTTACGCTCCCGCGCCAACTGAACCACACCGCTCACCGCCGGAATACCGATGGCCAAGAGCAGCGCTGGCACCACACCCAACCGATCCTCCGAACTCAAACCGAGCAGGATGATAACCGGTATGAAGATATTGATGACAGCGCTGACCGGATTCATGGGTTCGTCTGCAGTTCGGCGATCCGATTCTGGATCAATGCCACGAGTTCGGCCATACCGGCCTCATCGAAGACGAGTCGGGCACCGGCACGAGCGAAGAGGTCAGGTAACGGCTTGCTACCACCCAATGCCAATGCCGCGCGATAGTCGGCTACCGCCTGCTCCTGGTCCACCAGGGCATTCCGCCAAACCTGCAACGCGCCAAGCTGCGCGATGGCGTACTCGATGTAGTAGAAGGGGTAAAGGAAGATGTGGAGTTGCTTGTACCAGCGGGCCACACGATACTCATTCAGATCGGACCAATCGGTCTCGGGATCGTACCGGCTCCAGATCTCACACCACCTGGCATCGCGGACATCCCGGTCCGCCGCCGCCGGATCGGTATAGAGCCACTGCTGGAAGGCATCGACCGGTGCCACCCAGGTCAGCAGTTTGACGATACCCTGCAGATGCTCGATACAGGCGCGGGCGTAATCCTCGTCCTCGTAGAATCCTCCGTCTCGCTTCCGTAGGTATGGCGACGCCAGCAACTCCATGCTCATGCTGGCGACTTCGGCCATCTCACTGCCGTAACGGCGCTGTGGTAGATACTCCAGATGCTCCGTCGTCGCGAAACCGTGGAAGGCATGACCGGCCTCGTGGAGCATGGTGCGCACGTCACCACCGGTGCCGGAAGCGTTCATGAAGATGAACGGGCGCTTGCGATAGGGGAAGCTGGTGCAGAATCCGCCTGGTCGTTTACCGGTGCGAGCATCGAGATCGAGCAGTCCCTCGGACCGCATGATGCCAAACTGCTCACCGAGAATCGGTGCAACCTTACCGAAAACCTGCTGTGCGGTCGCGGTCAGATCGTCGATCGTGTCATATGGCTTAAGTGGTACGTGACCTTCTGGATCGTGTGCCAGATCCCAGGGACGCAGCGCGTCCAGACCCATCGTTGCCCGGCGCTCGGCATGAGATGCCAACATGGTTGGGACAAACGTCCCGGCCACGGCATCGTGGAACTGGAGGCAATCCTCCGGCGAATAGTCGTACCGATACTTATCGGCGAAGGTGTAATCGCGATAGTTGGCGAATCCGGCATTGAGGGCGACCTGCTGTCGCAGAGTCAGCATCTGATCGAAGATATCGGCCAGGTGACCGCGCTGCTCGATGTACGGTTGGAAAGAGAGACGCCAAGCCTTCTCTCGAATATCGCGATCCGGATGCTCCAGGTACGGGTTGAGGCGGCTGATCGGTACCTGCTCACCCTCCCACTCGACGGTCATCGCACCACAGGCCCTGTTGTAGGCGTTCGTGAGCTTGCTGAGTTCCTGGAAGAGCGGCACATTCTCCGGGCGGAAGATCTCCCGATCCGTGCGATACCGACGGAGCACCGTCTCCAGATCGGGTTGGCTATAGCCACTATCCAGCAGCTTGCCGATCAGGACATTCGCGATCTCGCTACGCTGCGGCATGATCTCGCTGGAGAAGCGCAGGTGTCGAGCTTCCTTCTCTGGATTCTGGCTGTCACAGCTGACTTCGACATTCGCCACTGATGCCGCCTCGGCCAGGCTGATATCCAGTTCGTTCCAGTCCCGCAACCAGGAGCGGATCGAATCGTCGTCCGTCAACTCGCGATCTGCCAGTGCCTGGTACAGCGGCTGGACCTGATCCCAGGTCATGTCAGCGAACTCGGTGGGTGTTGGCACCATCTGTTCCTTCTCTTATGTAGCGGATTCTCCTACCCGGAGCACCATATGACATTCATTGTGACATGATCCATCCGCGGCGCGAATAGCATCCGGCTCCTCACCCCAGGTCACGAACCCCAGCTTTTCGTAGATGTGGCGAGCAGGCTGGTTGTTGCTATTAACCGAGATGCGGATGGAAGTGATCTCCAGGAATCGCTGCAGATGATGTATGGCCGCGGCCACAAGCTGCTGCGCCAAACCATGACCGCGATGCTCCGGATGGGTGTAGACGCTGATCACCATGGCGATATGGCTGCGTTTGCCCGTGTCAGCGAAGCACCCAGTCTGGGCAACGATCTGGCCCTGTTCATCGAAGGCGGCGAAGAGCGTATTGGGACCGCCCGCCAGGTAGCCACGATCGAGATAGAACGGAAAAGGATCCTTGTCCTTGTGGGTGGCGTAGTCCGCGCCAAAGGCATCCGGACTATCCTGCAGCGCCATCAGGCGCAATTCCCACCAGGCGGGCAGATCGTCTGGGGTGATCTCTCGTACGGTATATCTCGGCATTACCACGCCACCATGCGGAAGATCGTGAGACCGATCAGACCAAGCGACACCCACAGCATTGCCCGATCGGCGGGCTGGGCGTTCGGTTGGCGGTCTGCCCGAAGCGAATGAAACACACCGAAGCCGGACATCGGTAGCGCGACCGCATAAACCGTCCACCCGAGAACCGGAACGAGACTCACTGCGAGGGCGGCCAGCGTCAACAAAGCAAAACTGCACCCCATCGTATTCAATCGAGGACCTCCTGGTACGTGATCATGAGCTTTGACTGTACTATCCCACCACGCATATCAATGATTGTCACAGACCCGTGACATCAGGTGGAACCGATACGCTACAATTACGTTCGGTAAGAGAGCCGTTGGCAGAACGTCGCGAGACATGCCCGGCCCATTGTTGTGCCTCATGATATTCAAGGAGTACCTATTGGCGAAGAAACCACAGACACCAGCAAAACGACCCCGCGGTGCCGTGCAACCAGCGGCGGCATCGACTGACGCCTCGGGTCCACGTCGCACCAATCCGGATGCGATCGCCGTTGACGGCGTCGTCCAGGAAGCGCTCCCGAACGCCCAGTTCACCGTCAAGCTGGAGAATGGCCACGAAGTGCTTGGTCACCTCGGTGGTCGCATGCGCAAGAACTACATTCGCGTGCTGCCCGGTGATCGCGTTGTCGTTGAGCTTTCCCCATACGATCTGACCCGCGGTCGCATCACCTTCCGTCACCGCTAGTTCGAGATTACCGAGTGAACTCGGTAGCAGGGCAGTTGATCTGCCCTCAGCCACCATATCGAGGGGAGACGAGCTCCCCTACTACCGGAAGATCGGTCGTGGCAATAGCGCATGAGTCCATGCCGGCCCGTTCGCGCTGGCGAGAAGAGTTCGCTTTGTGAGCCGCGCGCTACGAATAGCCATCGGCATCGGCATTAGTCTCGTCTTTCTTGTTCTGGCATTCCGCGGGCAGGATTTCGGCGAGATTCGCGACGCGCTCGCGCAGACGAATCTCTGGTGGCTTCTACCGGCGCTCGTCTCCTACGGTCTCGGCGTCTATCTGCGCGCCATCCGCTGGCGCATCCTACTCCGCCCGGTTGCGCCGGATGTCACCACCAATCAACTCTTCCCCATTGTGGTTATCGGATTCATGGCCAATAACGTATTGCCACTGCGCGCCGGTGAGATCGTGCGCAGCGTGGTGCTTGGTCGCGACTTCAATGTGCGCAAAACGAGCGCTCTGGCAACGATCGCGGTGGAACGAATCTTCGATGGCATCACCATGCTGGCGTTTCTGGCATTCAGTATGATCTTCGTCTCGTTGACATCCGAGCTCCAGCACCTGGCGATCGTTTCCTTCATCGTCTTCGCTGGTCTGCTAATCGGTGTGGGGTTGCTGACATACGGTGGGGATGTCGTCTCGCGCATCCTTCAGCTCGTACTCGGACCTCTCCCGGAATCGTTGGCGACACGAGTCGAACACCTGGCGGAATCGTTCCTGAGCGGACTCGGTGTGCTGAAATCCCGCTGCGATCTGGCCAAGGTGATGCTGCTGAGTATCGGGGCCTGGCTACTCGAGGCCGGTATGTATTTCCTGTTGGCGATCGGATTCGGTGGTCAGGTCCGGGAGGCGATGACACCGGCGGTCACCTTGCTGACCACCGGCGTGGCAAATTTGAGCACACTGATCCCCGGAGCACCCGGGTATATCGGACAGTTCGAATACGGTGTGAAGCTGGTGTTGAGCGGTGCCTTCAATGTAGCGGAGAGCCAGGCGCTGGCCTACGCGATTCTGGTCCACGCCGCACTCTACTTCCCGGTGACGTTCGCGGGCCTGGTGTTCTGGTTCCGACGATCCCTGAGCTTCAACGATCTGCGGGATGAACAGGCCGCGGAACTGACCTCGTAGCAAATCAACCATTACGCGTAGAACCTCCTACGGATATCAGGAGATAGCACCTTGGAACTCTGGCAGGCAATTGTGTTGGGCGTGGTGCAGGGACTCACCGAGTTTCTGCCGATCTCCTCTTCCGGTCACCTCATCATCTTCCCGTGGTTGTTCGGTTGGGATAATGGCGGTCTCGCCTTCGATGCCTCACTGCATCTCGGTACGCTGTTGGCCGTGCTCATCTACTTCCGGGAAGAACTGCTCAAGCTTGTTCGGGTCATTCCCTATGCCCTGAGTAAGCCAGTACCGATCATTAAGGGCGAGAGCGGCGCGGAGGATCGTGACATCTGGGCTCGACTCGGTCTGCTGATCGTGATCATGAGCATCCCGGGAGCGATTGTTGGATTGCTGTTCCAGAGTCAGATCGACGAGTTTTTTCACACTGATGAGAACTCCACACGGGCTATCGCCGTCATTGCCACGATGCTGATTGTGGTGGCGATGTTCATGTATCTCGGTGAGAAGAAGGGCAGCCAGACCAAAGAGCTAACGGGCATTGGTCCATTGGACGCCATCATCATCGGTCTTGGCCAGGCGCTGGCCGCGCTGCTGCCAGGTACCAGCCGATCCGGCGCGACGATTACCGCCGGTCTCTTCCGCGGATTAACCCGCGCCGAGGCCGCCCGCTTCAGCTTTCTTGGTGGCGTACCGCTGATCGCCGCGGCGGGACTGCTGAGTTTCGTTGATGCGGTGCGTGAGGGCATGAGCGGTAGCGAGCTCGCGAACTTCATCGCTGGTGGTGCGGCAGCGGCCATCGTCGGTTACTTCGCCGTCTCTGGTCTAATTCGCTTCCTCCAGAACCAGAGCACGCTCGTGTTCGTGATCTATCGCATCCTCTTCGGTCTCTTCCTGTTCATCATGCTCTGGGTGCGCTGAGATGTCCGATACCATCGCGGCGTTGGTGCGGGAGATACGGGCAGGGTACGCCGCCACTGGCGATCCGGAAGTAGCCGTGCAGCAGCAGGCCTACATGAAGTCCAGTATCCCGTACTACGGAGTCAAGACACCGGCTGGGCGTGCCATCATGAAGCCGCTATTGGTGAAATACACCCTGCGCACGCGTGAGGAATGGGAAGAGGCGATTCTCACACTGTGGGACAACGTCAGCCATCGCGAGGAGTGGTATGCCGCGCTGGGTATCGCCCAATACGGCAGGTATCGCGACTGGCGTTCCTCGCTCGATGCAATCCCGCTCTACGATCATCTGATCCGCACCGGTGCCTGGTGGGATGTCTGCGACACGCTCGGTCAGGATCTGGTCGGCCAGGTGCTGATGCAACACCGCGAAGAGGCGTCCGCGATCATGCGGACATGGAGCAGCGATGAGTTCCTGTGGATTCGACGGTGCAGCATCCTCAGCCAAGGCAAACACAAGGACAAAACCGATCCGGTATTGCTGCGTGATTGCATGCCGCCGAGCCTCGACGACACCGATTTCTTTAGTCGCAAGGCAATCGGTTGGGCGTTGCGTGATTACGCCAAGGTTAATCCGGATTTGGTGCGAGCCTTCGTCGCCGAATTCGATGATCGCCTGAGCGGCCTCAGCAAACGCGAGGCATTGAAACATATCGGGATGTAACTCTGCGAGACCTGTCGCAGGCCCGGGATTCAGTCCCGGGCTTTGTTGCGCTCTGCTACCGTTTCGTTGGCAACCAACGGTAGTAGCGACTCTCGTGGTCGCTCCGCCGCAGGCGGCATGGGCGGAGACGAGCTCCGCCGCAACCAATTCTTCGAAAGACCCCGGTAACCTGGCGGCGAAGTCGGTGGCGGGCAAGTTGTCAACGGGCATTTCAGCCCGTCGCTACATACTCCGAAACGCGGTCACGGCTTCGGCGTAACGGTCAATCGCTGCCGGTGTGAACGGATAGAGGTTGGTGAGGATATGATCCACGCCCTGATCCGCATACTCACGCAGGCGGACCGCGACGGCCCCCGCTGGGCCGGTGATATAACTCTCGGGATCGGTCATCCAGCGCGGTGTCGAGCCAAGCTCGGGATAACCAACCGTAACACCGCCAGTGATCTGCAACGTCGCCGGATCGCGACCAACCTCGACACAGGCGGTGTGCAGCTTGCCGATATCCTCTCGCACCTTGCTGATCGGTCCCAACCAGTCGGTCGTCCACATTTCGGCGTAACGCGCGGTGAGCCGCATCATCCGCGGCGCAAATGCGGCCAGTAAAATCGGTACACCTGACCCCCGCGGACCACGCGGCGCGATCTCGCAATCGATAGCGGAATGATAGCGGCCACCAAAGCTGACCCGACGATCTCTCAGCAACGGCTTAATGATCTGCAGCGCCTCTTCCAGCCGGGAGACGCGATGATCGAAGGGAAAGCCGAAGGCGTCGAACTCAGGTTCGTGCCAGCCAGCACCGAGACCGAGTATGAGTCGGCCACCACTCACCTCATCAAGCGTATCGGCCATCTTCGCCAGGAGCGCCGGATTGCGGAATCCGGCGCAGAGCACGGTTGTTCCCAACTCAACGCGCTCGGTCACAGCCGCGAGGGCAGTCAGCATCGTCCAGCATTCGTGAAAACCAACGGTGGGATACCCCTCAAAGCGGTGAACAAGATGATCGTAGACCCAGATGGAATCCAAGCCGAGCTGTTCCGACTGGATAGCAGCCGCCTTGAGCTGCGACCACGATGGCGCCTTCCCCGATTCATCTTCCGCCAGTGGCAGGATCATGCCGATCTTCATACACACCCCTCATTGCGCCTCGTACACTTGCTGCCATGAACGATACGCCAACCCGCGCCGTGGATGCGCTGGAATCCGCGCTGATCACCGCTACGACCGAGATTCGCCCCGATGTGCTGCTGCTGGGTGCGGGTGTCGACTCCGCATTGCTGGCGGCGATGTGGACGAAACAGGGGCATCGCTTTCGCACGATCACGGTGGGACTGGACCCGGCGGTGCGGTGCGTGCCCGCGCACACCTATCTCCCCTACCCCTGCAACTCCGATCTGGAGTGGGCTCGGCGAGTCGCAGAGACACTGAATCTGGACTGGGCCCCGATAGCGCTGAGTTTGCGTGATGCGCTGCACTACCTCGATATGGTGATGATGCAGCAACGATCGTTCGATCTGGGGCAACTGAACAACATCGCGCTCTACGCCGCGCTCAATCGCGCCACGGGTTGGGATGATCGCACCACGTTTGCCAGCGGCGATGATGCCGATGGCCTCTTCGGCGGGTATCTCAACGCCACCGAGCATGCGGATTGGGGTGGGTGGGTGCGAGAGCGAATCCCACACATCGATCCACCGGTGCGTGGCATCGGAGAAGCGCTCAATTGGCAGCCGATGTTTCCCTACCTGCATCGGGATGTCCTGACGGTCGCTGAGTCGCTCACGCAGGGAGATATCCGCGAGTCGCTTCCAGTGGGTTCGTTGCCGCCAAGCTTCATGGATCAGTTCGATCCGACATCGCTGGATGCCACCGAGCGCACCTGGGGCAAGGTGGTGTTGCGTCGGGTTGGGGAACGCTACCTCCCACGGGAACTCGCCTGGCGACCGAAGACCGACTTGCAGTTCGGCAGCGGGATGTGTGCGTTAGAACCACATTTGGCGAAGGCGTTGAACGTGGGCACGCGGATGCAGATCGAGCAGACAGGTATGCGGTTCTTTAACGACGCCCATCGCGGACTGTACAGCCGCTATCGCAGCCTGGGTGGTGTTATCCCACCGGTGAGCGAGGGACAGGTGGCCTGCGCGAACTGTGGCGGTGGTGTGCCGGAAGGCAAGCGGCACTGCCATACGTGTGGTTGGTGGGAGTAGGCCAAACCATATCACAGGCGAGTGAAGCCTGAACGCAGGTACGTAATTCCGTAGCGTCGACCCTTGTGGTCGACAACGAACCGAAGGTTCGTACCTTAGCAATTAACATCGCGCCAATGCCGCCTGCGGGCGGAACCCGGACAACTCACAGATGCCTGCGGGCATCTGATCGGTCCAGGCCTACATAATCTCCCGAGATTACAGATGGGCAATTCGGGCAGTGAGGACAACCTCACCGTCAAGCATTGTCTCGGGATTCGGAAAGGCGGCTTCCGACCAGTCCAGGAACGCTGAGACCGTCTTCTCCCAGGTATCGTCATCGATACCGAGGTAGAGCGGGCGAAGACGTTGGCTGTAACCATCCCGGGCATCACCAACTGACTGTCCAAACCGCCAGCGTGCCAGTTCATGTACCTCGATGTCCGGCCAGCGGCGCAGGAACTCGATGGCAACGCCTTCCTCGGAGGGCAGTAACTGCGTGTGTCGATAGCCAGTCACCTCGACCATCGAACGCCAGGTGCTGCTCCAGCGCTGCAAAGCATCACTCTCGATCGTCGGTTCAGTGAGATGGATCACGTATCCGCCATGACGAACCACCCGCGCCAACTCATCCAGCACCAGCGGCCAATCCGGCACCAGATAGAGTAGCTGCGCGATGATCCCAAGGTCGAATGTGTGGTCGTCATAGGTCAGCTCGCTGGCATCTCCGGGCGCGACATCCACCGTTAGCCCCAGCGCAGAAGCCCGTTGACGGCAGACATCCAGCATCTGGGGAGAGGTATCGATACCGGAAACCCGGTGTCCCATAGCGACCAACGGTAGAGCAACACGCCCCGTACCGATACCGGGCTCGATGACATTAAGCGCCCTCCCTCCCGAGAGTTCATCAACGCATCGCAGCCAGGCCGCGATCGCTTCAGGGGGCAAACCACGCTGATCATCGAACTGACTGGCGATGGCATCGAACGAGAGCGGCATATGAGTACAGACATCCAGGCAATAGACCGATAAGCTGACACCATAGTACGCATGAACCCGAATGGAGGTACACGATGGGTATTGTTGATCTTGGGCATCCGGCGTTCGCCTGCCGCGATCTGGAAGCAACGCTGGCGTTCTACGCGAAACTCGGCGTCCATGAGTCGTTCCGACTGTTGCACGATGACGGCACACTGATGCTGATCTACCTACATATCGGGGGTGACCGCTTTATCGAGGTCTTTCCGCACGGACCGGAGGAACATCCGGCAAGCCAGAGCTTCATGCACATCTGTCTGGCGGTGGAGGGCATTGAGGAGTTCGCAGAAGATATTCGCGGCAAAGGCATCGCGATCGATATCGAACCGAAGATGGGTCTGGACTTCAACACGCAAGCGTGGATTACCGATCCCGATGGCAACAAGATCGAGCTGATGGAGTATTCACCGAACTCACCGCAGATCGCGATCCGGGATGGATCGGCATTCCCATCGAGCGAGATCCTGATCAAGGCGGATTGACCAACGATCAATCTCCGCCAAGGCCTTCTCACGGACAGGTGCGGCGCTGAGCATGACGTCGTGCACGGCGCCATCCAACGCCACCTCGGTGATATCGAGCCCGACCTTCGGCAGCCAATGATGCATCTGCTCCACATCCAGCACGATATCGGCTGTCTGCGCGGCAGGTTCCCATGCCTTCAGGCCCAACCGGCTTCTGGCGGAACGTAGCATCAGCACCGGCACACCGACATCCATACCACGATGCAGACGGGCATGTTCGCGGCGAACGGTAGCGATGAACCCTATCTTCACCGGGACGGCGGTCAGCGGCTTCCAATCGGTATTGAACTGCCACTCGCCATGCGCGTCGGCATGGACGCTCTGGGCATAGAGGCCGCTCAATCCTTTCGGTGCATTCATTGATGGCAGCACCGCACCGATACCACGCAGCACCCAGGTCATGATCTCGCGATTGAACCAGGGCTCCTGCAGATCCAGCCAGGGGCTGTTCAGGATCAATGCATCGATTGGATGTTGCTCACGGTGATCATGTGCCCAGATCGCACTGAGGAGGCCACCGGTGCTATGCCCCATCAGCACGATCCGATCGTACCCGTCGGCCTTAATCCGGGCTATCGCGAGGTCAAGTTCCTCGTAGTAATCGGTCAGCTCATTCGTGGAGAACGGCTCGTCGCCATCGCGCAATGAGCGTCCATTCCGACGAAGATCGAGCGCGTACCATGCCCACCCTTGTGCCATGAAGTGCTGGGCAACGTGGTCCTGAAAGAAGTAATCGACAAAACCATGCACATAGAGCATCGCACCGCGAGGCGGTATCGCCTCTGCCGCAGGTGCGAAGATGAGCGTGGCGAGAGCACCATCACGCATTGAAAGCTCAGTTACCTGGTAGTCCACAACCATACGCATCTCCCTTGATTCACCGCATTTTACGATGCGGATGGCATGGGATGTGCGCAGGTGTACCCAGGCCGATCGTTTGACCGCTCGCTAATCGAGCAGGAGGCATCACTATGACGCACAACGATAAAAACAGGGAGCTTTACGACAAGGCCGAGGAGTTGATCGAACGGAAACCAACCTTTGCGGAGGGTGAAACCTACGGAGAGGTGACCGTTTCCGATACCGAAGAGATCGTAGAAGAGAGGGTTCCGATCGCCGGTGACGAGCAGTTCGGGGAGTTCAACGAAGCCGAAGAACTCATCGAGAAGAAACCAGAGTTCGCTGAAGGTGAAACCTATGGTGAAGTACCGATCTCTGACGAACGCGATCAAGAGCAACCTGCCCTATCCACCACGCTGAGTGAGGTGGATGAACCGATCTTTACCGATAGCGAACCATACGATGAGTCACACCCTGACGATCACGACCATCCGCAGGCACATATCGGCCTGTTGCCTCTGGATCGCATCAACCATCCATTGCGCTGAATCAGCGCAGATATTCGTTAGGCGTGGTCAGACCGGGTATCGCTGCTCACCTCGATGAGGCGACCTTCCTTCCGGGCACGCATGGCGGCATACAGCCTTTCCGTCATGACCGGTACGGTATGATCTGCCACGCGATCCAGGGGCACGAAGTGTGCTGCCCGGATTTCATAGGCATCAACAGTGATGGTGGCGGGGTCATCGATCACACCACCGTCGTAGAGATATACCAGCATGTCGCCTCTCGGCGCTGACGCGGCGACATGCTGGATGGTGAGGAGATCACCGGGTGCAATCGCCAGGCCGATCTCCTCAATCACCTCTCTGGCGGCAGTCTCACGCGGTGATTCACCGGCATCAGCAAGTCCACCTGGTGTCTCCCACTGCGGTTTGTACGTTGTTTCCAGCAGCAGAATCTCATCGGCGGCGTTGGTAATGAACAGCCCTGATGCCACCCGCCGTCG
>JAMLHR010000035.1 GCA_023957015.1 Thermomicrobiales bacterium | reverse complement strand
CGACGATCGCGGAAAGCGTGAATGGGATATCTTCGATGTTTGGGTAAGCACATCATTGGGCTCGGTCATACTTGGTCTTTCTTGTGAAGTCTGTCAACCGGACTCAAACATATCCATTACAGTATGCTAAGGATTAGCAACTAACTACGATGACATCATGCACATCTGTCTACGGAGCGGCTAGGTCTTGGAAAAGATCATTCTAGATATTCAAGAGAAACTCCGACAGAACCGTTTCCCCAATGAAGCGAGCATCTCCCAGGGGATCGTTTTGCGAATCATTCGATCTTTGGGTTGGAATGTCGACGACATTGATGTTGTGTGGCCAGAGTTTGCTACTGGATCTCAGCGAGCAGATTACGCACTCTGTCAGCCCGCCGGTAAGCCGGTTGTACTCATAGAAGTCAAACAACCTGGCACCTTAAGCGTGAACGCAGAAGAGCAATTGGCTGAATACGCATACCGCCAAGGAGTACCTCTGGTTGTGTTGACATCGGGGCAAGACTGGCTCTTCTACGCCCCTTATGGTCCCGGCCGTTTCAGCGATCGGAGAATTTATCGACTCGACTTGATTGAACGCAATGCGCTCGAGTCAGAGGAACGGTTATCGAGGTATCTGTCGTACCATTCTTGGGTTTCAGGGCAAGCAAGTCTATCGGTACAAGAAGACCTGAAGGAGATGCTTGGTAAACAAGAGACGAGGAGGCGATTGCCAGAGGCATGGCAATCATTACTCGAAGAACCAAATCCCAACTTGGTGGAATTGCTCACAGAGCAATTGGAGAAACAGACCGGCAGTGAGCCGCCCAAGGGTGAAGTTGTGACGTTCCTGAGGAACATGGCACTAGGAACTACGATATCAGCTCCCCCTAGCTTGCCACAGGTTAGGTCCAAGCGCGTTGCCTCCGTGCCATCACAACCATCAGTGTCATCTCAGCAGACTGAGGCTAATCCTGAACCTAAAGATAACAACCACCCTCTCACGCTTTGGATAAACGGTGAGAACATACCGGTCATCAATAACAAAGACCGATTTGTGAAGGTCATGAATCACCTTGCTTTGAAAGATCCCACACTTCCATCAAGGTTCGCGGCAACCTATAAACATGGTCAACGACCTACGTTCGGCAGAACACCTCAAGACCTGTTTCCAAAGGCACAACATCTCGTTCAAGATCAGAATAACTGGGCACGGCTTTCATCAGCCGAGACTTGGTACATCGATCTCAACAAAAGCGCATCGTCCATGCGGAACCTTATCGAGAAGGCGTGCTTTTTGACTGATCTACCTCTGGGAAAAGAGATCAAGCTAGATTGACACCCCGATAGACTTGCATCCCCTTGGAACCACTAGGTGAACCTACCCCGAATAGAGTAGGCTGGAATGCGAGCCGGCGATGCAGCCGCTCTTTCCAATTGATGAGAGTTCCATGGCAGATACCGCATCCGTTTCGCTCAAGTCGCTTTTCGAGAAACCCGGCCGCGCCAGCTTCATGACCGCGACCGCGATTGGGCGTATCCCGAGCGCGATGCGAACGCTCTCCTGCATCCTGTTGGTCCAGCAGCTCACCGGTAGCTACGGACTGGCTGGTGTGGTGGGAGCGACGCTGACACTGGTCGCAGCGTTCTTTTCGCCGGTATTGGCCCGACTGATCGATACCCGTGGCGAGCGCGGTGTCCTGATCTGGTCATCGATCATCCACATCGTGGGTGTCTTTCTCTTAATCGCCGCGGCATACAGCGACCTCCCGGCATGGTCCATGCTCATTGGTGCGGCGGTGATCGGTGGTAGCGCCGTTCAGTTCGGATCACTGAGTCGCGCCCGCTGGGTCCATGAACTCGGTCGGGGTCGAGCGCTGGAACGAGCGTACTCTCTGGAATCGATGATCGATGAAGGCGGCTTCGTTATCGGTCCGATGCTGGTGGTGCCTCTCTGTCTTCAGGTACATCCCACCGCCGGTATTCTGGCGGCAACGGTCTTCACCCTGATTGGCTCGGCACTGCTTCTGAGGTCCGGAGATCCCAATCACGTCATCGCCGTCTCTTCGCCGATCGTCAACGGTGAGAATCGCCATGGCGATTCGATCATCCGAATTCGCTCGATCCAACTGATCATCGTGGCGCTGCTGGCGATGGGATATCTGTTTGGCTCGGCGGACATCGTCATCGTGGCATTCGCGGAGGATTACGGTCAGCCGAATGCTGCCAGCTATATCGCGGCGGTGTTCGCAGTCGGTAGCCTCGTCGGCGCGGCCGTCTACGGCATGCGTCAATGGCCGGGCAGTACCCGCATCAAGATCGTGGTCACCTATTGGTGGATCGGACTGGGTACGATTCCGATACTGCTGGCACCGACACCGCTGCTGATGGCCGCTGCCGTGTTCGTCTGCGGTCTCGCGATCTCGCCCGGTTTGATCGTCAGCAATCTGTTTGTGGAACAGGTTGCGCCGCAGCACAAGCTGACGGAGGCCTTCGCCTGGCTGGGGTCGGCGATGGCGACCGGTGCGGCTGTTGGATCGATCGTGGCGGGCTATCTCATTGATGAGATCGGTGTCCGCGCTGGTCAGTGGAGCGCAGTTGCTGGCGGGTTGATCTGCGGTCTGATCGCGACACTCGGCTGGAAGGTGCTGGTAACCGAAGAGGACCACCACCACTAATTGCGGAATCATCACGCTGTGCGATACTGCCACTATTACGTCGCTTCTTCGCGAAGTGGCGGTTGTTTCGTGCGGATTCATGTTGGATTGGTATCGCCAAATCCGGTAGAAGGGGAGCTGGTCTCCCCTCCAGAAGTGGCACCGAGGGCAGACCAGCTGCTCTACTACCAGCAAATCTCCGCCGTGTTTGTTTTCAGGATGTGAAGGGTACTGGTATGGCGTTCAGCGAACAGATGGAATACGCGTATTTCGAGGGCAAGATCGTTCCCTTCGCTGAGGCCAAGATCAGTATCGGCACCCATGTTGTTCAGTATGGTACGGGCGCATTCGCCGGTATCCGCGCCTATGTCTCCGCAGACGGACAGGCAGTCAATATCGTTCGCCTCAAGGATCACTGCACCCGCCTCTTGCGCAGTTCGAAGATTCTGCGCATGGATCTGCCATTCACGCCCGATACACTCGGAGAGGCGATTATCGAACTCACCCGCAAGAATGCGCCGAAGACGGACACGTATTACCGACCGTTCGTATATAAGGCCAGCGTCGAGCTGACACCTCGGCTGACAGGACTGAAGGACGAGTTCGCCTGCTACATGCTGCCGATGGGAGATTATCTGGATACCACCCGCGGTATGAACATGATGGTGACCAGTTGGACACGCACCGAGGACAATATGATCCCGAGTCGCGGCAAGATCACCGGCAGTTACATCAACGCCAGCTTCGCCAAGGATCAGGCGATGAGCTACGGTGCCGACGATGCCATCATGCTGAACTCGCGCGGCAAGGTGGCCGAGGGGAGCGCCGCCAATCTGTTCATCGTTCGGGATGGTGTGCTCATTACCGCCCCGGTGACCGGCGACATCCTGGAAGGGATCACACGTCGCAGTGTGTTGGCGCTGGCGCAGGACCTGGGTTTGCAGGTGGAACAGCGTGAGATCGACCGCTCCGAGCTATACATCGCCGATGAAGTCTTCTTCTGCGGTACGGGTGTGCAGGTGGCGTGGGTTGGCACGATCGACGGTCGTACAATCGGCGATGGTCAGCGCGGTCAAATCTCGAAGCAACTCTACGATGAACTGTTCAAGATTTTCCGCGGCGAGGCCAGCGATCACAGCGATTGGGTAACGAGGGTGGAAGTATCCTGAGCGCACTGCGACGCAGTGCACGAAGGATCACCAGAGGACACCTGCGGGTGTCCTCTGTCCAATTATGTGCCAGCAGCAAATCGCTCGGGTAGGATTCTCACCAAAACATCATGCCGATGTCCGAGGCATGGAGTAATTATCTGCAACAATGTCTGACTGACGACATCCCTACAAGCCGCCTACGGCGGTCGGCTCCGCCGGGGGACTCTTCGGGCTCCGCCCTCTGAGTGACGTGGGGGCGGGTGCGTAGTGGCTCTATATCCTGTTGACGCGCCCGATCGGTCCGAGTCTACAATATTACCGTAACATCGTTTGGTTACACCGTTGTCCAGGCACCCATGACGCGGTACTTCTGGTACCGCTTGTCCAGCATCGCTTCGATGGCGGCATTATCGTCCTTATCCCAGGACGCAATCACCTCCGCCAGGTGATGCTCAATGCGCTCGCCAACGGTGCGGATCGTATCGCGCGTGGCCTCGTGGGCCGGAATTGGCTCGGCAATCAACTCGTCAACCATACCGAATCGCTGCAGGTCAGCGGCCGTAACGCGCATCGTGGCAGCCGCCTCGGCGGCTTTGCCAGCATCTTTCCAGAGAATCGCGGCACACGCTTCCGGAGAGGCGACCGCGTAGACCGCGTTCTCCAGCATCAGCATGCGATCACCGAGACTGATGCTCAGCGCTCCACCGGATCCGCCCTCACCAATGACGGTGCACACGATCGGCACGCGGGTGCCAATCATCTGGAGCAGACACTCGGCAATCGCAGTCGCCTGTCCACGCTCTTCGGAGCTGATACCGGGGTCCGCACCGGATGTATCGACGAAAGTAATGATCGGGAGCGCGAACTTCTCCGCGTGCTGCATCAGGCGCTTCGCCTTACGGAAACCCTCCGGACGCGGCATACCGAAGTTCCGCTCCAGGTTCTCCTTGGTGTTGGTGCCACCCTGGTGACCCATCCAGACAACGGCGCGACCGCGGAACGTCCCCAGACCGCCGATCAATGCCTGATCGTCACCAAAGGAACGATCGCCGCGCAGTTCCACCACGCGCTCCAACAATTCATTGACATAGTCCAGCGTGCCGGGTCGATTGGGATCGCGGGCGAGACGCACGCGGTCCATCGCGGTCAGTTGCGATTCCGGCGTTATCACCTCGTCGGTCATGCCTCTTCTCCTACCCTAACGTTCTCAACCACCTCATCCACCACGGGGTCCTCAGCCAGAAGACCGCGCGGGTACCCGGTTTGAGCATTGGCCGGTCGGCCAACATAGTGATCGGAAAGCACCATCAGTGTGTGCCGGATGTTGCCACGCTCGATGATCTGATCGATCATGCCATGCCCCAGCAGGAACTCGGCAGTCTGGAATCCTTCGGGAAGCTTCTGGCGCGTGACCTGCTCGATTACGCGTTGACCGGCGAAACCGATCAGCGCGCCGGGTTCGGCCAACATCACATCGGCCACCGTCGCGAAACTGGCAGGGACACCACCGTAGCAGGGATCGACCAGCAGGGAGAAATGCGGCAGGCGATGTTCACCGAGTCTATGGAAGGCAGCGATCGTCTTGGCCATCTGCATTAGGGAGAAGAGTCCCTCGTGCATGCGGGCACCACCGGAGGCGTTCACGGTCAGCACGGGGATGCGCAGATCAATGGCTCGCTCAACCGCGCGAACCAGCTTCTCACCGAACACGCTACCCATACTGGCACCGAGGAAGCTGAACTCCGAAACAACGATGGCGATCGGGCGACCATTGATCTTACCGATACCGGTAATTAAGCTCTCGTTTTCGCCTGACTTTTTCGCGGTCTGGACCAGTTTGTCGGCATAGGACCCCTTGGGTTCAGTGAACTCCAGGGGATCGGTGGGGCGGATCTCGGTATCCCACTCCTCGAAGGTGCCAGCATCGACAAGCGTATCGATACGCTCACGCGCGCTCAGGCGGAAGTGATAGCTGCATTTGGTACAAACCCGGTCATTGCGCTCGAGTTCGCGCGTATACAGCAACTCGCCACACTTCGGACATTTGGTCCACAAATCCTCGGGGATGGTAGCGCCATCCATACCTCGCTCATCCGTCTTGGTGAGCGGCCGGAACTTGCCTTGTCGCTGAAAGAAAGATCGCATATGCGTGAGGCCTCAAGCGTGATGCGCACCCGCGCTGAACAATGCCATAGTGCTGTCAACAGGATACACGCTGGGTCAGCTATCGTCGCGGGATGTATCCGCTGGTGGTTGCCGATCATCAGGATGCAAATAGGAGTCCAATACCCGGAGCGCCTCGTTGCGCGCGGAGTCCTGTGCTTGCTCCATCGCGCGGATATCGGCTTCGACATCCTCCGTTGGACGTCGCAGGAGTTCGCCACCAAGACGGCTCACGATCTGATCGATCGCCCGACTTTTCTCCGATTCGACCTCGCCGATAAGTGCGGTATCGCCAATGTTCATATCCTTGGAGATCATCCGGAACAGATTCTGGTCGGACATAATCTCGCGGGCATCGCGCATTCCGCCCAGGAACGCACCACCGGCCCAGCCGAGCAGCACTCCGAGCGGTCCACCCATGATGCCGATGAGGGAGCCGATGATACCACCCGTGATACTGCCACCGTAGTTGCGAATCGCGGAATCCTTGACGACAAAGCTGCCCTCAAGGTTTCGGTGCATCACGGTCAGACCGTTGATCTTAAGTTGGCCTTCCAGGGCGGCACGCTTGATCTCCGAGAATGCCTGGTAGGTTTTGCTTTCATCCTCAAACGTCGCCACAATGATATTGGAATCTGCCATCGGACCTGCCCTCGCGGTGAACTGCGCATACTCCATTTTCGCATATCGAAACCGGAGTGGGTCGGATATGCTACCTTTGATTCAGCATCGTTCCGACCCACACACAGAGAAAACCATGGCAACCAAGATCGAACTTGAGGTCGCATCCTCTCCAGACAACAGCCCCTGTCATTACAGCGATTCCTATGCGGAAGACAAAGCGAAGCTGCTCAGCCGCCTGGCGCGGGTGGAGGGTCAGATTCGCGGTATCGCCCGCATGATCGAGGATGAACGCTACTGCGTTGACGTTCTGACCCAGATATCCGCGGTCAACTCATCCATGCAAAAGATCGGTTTGCTGCTGCTGGAGGATCACATTCGCGGCTGCGTTATCGGCACCGAGGGTGACGAGCTGGAATCCAAACTGGAAGAACTCAATACCGCCATCGCCCGATTTACCCGCAGCGTGGGATAGCGAGCGAGCTATCCATCCTCTCGGGCGACCACCAGGGGGCGCTCAAGGAGATTGCTGGCTGGCTAGATATGCTGATATCGGCATAACAAATGCCGGCGTAAACATGAAGCATGTACTGAACAAAAACCTCCCGGATCCACAAGGATCATCGGGAGGTTTTCATTGTCGCGCACGCGTCCCTGATTGATGATTATCCAGGGGTGCTACTCATCAGGGAGCGTCTGCATCATCGCCGTTAGCGATGATTACATTGGCCAGCCAAATGGGTGCGTATTGCGATCATACTGGGCCAAATCGCGGCGTGCTTCGTCCGCAGTCGGGTAACCGGCGCCGGTGCGAAGGACATTGCCGTAATATCGATTGAAGCGGCCACTACGGTTCTTGCTGCCAAAAATCTTGCGGAAGATGTTCATGATGCTACTCCTCGGTCAACATCGTCGGTGACGGACAGAGAACGTCTTCGTCAATCTGTCTACACTCAGTATAGGGGTGCACGGACGCCGTGTCAATCCCTACATCGCGATAATGTGATGAAAGGTTTGTTAATAAGGCACAAATGCACGACCTATCTGCATACAATCCCGATTCAGCCGCCCGATTAGCCTGATACCGGTATGGTGCGCGATACTAGGCGCTGTAACCGGCCCTTCTGTCTGACCATGGACCACACAATGTCGACACCACCACCAGACCGAAAACGAGCCATCATGCTCAGCAATATCCTGTTTGCGCTGGTGGTGATTTCAGCGGTCGTTGTGGGCTATCTCTATTTCTTCGATGACCGATTCTTCAATGAAGGTCCAGAGGCACCCGCCTGCGAGGCAGGCAGGAATCAACTCATCTGCGTTATCAACGCGCTGAAGGAGCAGGATTTCGATCGGGTTGAACCTGGTCGCTACACGGCATCCACGAATCAGCTCTCGCAGCCGGGTCAGGTGATTGAGATCAACAAGCTCAACGCGTTCCTGTTCATCTATCCTGCCGCAACCGGTGAAGCTGGCATCAAGCTCCGCGAGGCGGATTCCGCCAATCTCGATCCCGATTCGCTCCAGATCACCGCTCGTATCTCCGAACGTCCGCTGAATGAGGGCGAGGAGATTCACATCTTCGAGCACAGCAATGTCATTCTCGTCCTGGTGGGCGGCACCGATGCCGAGGTCGCGCAGGTGCAGGCAGCCATCGATACGCTCCCGTAACAGGTAAGATCATGTCCACTCCCGATCCAGATCAGCTCCTCGATAACGATTCCACGCTGGCCGATACCGACGATCCACAGGACGAACGTGGCCGTATCGGTTACGGTGCCAATGAGCGCAAATCCAGCTGGATACTGGGTGCGGTGCTGATCCTGATCGTGCTGGCCCTCGGTGCCTACCAGTGGTTTGGGAATCGCGACGATGGTGGCACCAATCTCCGCAGCGTTGATACCCCCGCTGTCGGCAAACCCGCACCGGACTTCACTCTGCAGACGTTCGATGGAGGTGAGATCACCCTCAGCGAGCAGCAGGGTAAGGTGGTAATTCTGAACTTCTGGGGTAGCTGGTGCGAACCCTGTAAAGAGGAGATGCCAGCACTGCAGGCGTTCTGGGAATCATCGCCGGATGATGTGATGCTGATCGGCATCGGCTCAAAGCAGGATACCGATGCGAAATCACGCGCATTTGCTGAAGAGTTCGGGATCACCTATCCGATCGGCCGCGATTCTGAGGGGGATCGCGTCACCACCGGCATGATCGCCCAAAACTACACGATTACGTTCTACCCCATGACCTACATCATCAGCCCGGACGGGATTGTCACCAGGCTCATTATTGGCGGCGTGGATGAGGATGATCTGGAAACCCTCGTCCAGGAAGCCCGGGATCATGCCAGCGCGAATGCTGCTGCGCCAATGGCGATCGATAACCGCCGAGGTATCCGCACGGTGTAAAAGTTGTAAAAGAGGAAACGGGTGGATCCGGCCACAGGCCGGATCCACCCGCATTCGTCCGACGGCAAGTGTCGCCAGTATCTCCCTAATACGCGCTCATGATGTCGCGGCGAATCTCCTTGAGCATCTCGATCTCAGCGGTTTGGGCGTCGACAACATCCTGAAGCAATGCTCGCAGCTCCTCGTGCTCGGCGAGCTCGAGCCCAACGACACTCTGGTGCACGGCCATCTGGTGATGCGGGATGACCAGGTCGATGAAGCGCAGATCCTTGTCATCCGCATCCTCGAACTGCTGCACGATCCACTCGCTATCCATCAGATTCATATGGTCAGCATCACCACAGCTCGTAACACCAGCCATCGTGACCATCATCATCTCGTGCATGCGGTGCTCAGAGATATCCTCGGGTTCATCTGGATACCATTCGTAACGGAACGCCTGAAGCTGCTCCATCTCTCCAGGCTGGGTATCGAGCACCGCCTGAGCGATCTCCACCAGACGCTCGTCCGCAAGTTCATCAATCGCTGTCTCCGCCAGCGCCACCACACTGGCATGATGCGGGATCATCGTGTCGATATAGGCCAGATCAAAGGGGATATCAGACTCGTACGGAGTAATCTCGGGTGTCGCCACAGCGACAGCGCAAGAGAAGCTGTCGTGATCGCCCTCACTCTTGTGATCACCGTGACCACTATCCTGGGCGAGCACACGGATACCGAAAAGCGACGTCGTAGCGGCGAGTACGGTGAATCGCCGACGGGTAATCTGTGTCATGCTGTTGTCCTTCTGAAACATCATCAACTGGTCGAGCAGATCGTGGGTCGTATCGAAACGAATCAATTCAGAAAGACCTGCAACATCGCCCGTCGTGCAGATGCGTCCGCCAGGAACTCAACCTGATCCTCGCCTGGGAATGTCGCCAGCAGGTCGGGAGCGGAGGTACTCTCGGCAAAGAAGACAGCGGATGGGTGGGCAATGGGAAGCATAACGATTTGGGCCAGCACGCCTTCCGTGGGACCGCATTGCTCCACAGCGATATGGTCGGCATGTGGATCTTCCGGCTGATGAGCGGCCGACGCCATGAGAAGATCGTGACCGAATACCAGCCCAAACGCCAGAAGCGCGATCAACCTGATGTATTCCGGGAGTTGTGAATGCCGCCGCATACCTCACCTCATATACCCCTGGTGGGTATATTCATGATACCGCATCAGGCAAGCCAACGTTTGATGTTGTCGGAGTCCACACCAGTCAGCTTTCCAAATCATCGGTATTTTCCTCTCATCACTTCCCAGGGGAATGACGTAACCTGAGCCGCAGGAAGGACGACTTGATCGATGCGAACGAACACGTCCACAACCAAACATGTGACGGTTACGGCGAGGATCGCTGTTGTTGTGATCGCCCTGGTACTGGGGCATGATGCGCTCATGGCGCTCCCCGTTCAGGCCGACACCAGCGAGCATGCCGGTCATCACGGCGTGAGCGTGGAGATGTGTGTGGCCTCAGATGTGACGGCAGCACAGGCTCCCGGAACGCCCCTACTCCCGACGTTCTCCCTTCCCACAGTTGCTTTCGACACCGCCGCGGTCTTCGCGTTCATCGCCGCGGACCACTCCCCCATTATCGCGATCGATGGTTCCACCCAGCGCGCACTCCTGCAGGTCTTTCTGAATTGATGGCTTCCCGGTCCATCAGGGAACTCTTCATCATTCAGAAAGGAACTCATCATGAACACGATCTCTCGTCGATCTTTGCTGGCCGTCGCTGGTATCAGCAGCCTTACCGCTATCTCCACCTCCGCTCGCGTCAACACGAGCCGCTTCTACTCCTGTGGCGCGGCCATGGGCACGCCTGCGGTGCATATCGATTCGGACATCCCCTTTGAGCAGGCATATATCGATACCACCATCCCCTATCACCACAGCACGCTGAAGCTGATCGAGATCGCCCGCGATGACATTGAGGACGAACGCCTTCTCACGGTGATCGAGGAGTTGGAGACGGAACTTCCCTCCGAGCTGGAGGAGTTGGCCTCATTGCGTGAGGAACTCTTCGGCGACGCCGAACCCGAGGCGGCAACGCATGAGATGATGCTGATCTCGATGGGCGGTGTGGAATCCTGCACAGACCAATCCCACATGGACTTTATGGACCAGAAGTGGGTGAAGAAGACCTACGGCTCGCGGGATGACAAGGAGTTCTCGTTCGTCAGCATGATGGTGTTGCTGCTGGAAATGGCACAACATCAACATACCGTCGCCACCCAGCTAGCGGAGTACGGAGAGGTAGTCAACTTCAGCACGCGGATTGAGGAGCTGCGTACACCGCAGATCAAGGTGATGCGCGAGGTCCGGGGCGAGTTGATGAGCGCGTACTAGAACGGTTCCGCATTGCCCGGTAGCAGGGGAGCTTGTCTCCCCTCTTGGGGCAGACGAGCTGCCCCTCTACCGATACTTCGCGTGACTGCTCTTGGGGAACCAACTGTACCCCAGGCGTGGCGGCGATTCTTCGTGATCGCCTGCTTTCCAGGGCGGACACAGGCTCGCCGCTACGACGTCACTCCCGGGAATCCCATCTCGGGCAAGATATCCTCCGGCGTCAGGCTCATCTTGGTGACGGCTTCACCGATATCGGCGTAGCGCGAGATCGCGATAATCAACCCATCATCTGTCGCGAACGCGAGTGCCCAGGTAGCACGATCGGTGACTTCCTCGGTCTTGGTAGAGCGCCAGGCCACATCGACCTCCACCACAGCCAACTCATCCTGACCGAACCATCGCTGCGGTGTCATCGTGGTGGTGGCGCGACCAATCCATTCCTGCAGCAACTGAACACCCTCGCCCTCGCCGTGTCGACCGTTATAGCTAACATCGGCGTGGACCAGCGAGAGCATCTCCGCCGTCTGACGGGCGTTGAAATGATCCAGAAATCGCTGGGCGAGTTGCTGAGATGTGCTCATGGAGCTGTGGGGTCCTTTCGGGGTGCGGGTACAGTCACTCCCACCATTGTACCAATCTGCAGGAACCGCACTCATACGGAAAACGTTGGCCAATAGAGCTAATTCGTTTCGGAAGGAGAATCCCACACATGCAACTCAGCCGACGAAGCATCACCAAGGCACTGCTCCTGGCACCGGCAATGCTGCCCAACCGCACCTTCGCCCGACAGAATGACAGCATTCAACCACTGGATACCGGCGATGTCATCATCAAAAGCATCTCTCCCGATGGTTCGACATTGATGGGATTGGCGGACCGCGATGTCATCGCGTTCCTGAATGCAGAGACGCTCGAGGAGGTATCGCGCACCGAACCAGTGGCCGAGATCAAGCTGCTGGATGAGCTGAGCATTGCCTGGAGTCCAGACTCTGGCAAAATCGCCTTCAGCCTGGACGCGTGGATCCGGGGACGGGACTCGGACATCTTCGTTGTGGAAACCGCTACAGGAACGATCACCAACCTCACAGGTGAGGGCACGGAGGAGGAAGCTCCACTTCTGTTTGGAGAGGAAAGCCACGGGTTACTCATTGACGTGTATCCGTACTGGATGAGTAACGACACTATCTTGTTTGGCCGACATCAGATGACCGACGAGATGATCACATGTGTATTGACAACGTTGCGACTATCCAGTAATGAGGTGGACAACTGGGCATCTCTCCATGACAAAGGGCTTCCGTTTGTCGCCGGTCCACTACACCGGGTGGGCGAGAACAGCATGGCGATGTGGATGACGGACGACTCGTCGAAACCGACAGTTGTTGTAGCGCGTGCGACCGGGGAGCTCGAAAGGATCAACTCCGCCGATGTCCCGTTCCCCAGACTTGTCGATGCCGATGAAGCATTTGCCTACCTGATATCTGCAGATGGCAACGGCGATGTCTGGCGGATACCAATGGATGGCGGCGAGAGTCAGCCGCTACAGGAGGTGCTGGGTCTGGCGCAGTCCGCCGCGGTCACCACGTATCCTGCCTGCGGACCGGAGCCAGGATCGTTTGTGCTGGTGGCGGATTTCGCGCGGAACGGAACGCAGGTGTTGCTCTTTGATGGTACGGAATCTCGTTCGATCGCTGCGCTGGATGAGTTCCCGGCCAGCGCGACCTGCCATTGGGTCGAGGGGCGGTTGTTGATTACGAATCGCGGCGATAGCTATCTGATTGATATTGCGGATTGATCGTTGGGCTGGCTGCTGATCGCCCTGACACATGTAACGGACCATTGTGCCCACTCTATTGGGCGATAGCGTTGCATCGCTACTCCAGTCCGGATATGAGCCATTAAAGGAGTCGGTGCCTGCGCACCGACTCCTTCCGCGAAGAATCGCCTAGTACATTTCCATGTAGCGATCGCGCTCCCACTGGGTGACGTGGAGGCGGAAGGCATTCCACTCCGCAGTCTGGCCTTCGATCAGGCGCTCGCTGGTGTGCTCACCAAGGGCGGTGCGAAGAACATCATCCTTGGCAAACTCCTCAACAGCTTCACCGAGGGTGGCCGGCAACATCGGGATGTTGCGGCGCTTGAGATCCTCGTCGGTGAAGTGGTAGAGATTCTCCTCCACCGGATCCTCGAGCGGAATCTCATTGATGATGCCATCCATACCGGCCGCCAGCATGGCGGTCATGGCCAGGTACGGGTTGCAGCTCGGATCGGGGCAGCGGAGCTCAATACGGGTAGCATTGAAGTTGCCCTGGCGGATCGCCGGCACGCGGATGAGCGCCGAGCGATTGGTGCGCGCCCAGGCAACGTAAACCGGAGCCTCGTAGCCAGGAACCAGGCGGCGGTAGCTATTCACCAATGGCGCGATGATGGCAGCGAGGCTGCGGGCGTGCTTGAGCTGACCGGCAATGAAGTGCTTGGCAACCTTGCTGAGACCGTACGGGTCGCTCTCATCCACAAAGGCGTTCTTGCCCAGACTGGAATCGAGGAAACCAAAGCTCTGGTGCACGTGCATACCGGAACCGTTGATGCCCTCCATCGGCTTGGGCATGAAGGTGGCATGCAGACCGTGCTTCTGGGCAATGGCCTTGAGGATGTATTTGAAGGTCTGGGCGCGGTCAGCGGTCGGAATGGCTGGTCCATACTGGAAATCGATCTCGTGCTGGCCGATCGCTACCTCGTGGTGGCTGGCTTCAACATCGATATCCATATCCATGAGCGCGCGCACCATATCCTTGCGAACGGTGCTGGCGAGATCGGTGCTGAGATCGAAGTAGCCGCCACGGTCGTGAGGTAGCGGGGAGATACCGCCCTGGATGTCCCGCTCAAACAGGAAGAACTCCAGCTCCGGACCGGTGTTGTAGGTGAAACCGAGATCGGCCAGCTTCTCCAGCTGCTTAAGAAGGATGCCGCGCGGATCGCCAGGGAAGGGATCGCCATTTGGGTTGTGGACCCAGCAGATCACACGGGCAGTGGGGAAATCGCTCTTCTCCCACGGGATGACAGCAAACGTGGAAAGATCCGGTACAAGGAACATGTCGGATTCGGCGATGCGAGTGAAGCCTGCGATTGAGGAACCATCGATCCACTGACCGCGCTCGACAATCTCCGGGAAAATGACGGCAGGAATAGTAACGCTCTTGGTCATTCCCATGACATCGGTGAACTGGAGATTGATGAACTCGATGCCCTGCTCTTCGATCTGGGCGTAGATCGATTCGGGCGTGGGTCCTTCGCCGAGAAGTTTGAGTCGAACTTCCTCAACAGATGTAGTCACGTGCGGTGCTCCTGGATCCTGAATCGGTGTCTCACCTACGGTTGCAGGTGCTGTGTATTCACACGTAGTTCAGTGTGAGTCCTGAAAAAACCGGTGGCAATGTGCAGATCGTTGAGAAGCGATCCGCCAAACTATGCAACTTGCACAATTTAGCGGATCAGATAGCGCACCACCTGGTGTCTATTGGTCACTTTGTCCGATTCCTGTACGCCGAGCACATACGTATTCTGAATTTCCATGCGTATGAACCAAGGTACGCGTGCTACATGGCACTGAATCGCTGTGGACAGCCTTCCGGAGAGTCCTCACCGTGCTCCTGCATACCGTACGGCGTAAGCCGCAGGATCGCGCTGGCTGGCATCGTGGATTCAACCATCGATCCACTGGTGGTGTAGGTGCGATAGATGATGCCGTTATCGGCCTTGAAGAAGACGGAGAGACCCGGCATATCACCAAAACCCGGTGCGATCTTGCCCATTTCCTCCGCAAACTCGGTCGATACCGAGTACCACGGTGTCTGAATACCATGCGCTTTCGCCCAGGCAGCGATCTTCTCGTATGATGCGCGGCTGACGAGGATGTAGCGGGTATCGCGTTCACTCGTCTCCAGATTGATGCCGTGGCCCTGATTGATGGCGTATTGCGTGCAGTGCGGGCAGGCCTTCTCCCACTCCGGCGCGTACATAACGTGATACACAACCAACTGGCGAGCATCGCCAAACACATCCGCCATCGACTGTTCGCCATCAGGACCGACGAAGGTGTAGTCGCGCGCAAGCGGTGTCATCGGCAGGCGTCGCCGCGCAGCGGCAACGGTTTTGGTCTGGGCGATCAACTCGTCCTCGAGCTGGAGTTGCTCTGCGAGAGCTGTTTCCCAGGTGGTGGTATCGACGATGGGTGGTTGCGCGGTCATGGCATTGCCTTTCTCTTACCGACGACGCGTCGGTCTGTTGGTGTGAGTTTGCGCTTCGCAGTGGGGTTATGGCTTCTCTGTTCTTGCTGTGTGGTTGCGGTCGAGGGAAACCGACCGCCTTACGATGCACCGTGTCATGGCCGACTACGATCTATGTGCTATTTGGTTGCGTTACGAACCGGCGGTTCGTTGGCGACCACTGCCGGAGGTGGCCGAGTGCGCAGCACGAGCAGCGGAACGTGCCCGTGGATCAACGCTATCGATTTGACGGCGCCCACCGAATACAGGACCAACCATCGGTAGTGGTGAGTCTCGTGCTCACCTCCGCCGCAGGCGGCTATGAGCAATGTCCTCGTGCATGGGGCTCCCGCCTCAGGCGGCAGGGAGGTCCATATTCGGCCATGGTGTTCCTGTACCGAACTGTTCCTGGTTGACCACGATCTATGCGCCATTGGTTGCGTTACGAACCTGCGGTTCGTGGGCGACCACGAGGGATCGCCGCTACCGATCTGACGATATGCTCGGGGCTTGACCCCGGGGCCACGTTTGAACGGAGACGCGAAACGGCCCCCGGCATTGCCGGGGGCCATTCGTGCACGCCGGGCTGCAAAGCCCGGCGTAACAGGTGTGACGTAAACCTAGACGGCTTCCATCAGGCCCTGGAACCACATCATGGCGGGGATGTTGTCCGCATAGAAGCTCTGCTTCAGCAGCGGATCATCATCGGCCGGCCAAGCGACGAGGCGGACGCCCTCAAGGGCGCAGTTGTTACCGAAGCGCTCCCACAAAGGAATCGCCGGCAGCAGCTCGTTGTAGGTCTTGGCCATCGCAACGACATTCGCCTTCTGATCGTCCATGCTCATGCCTTGAGCGGAAGCAACGACCATGGCTTCCAGATCCACATCGCCAGCGGCTTCGGAAGTGGTCTGCAGCGGGAACTGGGTACCAGTACCGCCGTTGTTCACCGCCAGGGTGTTGTGGGTGAAGAACGCCTGGGTGAAGGAGAAGTGCGGGTGCGGATTGGTGGAGTTACCCCAACCGCGAATCGCAAAGTCGAAGTTGCCCTGATCCACATCGATCGGCTGCTGGGTATAGGTGATCGCGCGCGGATCAATCTCGAATCCGAACTCGGTCAGCTGCTCGGCCAGATCCTGGCCAGCGGCACTCCAGTCAGCGAACTCGGCCGGGAAGCTGAGCTCATAGGCGGCATCGGAGCCATCTGGCTTCTTCCAGCTGTCACCATCCATGGTGAAACCGGCCTCCTGCAGCATGGCGGATGCCATGTCCTGATCCAGCTCATAGGTGTTCAGGCCAGCAACTTCTTCTTCGCTGAGCCACAATGGAACCAGCGCGTCAGCGAACCCAGCCATGTATTGCACAGCCACACCGGACTGACCAAGAGCGATCACACCGTTCTGGCCGCGGTCGATGGCGTGCGCAAGTCCCTGGCGAGCCTTCGCATCCTGGAACTCGGTGAGCTTGCCGTAGTTGAACAGCATGCCCGGGCCAGAGTATGTGGGCGGACGCAGAACGCGGATACCATCGGAAATCATCTGATTCTCGGTGGCTACCGAGAATCCGTGGGTTGCATAGTCAATGTCCTTGGAGAGGACGACGGCGCTGATGGTGTCGGTCTCACCGTTGAAATTGACGACGCGATCGAACGGGACCATATCAGCCCAGTAGCTGTTGGCATTCTTCTCGAGGTTCATCTGGGCATTGGTGATGCTGGCAGGATCGATCGCAAACGGACCGGTAACCGGAGCTGGGCCATCCGGACGGAAGTTGTTGAACTCATCCAGGAGCTGCTTACCCTCGTCATCATCCAACGTCATGCCTGCGCCAAACACATCGCGAGACTTCTGGGCGAACTCACCGTAAACCGAGCTTGGCAGAGGCGACATGCTGCGGATGACGTAGCGCTCAACCACGGTGGATGGCACAGACATATGGCAGATGAAGGTGGTGTCATCCACAACCTGGGCATCGTCGATGTAGCGCCAGGCAGTATTGCTCATGATGCGATAGCACCATATGGTGTCAACACAATCCTGCGCGGTCACCGGGGTGCCATCACTCCAGTTAACGCCTTCACGAAGTTTCACTACGATGTGATCGGCATCGGCGGGCGCGGTGTTCAGCGGCGCATAGGCCTCGCCCTCAACAGCCACGGCAACCTCGGTGTCATCGGCACCGACCTTGAACTCCCAGCCAGCGGCAACCAATGGCAACCAGGTGGCATCGGCCCAGAAGTACATACCCAGCGGAGCCCACATGACTTCACCGTAGATGGAGCTCGGAGGGGGCAGAATGCCATTGGTCACAAACGTGTTGTAGTGACCACCAGCACCGGGATCGGTGTAGGGATAAGCACCGTGGAACTCCGCGCCACCATCCTGTGCCATCACAGCCTTGCCAAATCCACCTGGCATTGCAGCACCGGTAAACATGGCTGCCGCAAATCCGGCACCAGCGGTACCAAGGAATTTGCGACGATTCATTGAAGCGACCATTTCCTCTTCCTTTCTTTCGGGTCAGACCATCCGACTCCGATTTGTACCCGTTTCCGAGACTGTTCACGTGCCTGGGTGCTATCAACCTCGTTTGTATGCACTATGCATACCGCACTCAGAATCCTGCGCCTTGGTCAGGCCCATGCACAATCAACACTTCGCGGAAACAACTACCCGTAATAGTGCACCGCACGCGCGGCATTTTCAATGATGCTGCGTACTGAATACGCCTCATTCACGCATAAGTTGGTTCGCCAACTGATCAGTAACCGCGAGATCACGCGGATCTTCACCCCGAGCAACGGCTTGCTCCACAGCGTGACAGGCAACCTCGCGATACTCGTCAATACGAATCAATTTGGGTTTCGTGGTATCACAAAGCCCTTCAATCCAGTACGGACAACGCGGGTGGAAGACACACCCACTCGGAAGCTCCGTCAGTTTCGGAATGTCCAGGCTCCGCAACTGCAGCTTCTCTTTCGAACGGGTGAGATCGGGATCTGCTTCCGGAATCGCCGCCGCCAGCGCCCGCGTATAGGGATGAACGCTACGACCAATCACGCCCGGTGTACGTCCGTACTCAACCACCTTACCGACGTACATCACACCGATATTGCCCTCCCAGGCGAAGTACTTCACCACGGCGAGGTCATGGGTAATAAACAGGAAGGTAACGCCAAGCTCGTTTCGCAGCTTCAGCATGGTGTTAAGCAAGCTCACGCGGATACTTACGTCCACCATGCTCACGCTCTCATCGGCGATGATAACGCGTGGATTCAACGTCATGGCCCGCGCAATCGAGATGCGCTGACGCTGACCACCGGAGAGCTGGTGCGGATACTTGTCGATGAAGTTTTCCACTGGACGGCAATCCACCAGTTCCAGCAGCTCACCGGCACGTTTGGTAGCTTCGGCGCGGCTCTTGCAAATCTTGTGCTTGAGCAACGGCGCCCGCAACATATCGCCGATGGTGTGGATGGGATTCAGCGATGCGTACGGATCCTGGTGAATGATCTGGACGGCGCGGCGGTATTCACCGAATTCCTTCTTGTTCATCTCGTAGATATCGCGGCCTTCGAAGAAGACCTGCCCACGGGTTGGTTTCAGGAGTCCGGCGGCCATACGGGCGACGGTGGTCTTACCAGAACCGCTCTCGCCTACCAGGCAGAGGATATCGCTCGGGTAGAGATCGAAGTTGACATCATCGACCGCGGTGATATGACCGCCACGGGTATCGAAATCACGCCGGATATGCTCCAGTCGGATAATGGGCTGTCCCTTGTTAATGGTGGCATCCTTACTGGTCTGCTCTGTCATATCAAGCACCAACGGTGGCCTCCATTTCTTCCCAGACTTCCTGGTCACGGGTTACCTTGTCCCGGTTGTGACAAGAGACGAAGTGCGTACCACCGACATCAACCAGCGGGGGATTTACCGTTGAACAGATATCGGTAGCAAACGGACAGCGCGGGTGGAACGGGCAACCGCTGGGGATGTTCAGCAGATTCGGGGTGGCACCCGGAATCGCGACCAGTGGTGTAAACTCCTCGCCCACAATCGGCGGGACGGCGTTGAGCAGACCAACGGTATAGGGATGCTCGGGTCGATAGAAGACATCGCGCACCGGCCCGTACTCAACGATCTCACCGGCATACATCGTGGCCACGCGGTCGGCCAACTCAGCGGCGAGGCTGAGGTCATGGCTGACGAAGATCATCGTGAAATCGAGCTGCTCGCGCAGGCTCTTGATCACATCGATGATGGCGCGCTGGGTGATGATATCGAGCGCAGTGGTCGGCTCGTCCAAAATCAGCAACTCGGGATCAAGCAACAGACTGAGGGCGATACTGACGCGTTGGCGCATACCGCCGGAGAGTTCAAACGGATAGGCATCGAAGACACGGTTCGGATCAAGCTGAACCTTCTTGAACAGATCCAGGGTCTTGGCCTTGACCGCGGCTTTATCGTTCCAGCCGTGCGATCGTGCCGTCTCGTGGAAGGTGTTGCTGATCCGCATCACCGGATTGAGCACGTTTTGGGCGGCCTGGAAGGTCATCGCCATCTTGTCCCAGCGGAAGGTGCGAAACTCCTTATCTGTCATCCTGAACAGATCGTAGGTTGTCCCGTTCTTGTCGGTGAAGATGGCTTCACCGGTGGAGACACGGGCGGCGCGCACCAACATGCGGAGCAGTGCAAACCCGAGCGTTGACTTACCGGATCCGGATTCGCCGATCAGCGCCACCGCTTCACCACGGCGGATATCCATGGTGGAGTTGTTGACGGCTTTCATCCAGCCATACGGTGTCTTGTATTCCACCGAGACATCGCGGACGGACAGGATGACTGGTGCCGTCGATTCGGCGGTACCGCGGATACGGTCGCGTTCTTTCCGGGCGTCGAGGTCATGTGTTTGATCAGACATCTCTTATGCCTCCCGCAGGCGAGGATTGAAGACATCCTCAAGTGCACGAGCCACCAGCGTGAGCGACCACATCAGCAGCACGATCATGACGATTGGCGCAACCAGGTAGAGCACGCCATCGGTGGAGAAGGCGGCACCCTGTCGGTAGGCTTCCTGAATCATGAGACCCCAGTTATCGCCCTTGAGCGAGACCAAACCGAGGAAGTACAGGACGACCTGACCATAGATAGCACCGGTCATACCGAAGACGAAGTTGATAAGGATATAGCTGGCCATATTTGGCAGCACTTCGCGGAAGAGAATACGAGGCAAGCCGAGATCCAGCATGCGGGCGGCTTCCACGAACTCGCGTTCCTTCAGACTGAGTACCTGGGCACGAACTGCCCGTAACAAGGTCGGCCATCCGGTCACCGACAGGATCATCACCAACAGGAACGGACTATCCAGCTTCACGAACGCGGCCAACACACCCAGAAGGATGATGTTCGGTACGGTCAGCACGACTTCGGTGATGACCAGCACCAGCGATTCAAACCACCCACCAAGCAGTGCGGCCAGGGCACCAAAGGTGATGGCGATGAAGGTGCTGAAGAAGGCGGCGGCGGCGCTCACCCATATGAGTTGCTTGCCACCGTTGACGATCTGGTACCAGATATCGCGGCCGCGATAATCGCACCCAAGCCAGTTATCCCAACTGGGGGTACAGTACACTTTGGCCACATTCGTCGAGTTCTTCTCCGGAAGGAAGAACGGACCAACGAAGCTGAGGAGCATGATCCCCACAAACACGACGATACCGAACGTTCCCAGCTTATTCCGGCTCACAAATCGCTTCCACGCGGGTGGCGGAGTGACGCGCTGGTTTTGGGTATTGCCGACGGCACTAACTGCACTACTCATAACTCACCCCCTAGGATCGAATGCGCGGATCAAGGCGACTGTAGAGGAGGTCGGCAACGAAGAGTGCCACAACCACCGAGATCGTGATCACCAGGAAGATACCCTGCAGTACCGGATAATCGCGCTGGTTGATGCTTTCGTACAACCGCATACCAATACCCTGGTACTGGAAGATCGGCTCGACCAGCAAGGAGCCACCGACCACGAAACCGATGGCAATGGTGAGTTGGGTGAAGAGCGGCAGAATCGCGTTACGACCAACATAGAAGCCGAGCACGCGCCATTCCGGGACACCGCGGGCGCGAGCGGCAGTAACGTGGTCTTCCTCCAGTGTGGAGATGGTGGAACTCTTCATCAGGAGCATCCACCCGCCGATACTGGTGACCACATAGACCGAGATCGGTAAGATCGCGTGATATAAGGCGTCCGTAAAGAACGCCCAACTAAACTCCACGGGCTGACCGCTGGATACCGATCCTCTCATTTTGGTGTAGTTGAACCAGTTCAACCGCACACCAAAGATGATGATGAAGAGTAGTGCCAAGAGGTAGTTCGGAATACTGTTGAGAATGGAACCGATGGTGCTGGCGATGCCATCGAATGTGGAACCGCGCTTGTACGCCATGAGCATGCCGATGAGGCTACCGAGCACAAAGGCAATGATGAGGGAGGTACCAACCGAGAAGATGGTCCACCAAATACGGCTCTGGATAATGCTCACCACGCTGGTACCTGGTAGCACCATAGACGTGCCCAGATCGCCGCGGAGAAGATTACTGAGGTAGTCAGTGTATTGTAGCAGCAGCGGCCGATCGACATCGATGGCAAACAACGACCGGGCCTGGTTGGCGGCATCGTCGTACGAATAGCCATATTGCGTCATCTGCTTATTGATGAACACCTGTACCGGGTCACCAGGTAGCAAACGCACGAGAAAGAAGATAAATGTACTCACCAGGTAAATCGTGAGTAGTGCCCTCAAAGCCCGACGGAAGATAAAGCTTCCAAGGATTACCTTTACCGGACTCCTCCGAACCTCTTCCTCCTGATCCGGTGCACTTTGCTGGATCATTTCAGCGGAGGCTTGTAATTCCACAGCCGTCTCCTCCCGATGGTACGCCGCAGCGGACGATACCGACCGCCGATTCTTTGCCGTGTTGACATCGTTGTCTTTAGCTTACGGGTAACCCACATTTCCCCGTGCGCAAAATCATAAACCAAAAAGCATGTTGAATACACGATACGGTTCCGCGATGTCGCTAATATGGAGCTCCGGTGCCGCCCCTAAACCCCCTTTCCCGGCATGATTTCATCATGGTTCGCGCCGAATCCGCACTCCTTTGTGATGCAATGATCGTATCATAGCTGTATACAAGATTCGCTTCGCGATGGAGGTCATGCCATGACAGATCGCTTCACCTACAACCGCATTGTCGTCCCCGTTGATGGTTCAGAACCATCCCTGGCTGCTCTGAAATACGCCACCCAGTTCCCAACCAGGGAGTTGGTACTCCTCCATGTCATGGTTGACCGAGAGGTGATCGTGCCGGACTGGATTCTGCGTCGGGATTCCGCCCGTACCGAGGTCTCGCTCAATGTACGACTGGAGAATCTGGCCGAGGAGCTTCGCACCCCCGAACGCGAAGTGACGGTGGATGTACGAATTGGCGATGTGGCGGAGGAGATTATCCGGGCTGGCGAGCAGTCAGACCTGATCGTGATGATGACGCATGGTCGCGGTGCGGCAGGTCGCGTCCTCTTCGGGAGCATGGCGGATCGCGTCATTCGCCACGGCACCACACCGACTCTCCTGGTGCGTGTGGGCGAGCTCACCCGCAATCCGAAGATTCCGGATCGCGTCGTCTGTGCGCTTGACGGGAGTAAGATCGCCGAGCGCGGTCTTACCGCCGCCATCGAGGTTGCATCGGCGCTCCAGCTACCGCTGCATCTGGTGCGGAGCGTGGGTCTCCAGGACGTGAAGGAACGATTACGTCAGGAACGCACCGATCGGGTCTCGCCACTGCAAATGGATCCCGGAGCTGTACGACAAAACGCTGGAGCAGGTGAGGGCAGAAGCGAACGACTACCTGGCATCAAAGGCTGCTGAAGCCCAGGCACAGTACTCTGCGGTAACCACCGAGTTGGTGGAAGGATCGGTACCATTCACGCTGATGTGGGCGGTGGATGTGGATGACATTCTGGTGATCACATCTCGCGGTCAGGGCGGATACAAGCGCTGGGCGCTTGGGTCTGTGGCGGAGAAGCTGGTACGCGAGGCGCCGTGCCCGGTCTTCCTGCAGCGGAGTCAGGACGATAACGCTATCTGACGCTGAGGCATAGCCTGAATCCGTAAGCCTGGACCGATCAAGCGCGAACACCGGATGTTCTTACGGCCACAATCGCGCTTGTGAGTGGTCCGGGCACCGAGAGGATACTCCGCCATGCCCTATCCCGACCGTCGCGAGACCCGCCCCGGTGTCACACGACGGCTACGACTCAAGGATCATGACTATCGCTCGCCCAGCTATTACTTCGTCACGATCTGTACCCATGATCGTCATCCATACTTCGGTCATATCACCAACAAGACGATGCACTTGACCAACGCCGGGCAGATGGTGACAACCTGCATCGAAGATATCCCAGATCAATTTCCCGACATCGCAATCGACTCGTTTGTCGTGATGCCAAACCATCTTCATATCATGATTGGAATTGCAGTCAGGCTCACTGACAAAGAAGGAGAAACGAATCTCTCCCGCGTCGTGCAGTGGTTCAAAATGACCACGCATCGACTCTATGCTGAAGGGGTTCGGAACGAAGGCTGGCTGCCTTACCACAGGAAAGTCTGGCAGGAAGGGTTTCACGATCATATTGTCCGCAATGACAAGGAACTGGACATCCTCCGGAGGTACATCGCCGAAAACGTTGAACGTTGGGATCAGGATCAACTCTTTGGGGATGGTATGTGAGATTGGCGGTGGTATAGATGATTCCCCGCGCCGGACGAAACACATTCCGGATAATTCTCGGAACCCGGACAACTCACGGTCGCGGCTGGTTGGAGGATAGCCCCATCTGAACCGCGACCGATCGGTCCGGGTCTACATAACACTTCATCGTCAAGATGACGGCAGGAACTCCTCCCGCAACACCTCCACCAAATGATCCAAATCGGCGCGGGTAACGTAGCCCTGCACGGAGATGCGGACAAAGGTGCGGTCACCATGCATGGTGAGCGGAATCTCGAGACCGTGGTTAATGAACTGCTCTCTTAGACCGGCGTGGTCGCCCGCCGGGAGCGTAATCGCCGCCAATTGCGCGTACCAGGAATCGTTTGCATAGATCGGCTCGGTGCCGAGCATTTCGTGGAGCTTCTCCACGTACTCGCGCAGCAACTCGTGACAGCTCGTGCGAACGACATCCCACTCATGCTCGCGCTGCCAGGCGATAGCCGTCGGCACGGTGAGAAAGGGACTGACATCGCGTGTACCCTGCAGCTGATTGCGACTGATAAAGGTGTTATCCGGATGCCACCCCCAACTGATGATCGTACTCTCCACCCATGGCTGATGGTCCGGATGAACGTAGAGAAACGCTGCACCTTTGGGGGCGCAGAGCCACTTGTGACAGTTGCCAGCGTAGATATCCGCACCCAGCGCAGTGATATCCAACGGAATTTGCCCCGGTGCATGGGCGCCATCGATCACTGTGAGGATACCGGCCTCCCGCGCCCGCGCACAGATGAGCTCGACCGGTAACCGCAACGCGGTCGCGCTGGTGATGTGACTTACGTAAATCACCTTCGTTCGAGGGGTGACCCCACGCCAGAACTCCTCGACTAACGCCTCCGGTGTCGTTACCGGCAATGTGATCGGTTGCTTGATATACGTCGCACCGACTTTCGCTGTATAGAACTCCCATGCCCAATCGCAGGCGCCATACTCCAGGTTCGTTGCCAGGACCTCATCGCCAGCTTCGAGTGGAATCGATTTCGTGATGATGTTGACGCCGGTGGTGGCATTGGAGACGAACGTGAGATCGTCCGCATTGACACCCACATAGGCAGCCAATGTCGCCCGCGCGTCGTCCAGCAATCCTTCCTGCCGTCGGGCAATGAACGCAATCGGTTGACGCTCCAACTCCGCCTGCCAGCGTTGCCACTCCGCAAACACTGGTTCTGGACAAGCACCGAACGAACCATGATTAAGGAAGGCGACGTCGGGATCGAGAAGGAAGTGAGACTTCAGTTCTTCGGGTGTCAGCGGCACGGTTGAACTCCTGCAAAGATCGAATCGTTGGCTCATGGTATACGAGCTAACGCCTTCTGAACATCACGATGGAACCCCCTTCACAACGGCAGATGGCGGGGTACCCTTGAACAGAGAAGGGAAGCATGTCCGTCACGCTAGAGGAGCACCAATATGAGGATCGGTTTCTACGCCAACTACTCGGAGGAAACCGCGAAATTCGCGCACGAGACGGGATTCTCAAGCCTGCAGCTCTCAGCCTGGCAGGGTTCCTATCTGGATGCCGAGACGGTGACGACCGCGCGGATCGACACCATGCTCAAGCAGCTCTCGGACTACGACATCGAGATCTCCAGCCTCGGCTACTACCCAAACTACCTTCATCCCTACGAGGGCGAGGAGGCTCGGGCCTACCTGCCCAAAGTGATCGATCTGGCCGCCCGGCTCGGTGTCTCTGTCGTCTCGACCTTCGCCGGTCGCGATCCGGACAAGACGGTGGAGGAGAATGTCCCTCTCTTTAAGGAAGCGTTCTCCCGATTCTGTGATCACGCTGAATCCAAAGGCGTGAAAATCGCGCTCGAGAACTGCCCGATGATCGAGAAGAAAACGAACAAATGCAACAACATCGCCACCAGCCCAGATGTCTGGGATGTGCTGTTTGAGGTGGTGCCATCGGCATCGCTCGGGATCGAGTTCGATCCGTCGCATATGGTCTGGCAGGGAATCGATTACATCCAGGCGGTAAAGAACTATAGCCACAAGATCTTCCACGTGCATGCGAAGGACATGGAGATCGACTATGTCGCCCGGAGTCGCATGGGTATTCTGGGGCCATCGTTCGGAGAGACATCCGGACTCGGTTCCGGCTGGTGGCGAGCCCGCACACCGGGTTGGGGTGAGGTGGATTGGCCGAAGTTCATCACCGCTGTTATTGAAGGTGGGTATCGCGGCAATATCGATATCGAACACGAGGACAGCGTCTTCGCCGGTCTGCAACCAATGGGAGCAATCTCCACCGAGGGGGATATCGTCGCCAACTATAGCCTTGAGCGGATCGGGTTGACCTTGGGGTACAAGACGCTCTCGCAGTACATCGTGCGGTAAGAGAAAGGACACTCCATAATGGCTTCGATCTCCGAACGCATCGATCACCTGCGCGCCGATACACCCGGTACTGCGCATGTCGCCCACTTCAATCACGCCGGATCGTCGCTACCACCGACACCGGTGCTCCAAACCGTGATTGATCACCTGAATCTGGAGGCAACCATCGGCGGCTACGAGGCGGCAGCGATCGCGAACGCTCGTATCGAAGCGGCCTATGACTCGATCGCGCGAATGCTGAATGCCTCGCCGAAGGAGATCGCGCACGTCGAGAACGCGACCCGCGGTTGGGATATGGCCGCCTACTCGATTCCCTTCCAGTCCGGCGATCGCGTGCTGATTACGCCGTGGGAGTATTCCAGCAATCTCATCGGTATCCTCCAGATACAACGGAGATTCGGGCTGAAGATTGAGGTTGTGCCGAACGATTCCCTCGGTCAGATCGATCTGGATGCGTTGGAGCAAGCGCTGCACAAACCAACGGCGGCGGTTTTCATCACACATATGCCAACGAATGGCGGACTGGTACAACCCGCCACTGAAATCGGCGCGCTGATCAGACAACATCAACCGAATGCCTGGTATGTGCTGGACGCCTGCCAGACGGCGGGGCAGATGCCGCTGGATGTCGAGCGCATCCAGTGCGACGCGCTCTCCGCCACCAGTCGCAAGTATCTGCGCGGTCCGCGTGGTGCCGGTTTCCTCTATATGAGGAAGGAGCGGATTCCACTCACGGAACCGCCGCTCCTTGATTTGCATGCGGCACATCTCACCTCGGCATCGAGTTACGAGATTCGCGACGACGCCCGCCGGTTCGAGAACTGGGAGAGCTATGTCGCTGGTCGGTTAGGACTCGGTGCCGCCGTCGACTACGTGCTGAATGTCGGGCTGGAGAACATCTGGGCACGCGTCCAACAGCAAGGCAATCTCCTGCGGTCACGACTGCGCGAGCTCGAGGGTATCCACATCCATGATGCGGGTGCAGTTCAGGGCGGGATCGTCACCTTCTCCCGTGAGGGTATGCCAACCGAGCGCATTCATGCTGCGCTCAGCGAGCGAAAGATCAACACCTCGCTCTCCAATATCTACACGACGTATCTGGACGAGGAGTTGGAGGCGATCGGTACCTATATCCGTGCTTCCG
>JAMLHR010000034.1 GCA_023957015.1 Thermomicrobiales bacterium | reverse complement strand
GATCGCCCAATTGGGCCTGACCCAGCATGCTTGTTACGATATCCAAAGACCCCTGATCGCCCAAATACCCTGGCTCGACCATAACCCCCAGATGTGTGAGTGCGATCTGCTGCGTCTCCGGATCTCCGGATGTATAGGCAACCAACCAAGTCAACATCCAACCGCATTCCCGATAACCACTAAGGATAGTATGCTCTAGCCCTATCTGGAATTCGGAGTCAGACGGGTCAGTACCTGCCCGAAAGTTATCCCATGCCTGCTCACCGGTCATGGGATAATCAGGAGCGAATTCCATTGTGGAGGCTTCATTATCGAGGGCGATTTGGAATTCCGCGGCCGTGTACCAGCCATCGCCATCGGGATCCAGATTCAATGGATTCGAGGTGGGGGGAGCTATCACCGGAATCTGCGTCGGCGCTGGTTCGGGCTCGGTTGGCTGCATGGTTGGCGATACCGTGGATTCCGCCACCCTGTCCCGTTCAGCGGGATTCGCGGTTGGCGACTCACCGACGCCCGCATCGCCACAGGCGACAACGGCCAACAACATCAAGACAACGAGGCTTCCCGCAACGAATCGCCTCAATCCCATTCCAGCAATCCATTCCATGAGCCGCCTTCGGTTGTGCCAGGCGGACTACCAACCGTTACCAGACAGAACAGCCCTCGGGGCCAACGGAATCCTCTCCGTTGCATCCCTGCGACCTATCGCAACCCGAACATCCTAGGGCTTCCATAGGAACTCAATGGCTTCGCAGTTTAGCCCATAGTAATTCTGAACAAGTGCAGGATCACCCAGTGACGCACTCTGCGCGTACCTCTCCAGCAAAGCGCGATCTGCCTCGCGGGTTGGATAATACGGAATTTCGTCCGTCATTACCTTTATCGCCATCTGGAGTAAGGTATCGTCACCATTGGCGCGTGCATGGAGCCAGGTTTCATACCATGCGCAGATATTTACCCCGGTCAGAATGATGTGCTGATAGGGCACCTCGAATCGACTCAGATTCGCGGATGGGCTGTTGTAGAACGGGGCTACGAGCGCTTTGGCACTAACAAGGACGTTTGGAGGCCATGCGTAATCGCCAATGCTCGCATCAACTGCACGCTCCAACTCTACGAGACTGAAAAAAACCATCACCATCGGCATCAAGCAACCCATCACTAGCAGATACGGTCATCAAAGTGTTCAGCGCCTCCCGCTGCTCTCCGGATTTCCCAACTACGATCGTGGACTGCGTTTGAGCAGTAGATTGCGTTGGGGCAGTCTTTAGCTCGGCGGAATCGCTGCCAACCCCTTCACCGCCTCCACACGCCGTTAGCATCATCGTAGCCAGAACCACGGTTACTAACTCCATGAATCTATGTCTCTGCATAATATCCCTCATGGCACATGACAAGGACCGGCGGCAATTGCCGCCGTCCTAGAGATCGACGATCAGCCTCATTTGACGTTCTGGACGAAGGGAGGAAGCGATCTGGCAGATGTCTACTACCCCTCGGGTTTGATCCCTTACATCCGGAGCTTGCTATCATGGCATCAGATCCTGGCGATTGTTGTGGCGGGAAATGGTGCAAACCAAGGGACCACACCCGCGCCTACAGGAGATGTGAGACGAGTGGGCCTCACCAACCGTTGTCAGGATTTTACCTTCGGGTCACGCAATCCCTTTAGTCGATTCCGCGAGCACTACTCGTCAATGCCGCGGTTCCTAAGGGAGTACCGGCAAATCATTTCCTCCCCCATATGCCATCAGAATTACATGCGACACAGCGATTAACGGGATGCGCTTGTCTCACATCTCCTCCAGGAAAGCGTCCCGGATGGGGACGAGGAGGGGATGGGTGATCGCCTGGCGAGCCATATCAGCAAAACCATCGACAGGAGCATCCGGGAAGCGCTCGGCGTAAAGCCGACTCTGGATGAACGCCTCCAGCCGGTCAACCTGCTTCACGAAACGCGCTTCGGGAGACGCCTGCGCGGCATACTCCTCCCATAGATCGCGCCATGCGGTCTTTGTTGTTGCAGGCGACTTCTTCATTACGTGATCGAATGCCGCCTCTTCCACTGCCCGTTTACGGGCCGCATTCTCGGGTGAGCGTTGTCGGCGCACGGAAAAGAACACCCGTCGACCATCGGTATCCGTTGGAATATCCTCGGGATCGTATGGAGGCAAATCACCGGCAATCACCTCCGCCACATCGTGAATCAACGCCAACTGCAAGATACGATTCACATCCAGCTCGATATCGTTGCTTGCAACAACATGCGAAATCAGCGCGACAAACGCCACATGATCGGCAACGGACTCAGTCTGCGCGGTCGGTACACCGCGATCCAGCCAACCCGTACGCGGGATCATCTTCAACTGGTACAACGTTCGCCAGAGTTGTGTATCGGCCATTGTCCTCGTCCGCGCTATGATTCCTAAAAGCGTGTCGCAACATGAAAGGTAAACCAGATGACCGTTACCTGGCAGGACATCCAGGCCGCAAGCGCACGAATCGAGGGCGTCGCTCACGTAACACCGGTGCTGACGTCCACCACCGCCAACGACCTCACCGGTGGGCAGCTCTACTTCAAGGCCGAGAACTTCCAGCGGATGGGTGCCTTCAAGTTTCGCGGTGCCTACAACGCCATCAGCCAGTTCACACCGGAGCAGATGGAAGCGGGTGTGATCGCGTTCAGCTCCGGCAACCACGCTCAGGCTATCGCGCTGGCGGCGAAACTGCTCGGCACAAAGGCAACGATCGTGATGCCACAGGATGCGCCCCCGAACAAGCTCGCTGCTACCAGAGGATACGGTGCCGAGGTCGTGCTCTACGATCGTTATACCGAGGATCGAGAGGCGATCGGCAATCGCATCGCCGCGGAGCAGGGTGGTACCGTCATCCCGCCGTATGATCACGAGCATGTGATCGCCGGACAGGGAACTGCCGCAAAGGAGTTAATCGAGGAAGTCGGCCAGCTCAATGTGGTGATCACTTCGCTCGGTGGGGGTGGACTTCTGGCTGGTACCGCCATCGCCACCCATGCGCTCTGCCCCCATGCCGCCATCTACGGCGTCGAGCCTGAGGCTGGCAACGATGGTCAGCGCAGCTTCCGTTCCGGTGAGATCGTGACAATCGAGACACCGAAGACGATCGCCGATGGCGCACAGACGCTGCATCTCGGCGATATCACGTTCCCAATCATTCAGGAGTACGTCACCGATATCATCACCGCCAACGATGAGGAACTCCTGGATGCGATGCGCTTCATGGCCTACCGCATGAAGACGGTGGTGGAACCGACCGGCTGCTTGCCTCTGGCCGCCATCTTCAACGGGCAGATCAATGTCACCGGCAAACGTGTCGGCATCATCCTTAGCGGCGGGAACATCTCCGATCAGATCCTGCGCATCGAGGTATAGAGGGCACGTAGCCTCCGGGTGCCGAAGGCGGCAGCTTACTGCCCTTATCCCAGGGGGTCAGTGGTGCCATTAGGACCTTGAGCGCAGGGACGCGATTAGCCGGGGGAGCTGTCACCCTCGATAGCCGGAATCCATAGCGAGTCAAACGAGAACCGCCGCCGGAATGCGGGTTCCGGCGGCGGTGTTGCGGGCTATGTGAATGGGTGGGTACAGCCAGACTAGTTGTCCGTGATCTCAGCCTCAGCCAGGATGGACGGTGTGGGCAGGCGCATGCTACGCACAGCACCACTGAACTCCTGAATCTCGCCAGGGACCATATCAAGGGCCTGAGCGAGTCGGCGAGCAATATGCGGGCGGGGTTCGCTCTTGCCAAGTTCGATTTGTGAAACGGTTACTCGTGCCACACCGGCACGGTCAGCCAACGTTTGTTGCGACATATGTCGCCGTTGCCGCGCTTCCCGAAGCGTCAGCATCGCGAATACTCCCTCACATGTACCCATCGCCGGATCGTGGTGCGGGGGCACGGGTTAACGATCCGACTGATCGGTGGCGCCGATCAACCCAAAGCAACTGTAAACCCCATTGTTACGCCCTGAAAAGGTATACGGACGGCCTATTTTACGGGGGTGCAATTCTCGAAAATGTTGTTGATATGAACGTTCAATGCGTACGTTCTCAATATACAAATCTACCTAACGACAAACGTCTCAATGGAAACCTCGATGTGCCACGTTCGTACGCGTACTTTGACGACACGGCACAATTCCGATCACTTCACGCCATCATCCCGCCGTACAATGAGTCCGTAATTGATGATTCAACACGCACATTGGAGGATTTCGTGAAAAACCCGTTGATCGAGAAGTGGGCCAAGGCACTCGTTGGCTATTCCGTGGAAGTGGAGCCAGGCCAAAACGTGGTCATTATGGGCCAAACAGCGGCTGAGGACCTGCTGGTTGCCTGCGCCAAAGAGGTCATCGACCGTGGTGCCAATCCGATCGTCTGGCCATTGGTGGAGGGCGTCTCGCCGCATCTCCTCCAGCATGGCTCGGATGAGCAACTCGCATGGCTGTCGCCGTTTGAGATCTACAGTCGCACCGAAGCCGATGTGATGATCAACATCCGCGCCGAGACCAATACGCGACGCCTCAACGAGGTCGATCCCTCTCGACAGCGACTCTACGCCGCCGCTCGCAACGATCTCAGCGCCGCCTACATGCAGCGCGCCGCCGATGGCGAACTGGACTGGACACTGACCCTCTATCCCACCGATGCCTACGCCCAGGATGCGGATATGGACACAGCCGCCTTCACCGATTTCTGCATGCAGGCGATGAAGCTAGACAAAGATGATCCGGTGGCAGCCTGGCTCGAACTCCGCGAGGAGCAGCAACGCCTGATCGACTGGCTGGATGGCAAGAGCGAGATTCATCTCACCAGCCCGGATACTGATCTGACCGTGAATGTCAGCGGCCGCACCTGGATCAACAGTGATGGCAAGCGCAACTTCCCCAGCGGCGAGATCTTCACCGGTCCGGTGGAGACATCCGCCAACGGACACATCCGCTTCAGCTTCCCGGTGGTCACTGGTGGACGTCGGATCGAGGATATCCGTCTCAAATTCGAGGATGGTAAGGTGGTCGATGCCACCGCCACCAAGAACGAGGAGTATTTGGTGACGACTCTGGATACCGATGCCGGTGCCCGTTATCTCGGCGAATTCGCGTTCGGTACCAACTTCGGTATCCAGCAGTTCATCGGCAACATCCTCTTCGATGAGAAGATCGGTGGCACAGTGCACATGGCGCTCGGTCGTGGATATCCGGAAACCGGCAGCCACAACGTCAGCGCGATTCACTGGGACATGATTTGCGACCTGCGCCAGGGCGGCGAGATCACCGTCGATGGCGAACTCTTCCAGAAGGACGGCACGTTCGTGATCTAGCCTCGATGGGTAAGGCTCACTCCTGCATCAAAAGAGGACGAGTGTATCTGCCATTATCGACGGTGACGCCGTCGATAATGGCTTTTTGGTACTGACGAGCGCATGTAAGTTAGGATGAGGAGTGTTACTCCATATACAATGATTCCTAGCCAGCGCCAAATGATGCCCTATACTAGGCCAGATTACATATGACACACACGAGAAATGGAGCAGACCTATGAGAAATCCATTGATCGAAAAGTGGGCGCAGGTCCTTGTTGGTTACTCGGTCGACGTCAAGCCGGGTCAGCATGTGGTGGTCATCGGGGAAGTTGCTGCCGAGGAGTTGCTGGTGGCCTGTGCGAAGGAGATCATTGATCGTGGGGCCCACCCAATTATGTGGCCTCAGGTCGAGGGTGTAACACCCTACCTGTTGGAGCACGGATCCGACGAACAGCTCGAGTGGATCTCACCATTCTCCACCTACAGCTACTCCGAAGCAGACGTTATGATCCAGATCGGTGCTCAGACCAATACACGACGAATGACCAATGTCGATCCCGCACGTGAGCAGATCTACGTCGCCTCAGGCACTGAACTCATGTCAACCTTCATGCGCCGCTCTGCGAGTGGCGAACTCGATTGGACGGTTACCCTGTATCCCACGGATGCGTATGCGCAGGATGCAGATATGGAGACGGCGGACTTCACGGATTTCTGCATGCAGGCCATGAAACTGGATCAAGACGATCCCGTTGCCGCCTGGCAGCAAGTTCACGATGAAAACCAGCTTCTGATCGATTGGCTGAACGGCAAAAGCGAAATTCAACTCACCGGTCCTGATACTGATTTCACCGTCAATGTCGCCGGTCGAACCTGGATCAACAGCGATGGCCGCAAGAACTTTCCCTGCGGTGAGGTGTTCACGGGACCTGTTGAGACATCGGCAAACGGCTACGTGCATTTCAGCTTCCCGGTTGTCACCGGCGGTCGGCGCATTGAGGACATCCGCCTCAGGTTCGAGGATGGCAAGGTGGTCGATGCCACCGCCGCCAAGAACGAGGAGTATCTCATCACCATGCTGGATACCGATAAAGGCGCGCGTTACCTGGGAGAGTTCGCTTTTGGTACCAACTACGGCATCCAGCAGTTTATTGGCAACATCCTCTTCGATGAGAAGATCGGTGGCACGGTACACATGGCAGTCGGTGATGGGTATCCGGAAACGGGGAGCACCAACGAGAGCGCCATTCACTGGGACTTGATCTGCGATCTCCGCCAGGGCGGCGAGGTCACCGTCGATGGCGAACTCTTCCAGAAAGACGGGAAGTTCGTCATCTAGCATTGAAGCACCGGATCGGAAATAGAGAATGATGGGGAGCCCAAAAGCTCCCTATTTTGTTACACCAGGTGTTCGTTTACCCCTGTTGACGATGGGCTGCGCATGCTACACTGGGCAGCGAAATCGATATCCGACCAACTTGGTTAGATATATCCTTTGCGGGGAACGACTGCGGAGACCACGCATGTTAGCCACATTCATCATCGGCCTACGTGAAGGACTCGAAGCTGCCCTCATCATCGGTATCATTGCCGCCTTCCTAAGAAAGGCTGGCAGGAGCCTGACGCCGATGTGGATCGGCGTTGGCCTGGCACTGGTGCTCTCGGTTGGACTGGGTATCGCCCTCAAACTGCTGGAACGAGAGTTGCCACAGCAGCGCCAGGAAGCCCTGGAAACCATCATCGGTGCTGTCGCTGTCGTCTTCGTCACAGGCATGATCATCTGGATGAACGATCACGCCCGCGAGATGAAGTCCTCGCTGGAGCACGAGGCTGCGGAGGCACTCAGTCAGGGCAATGCCAGGTCCCTGGCTATCATGGCCTTCCTGGCCGTGATGAAAGAGGGTATCGAAACCAGCGTCTTCCTGGTGGCAACATTCTCGGTAGCACAATCCACGCGCCTCGCTGCGACCGGCGCTGTTCTCGGTATCGTGATCGCATCGATCATTGGCTATGGCATTTACGCTGGTGGCGTCAGAATCAACCTCGGTAAGTTCTTCCGCGTCACTGGTGTCTTCCTCATCCTGGTCGCCGCCGGACTGACGTTGTCTGTTGTTCGCACCGCCCACTCGGCTGGATGGCTCAATGGAGGTCAGCAGAAGACCATCGATCTCACCTCGTTGGTCGAGCCGGGGACGGTGCAATCGGCGCTGATTACCGGTGTCCTCGGTATTCCACCCGATCCGCGCCTGATCGAGGTCATCGCCTGGTTCGCCTATGTGATTCCGGTCTCAATCTACGTCTATTGGCCAGCCAAATGGCGACCCAAGGGCGCGGCCGTTCCCAAGACCAAACTCGCGATCGCCGGTGTGCTGATGGCGCTTTCAATCGGACTCTACCTCGGCTATCCATCACCGGAGATCTCCACAAATGGCACCGTCAATCTGGTTTCAACCCAGGGTGATCAGGTAGCATATTGGCACCGCGACCCTCGTCTCCGATTCCGACATCCTGGCCCTACGCATTTCACTGAATGATGAAGAGCCAGCGCTGGTTCCTCTGGAAGGACCAGGCACGGAGGTGGATGTCCACAATGGTCTCAAGGCTCAGCAATGGGTTGTGCCTTACACGACCACACCGGGTGAACCGGAAACCATCACCCTGAACGAACTGATCGATCTCAATGGCGGACGGTTGCCGATTGGTGTGGATGCCAATCGAAATCCGGGGCCGTTCACCATGACGCATTCCACCGCCCATTCCACCACGGTCACCGTGTATCACGGTGCGCTACTGGATGTATCGGACTCCTCCAAGTCGATCATTGAGATCTCAGATGGCGGACTTGAATATCCCCGAACGATGAACGCATCGCGGGGTGGCGGGGCCGGGTGGACGATCGCCAGCGAAGACCAAACCGCCCAGATCGCCGCAATCAATGATCTCGATCTCCAGGAGACCGAGTACAAACTATGGGCGCGACATCTGCCGGCGGTGCTCGCCATCGTTGCCCTCGGGTTCGGTATTTCCAGTGCTCGCAGTTACACCCACCTCAAACGCAAGCCGTCGAATCCTCCGGATACTCACGCTCCGCCCGTGATACCCAGCCCACTTTCGACCTAGGTGCAACTCCGCGACCAAATCAACTCAGTACTAGATGAGAGGAAACCCAATGATCCAGTCCAAAGTGAATCGACGTGAATTCGGAAAGATGGGGGCCGGGCTCGCCCTGGCGACAGCATTCGCACAGGTACCGCTACGAGCGGGCGCATTCCAGACCGCGAGCGATTCCGGTGCTGCCCAGGTCGCCATTACCCTTACCGGCGACAATGGTGGTACCTGTACGCTGGACAAGAATTCCGTGCCAGCCGGACCAGTCACCTTCACCGTGACGAACGAGAGTGCAACCTCGTTGGTCGAAGTCGAGCTGATCAGCAATAACCGTATTCTGGGGGAGAAGGAGAATCTTGCCCCTGGTCTGCCGTCCGTGAGTTTCACCCTCACGCTTGGCGGTGGCATGTATCAGATCTATTGCCCCGGTGCCAGCAACGAAATGCAGGACTTCGAGGTCACAGGTGAGGCCGCCCCAAGACCCGAAGGTGGTGTTACCGCGATTCTCGATGAAGGTACGGTCGGGTACAAGAACTACGTGGTCGGCGTGATTGACTCGATGGTGGTCGCGGTGGAGCGACTCAACGATGACATCGTTGCCCGTGATCTCGAAGCCGCCAAGGCCGCCTACCCTCTGGCTCGCCCGTTCTATGAACGAACCGAATCGAGCGTCGAAGGATTTGTCCTTGATGGATTCGATGCCACCGACAACCTGGGCAATCTGGACTATCTGATCGATATGCGCGAGTCCAATCTCGATCCGGACGCAGGCTGGCACGGCTTCCACGCGATTGAGCGCGATCTGTTCGAAGGCGGAGCCATCACCGACGATACCGTCGCCTACTCAGCCGAACTGATGGAGAACGTGCTCCTGTTGCAGACCGTGGTTGCGGACCTGGAGTTCGCTCCAGAGGACCTCGCCAATGGTGCCGCTGCGCTGTTGGAAGAGGTTCAGGCAAACAAGATCACCGGTGAAGAGGAAGCCTACAGCCACTATGATCTCGTGGACTTCGCCGCCAATGTGGAAGGTGCCCAGCAGGCGTTCGCCTTCCTGCAGCCAGGTATGGAGATGATTGATCCGGATCTGACCGTTCAGGTGAATACCGAGTTTGATAACGTGAACGCACTCCTCAAGACCTATCAGGACGCGTCCGTCCCCGGTGGTTACATCCTGTACACCGCTGAGGTGCGCGATTCCGAGGGTCCTGTGCTCAGCAAGGCCGTGCAATTGCTGCAGGAGCCACTGGCGCGCATCGCCGAGAAGGTTGCAACAGCAGTATGAGCAAGCCAAAGATGGGAACCAACAACTCATCTGCTCAGGAAATGACTCGCCGAGGTCTGCTTGTGGGAGCAGCCTCGGCGGGCAGCCTTGCGTTCGATTGGCGCGGGACACTCGCGGCCCAGTCTGTGGAGGGCGAGTTCGAAGAGGACTCCATCGATCTGACCCAACGTGTTCCGTTCTATGGCACGGGCGAACAGGCTGGCATCAGCACCCCCATGCAACGGCATTGCGTCTATATGACGTTCGATCTCACCACCTCTTCCCGCACCGATCTGCAGGTGCTGTTGGCACGCTGGTCCGCAGCTATCGCGCAGTTGACCGCGGGCGAAGCCATCGGTCAGATTGAACCTCACCGCGTCACTGCCATCGGTGGCGATACCGGCGAATCGCTCGATCTGGCGCCTGCTTCGCTCACAGTGACGGTTGGTCTGGGACCGAACGTGTTCTCGGATAGGTTTGGGACCTCGGCACATCGCCCACCGCTTCTGCGGGAACTGGCGTCGTTGCCGAGCGATCGGATGGTGCCGGATATCTCCGGCGGCGACTTGTCTTTGCAGGCGTGCGCCGACGATCCCCAGGTCGCGTACCACGCTGTTCGCAATCTAGCACGGGTGGCCAAAATCACCGGTGCGGCAATCACAGGCTGGACCGTCCTCGGCTTCGGTCGCGCTTCGGCTGGTAAAGGTCAAGTCACACCACGAAATCTGATGGGCTACAAGGACGGCACCCGCAATATCACCGAACCTGAGGACTTCGACGACTTCGTCTGGATCAGCGATGGCCCTGAGTGGCAGCACAAGGGCACTTATCAGGTGGCACGCAAGATTCAGATGAATATCGAGAACTGGGATGTCGATCCGGTCAGCGACCAGAATCGCATCTTCGGTCGGTTCAAGGTCAGTGGGGCACCATTGACCGGCGAAGACGAGTTTGATACGCCGGACTTCGAACAGGTGGACGAGAACGATGATCCGGTCATCGATTCGCTTTCGCATATCAAACTGGCTTCGTTTGAACACAACAACGGTATCAAGATTCTGCGCCGGGGGTATAACTACACGGACGGAATCAATCAGTACGGATTCCTGGACGCTGGTCTGCTCTTTATCAGCTATCAGAACGATCCGGCCAACTTTGAGATACTCCAGCGCAAGTTGGGTGCATCCGATCTGCTCAATGAGTACATAGCCCATATCGGATCGGCCATGTTCTTTGTGCCACCGGCTCGCAGGAGGGTCGATACATCGCGCAGGCGATGTTCGAGTGAACCAAACCGCAGGTACACTCCTGTGAGTAAAGGAGTGTACCCACGGCGTGGAACTGACCATCACATCTGATCTGCTACTGGATCTGGCCGAACGCTTCGCCTCACTACCGCTGCTGGTGATCGGCGGCGAGGCAGCCCTGGCAAACGCGTTCGATGCGGATACCACCTTTCAGCCCACGGATATCCGCGAACGCGACAATGCCCGCGTATCAGTCATAGATTCACCTAATCCAGCATCGTTTGCGACGGTCCTCCTGCCAGCACCACCGGATCGCGATCTCCTCAGGCGCCATCTCCTGATTGCTGCAGCTGTGTTGGTACAGGGCGGAACCCTCATCATCTGCGGCGCAAATGCCGAGGGCGGCAAGACTGCCATCAAGGATGCCGAAAAACTCTTCGGGTCACCAACCTGGAGCGGCTATCGCGAGAAACACCGCCTGGCGATGTTCCGTAAGACCACGCTGCTTACTCCGGCGTGGGCCTCGCAAGCGGGGATCACACCGGGAACATGGCAGGATTTCCGCATCGATACGTCGGTTGGCCCACTCGAGCTACAGACACAAGCGGGCGTCTTTGCCGGTAACAAACTTGATGCTGGCACAAGGCTACTCCTGGAAAACATGTCGATTCCAGTGAGGTGCCAGCATTCTCGATCTTGGCTGCGGTGCGGGCATTATCGGACTGACAGCAGCACGCATGGGTGCGGGTGCGATCACGATGACGGACACCAATCTCCTGGCCATCGACACTGCGCGGCACAATGCCGATCGATTAGGCATTGCTGCCACCATTATCGCCAGCGATGTCTTCGCGCAACTCGATGGTCAGCGCTTTGATCTGATTCTGAGCAATCCACCGTTTCATCGCGGCAAGAAAGTCGATCTCAGCGTCGCCAATCGGTTGATCGCGGAGGCACCCGCGCACCTGACACCGGGTGGATCGCTCGTCATTGTCGCCAATGCGTTCCTGGCCTATGACAAGCATCTGCGTGAAGTGTTTTCTCGGATCGAGATTATCGCCAGGACTCCACAGTTCCATGTGATCCAAGGCGAGTTGTAACTCCATTTGTCTCGACATATAGAACTAATGTTCTCATTCTGGTATGGTTCCCCTAGAATGGATTCGCATTGTATCGTCATCGGAATACCCGGTAGCAGGGGAGCACCGAAGGTGGCCGAGGTGGAGCCGAGCAGCAAAGCGTGCCCTTGTCTCCCCTTTGAGCCACTTCTCGAGGGCAGATAAGGGCATTCGCCGCTTCGCACTGCCCTGCTACCTGTCAAAACATATCGCATCGGTGCAAATCAGCGATACATAGCGCGTAGGAGACGGGATTATGGAAGCAACACTCCGCAACGTTCCTCTCACAAACATCGGTGATACCGTCGGCACGCAGCCAGCCGAACGATTGCGCGAAAGCGTGGCGCAGCGCGGTATCTACAACCCGGTAACCTTGGCGGAGACGGTGGGTGAGGATGGAGACGTCCAATATACCATCATCGATGGCAATCGTCGTATCGCCTCCGCTCGCATCGCAGGAATGAAGACTATCCCGGCAATCGTCGTCACCGGTCTCTCCGACGACGACATCGCCCAACGCACACTCGTCGCCAACGGATTCCGCACTACCAACTACCTCACCGAGTACTGGGCAATCAGTCAACTGAGGCGGTCCGGATACAACCCATGGGCCATTCGTCAGATCTCGGGTATGGCCAAGGGATCAATCGATACGCGCACGCTACTGAAATCGCTGCATCGGCCGCTGTTTGTGGCACTACGTAACGGAGCCATCAACCAGCAAGTGGCAACGCTGGCGGCAAAACTCCCAATGGATGAGCAACGCCTGTTGACTGAACACTTCGAACACCATGGCAAGCTCACCAGAGCGGATATCTCGAAGCTCCTGCCGCACCTGGCTACGACCCGGAGCGAAGAAGGCCACGATCAGACCTCTCTGGCCGATACACTTGAACATGCGGTGAGCCAGGCCCGAGCCGACGGTATGGATCGGGAGGCATTCCTGCAAGCCGCCGCAGCTGCCTGGGATGAGGTAACTCCATGACGAGAGTGATTCTCGGCGCGGGCACAACCACCCAGGAAGGCTGGATCTCCACCCAGGAGAGCGAACTCGATCTGCTGAATCCAGACGATTTCGCCCGCATGTTCGCGCCAGAGAGCGTCGACGCGTTTCTTGCCGAGCATGTCTGGGAGCACATGACCGCTGACGAGGGTCGAATCGCCGCGCGAACATGCTACCGCTATCTCAAGCCGGGTGGCTACATCCGCGTCGCGGTGCCGGATGCGAACTTCCGCAACGATGCCTATCAGCAGATAGTTCAGATCGGCGGACCGGATCCGGTGGATCATCCGGCAGCATCGCACAAGATCGTCTATGACTACCGCACGCTACTGTCCGTCTTCAAAGAGGCTGGCTACGAGGTGGCGTTCCTCGAGTACTGCGACGATCAGGGCAACTTCCACTATCGCTACTGGAATCCGGATGATGGCCACATCGGTCGATCTTACCGCTTCGATACCCGCAACTCCTCGGAGAAGTTGGGCATGGTGAGCATCATCATTGATGCGTTCAAGCCGCAAGTGATCTCACAAACACAGAATGCAAGAACATGAGGCGCACCGGAACCTGGCACTCGACATGGGTGTACCATACAAACCAACGTCGGCCCTGACCGACACCACGTAGTCAAGCACCATCGGGAGACTCCATGACCCGCAGTCCTGTATCAACGTCACTGATCGCATTTCGTGATCGGTTCAGGTCCCTCACACGAGGACAGGATGGCGAAGCAGGTTTTGAGGGTGCTCCGTACCTCCTCAAGTGGCTTTGCCTTAGCGTGATCATCGGCACAATTGCTGGTTTGGGTGCAGTTCTCTTCAGCATGGCTATTCATTTCGCCACGGAGGTGTTCCTGGGAAAGGGGGTGGGATATATCCCACCGCTTCCGCTTGGTGAAGGTTCACCGGTGGAAACAGTGATGGAGCGCCCCTGGCTACTACCGCTCATTACGATGCTGGGAGGCCTCCTGAGTGGCATCATCGTCTTTCGGTGGGCTCCAGAAGCAGAGGGACACGGCACCGACGCAGCCATTGAGAGTATTCATTTTCGCAACGCAACATCGAATCCCAAGGTGCCGCCCATCAAGTTGCTTGCCAGTGCCGTAACCATTGGCAGTGGTGGATCAGGTGGCCGTGAAGGCCCAGCCGCCCAAATCAGCGCTGGATTTGCTTCAATACTGGCAACAACACTCCGTCTCAGTCCAGCCGACCGACGAATCGCGGTATCGGCGGGAATGGGAGCGGGCATTGGCGCAATCTTTCGCGCCCCGCTGGGCGGCGCCCTGATGGCTGCGGAGATTCTCTACATTCACGACATCGAGGTCGCCGTACTCATGCCGGCACTGATGTCCAGCATCGTGGCGTACTCCGTGTTTGGCGTCATTGAGGGTTGGGAGCCAATCTTCGGCTCCCAACCGGATATCGCCTTCCGCGATCCGGTGACATTAGTCTGGTATATCGGATTAGGGCTACTGGCCGGTATCGGTGGCATTCTGTATTGCAAAACGTTCTACGGAACACAACGGCTCTTCCACCGGTGGCATATCCCACCCTATGTGAAACCAGCTGTCGGAGGGTTGCTTGTCGGCATCATCGGCGTCGGCATTCACGGTACCATCGCAACCGGTTATGGATGGGTCCAAATGTCCATGGGCCCGGAGCTGATGACAATTCCACTGTGGACCGTCATCATGCTCCCGTTCGCCAAAATGATTACAACTTCCCTAAGCATCGGTAGCGGCGGTTCCGGCGGTATCTTCGGTCCGGGCATGGTGATCGGGGGGATGCTGGGGGCCACGGTGTGGCGACTCGGACACAATATCCTTCCTCACATGCCTGCCAGTCCTGCTCCCTTCGTCATTGTTGGTATGATGGCCCTCTTTGGATCGGTCGCACACGCGCCGTTCGCCATGATGCTGATGGTGGCGGAGATGACTGGGAATCTGAGCCTATTGGCACCAGCAATGATTTGTGTGGCCGTCGCAACCGCCGTGGTTGGGAACACAACAATCTACGCCAGCCAGTTGCCAGACCGCTCCCACGCACCGGCACATCGAATGCGCATGAGCTTCCCCTTGCTCCACGCGCTCACGGCCGCGGATGCCATGCAGCCACTAACCAGCGACCGTGCCGTCGAATACGCAATCCGCGTCGACGATTCTACACCGCTGGATGAAGCATTGACAGAGATGACGGAGACAGACAGGGACATCGCGCTGGTAACCCGCGGAGGCGAGGCGGTGGGAGAACTGACCCATAAATCAGCGATGCTCACCTACCAACATCATGTATCCGCGGGGACGCGCCGAATCAATGCCATGCCTACCAACGCAGTTCTGGTTGAGACCATCGTCAAGGAGCAGGCGAGCATCTCCCACATGCCTCTGCGGGATATCAAGCTCCCGCCGGGTACGCTGGTTGTAGCGATTCTGCGTCAGCAACAGTCAGTTACACCCACTGCGGACACAGAGTTACGTCCTGGTGATGTAGTCACGGCAGTGTCACCGATCGGACGCATGGACGAGGTTCGTAGAAGGTTGTCTTCCTAAACGGACAGCTTTTCATCCTCGTATACTTGTTGCGTAGTATGTATCGACCCGCTATCAGGGAGTTCCTCGTTCGCTATGTCTTCCGCCACATCATCCGGTCCGAATCCACTCTGCGAAGTTGGTATGCGCCACCCGCGTGATCGCCATCGCATGCGACCTGGTGGAGTATGCCGAGCAGGTCTGGTTCTGCAACAAGCACGGCATTCATGCCCAACTGGTCGAGACAGAGATCGCTGAAGCTAATCGGTGGCGATGACTGGACACACTATGCGCCGGTCGACGGTCTGGTCGTTCGTCTCGGCGATGAGCGCCAGGGCGGACAGATCGTCTACTTCAGAGCGAAGTAGGAGATCTGCTTGTGATTCCGCACGAGATTTGGACCAATCTGGAGATGATCTTTCATCTCACCCCACGTCAGCTCTATGACAGCCCCGAGATGGAGGAACTCCACCGCGACTGTCGCCGTGCCGTGACGAGAATGTCCAACTCCGAGAAACGCGATTCCCTCAGCCGCTACGTCCGCGATGTGATGCTTACCGAGGATCAGATAGCGCACGGTGGTGGCTGGGAAACCGTCCTTGCGTTCCTCGATTGGGTCGACGGTGGGATGGAGTAGGGATGCCACAGCGGCTTGCCTTCTGCATTGATGGTGGCCCTGCTCCCTGGGCGAGTGCCCAGCGCAAAGGCGATCCAGCCGCGATCAAACGCGCAGTCGACAAAACGATCCAAACAGCGGTGGTGGCAGATCGGGCCGGAATAGATTCGCTTTGGCTCCTGGAAGACCCGGACGGCTGGGATGCGTTTGCTGTCCTTGGAGCCATGGCACGGCAGACCGACCGGATACGCCTCGGTACCGGCGTGGTTAACACTTACTATCGAACCCCCGCCCAAATCGCTTCCAGCATATCCACGCTCGATTTTCTCAGCAATGGTCGTGCGTTTCTTGGCCTTGGTCGAGGGCAGGTCGAATGGTACGAGAACGCGATGGGGATGCTCCCCGGCAACCCGAACCGACGCACACCGGAAGCGATCGATCTCCTCCGCCTGTGGTGGAGCGAGGAGATGATGGCGGCTTCTGATCCCGATGACACCGAGTTCGCGATCCGCGAATGGGAGCGAGTAATCCGCCCACTCCAATCGCATGTACCGATCTACTTCGCTGCCGTCGGTCCAATCGCGATGAGGATCGCCGCTGAGCATGCCGATGGTGTCATCTTCAACGATCTCACCTCGTTCTCGTTCATGGAGACGCAGATCAGGAACGTGAAGGAGATGGCGGCAGCCGCCGGTCGCGATCCCGAGGCATTGACTTTCAATGCTCGCTGCCAGGTCACGATAACCGATGATCCGGAGGCGCTCTATGAGCGCCGAAAGTCGACCGTCGCTACTATCCATTCGCTACCGGGGATGGAGAGACTGCTGCAGAACGATACCTATGATATCGGCGCGATCATGAGCCAGGTGCGGGAGGCCATGCACGTCGATGATGTGCTTGCACGTGGTGGCGCATTCGCTGAGATGCGCCGGGTAGGGGACCTGGAGACTGCCAAAGCAGCCATCCCAACCGATCTGATGGCGGAACTGGTCGTCACTGGCGATGTCCCGACCATCAGGCAGCGGTTGGAGAAACTGGCGGAGATCGGTGTCACCCACGTCTTCCTCGCTGTACCGGAAAATGTCGAGCAGTTACCAGCGATCGTGCGGCAGTTGCAATCCTGATCGCGGCTCCGTAGAGTGGAGTTATGGAGGTTCGATCATGATTCCGCTGGTGGAAGAACATCTCGACGAGATCATCGCTCTCTGCGAAGAAAACGAAATCAAGGGACTCTGGCTTTTCGGATCTGCCGCTACTGGCAACTGGGATCCGGAACGGTCCGATCTCGATTTCCTCTTTGATATCGGCGAGTACAACGATAGCGCTGGAATGAGATGGATGAGGCTAAACTCTGGGTTGATACGTATTTTCGGCGAGAATTTCGATCTTGTCTCTCGTCCCGCGATCAAGCGTCCTGAATTCAGGGCATCCGTCGATAAGACGGCGGTACCGATCTATGAACGATAAGGTACGCTCAAGACTCGAAGACACCCTGGAGTCTGCTGAGCTCATCCAGACTTGGGTACAGCAATACAACCTGGAATCCATCACGAATGACCCGTTTGTAGAGTCTGCTTTCATGCATCGATTCATGATTATTGGTGAATCCTTGCGGATTGTCAGAGATATGGACGATGAGTTTGCAGAGACGATTCCAGACATTCACAGTTGGATCGGTTTGCGCCACCGCCTCATCCATGAATACATAGAGGTCGACCTTGATCTCCTCTGGACTTCATCAGTCAAGGCCATTCCAACTCTTATTGGTAATCTCAAGAAAGTACTCCTTTAGCGTTTGCAATCCTGATCGTGGCTCCGGAAAGTGGAGATATGGAAAACAAACTCATTTCACGACTTCAAGATGCGGTGCATAGTGCAGAGCTAATCCGGCAGTGGACGGTATCGGTAGATCGAGATGCTCTCGAGTCAGACCGAACGCTACGACCTGCTATCGAACATAATCTAGTAGTCATTGGTGAGGCTTTACGTGTGGCTAATACCTATGACAGTAGGCTGGATACTGAACTTCCTCATCTTCACGAGTGGATCAGGTATGGGAATCATGTTTTGACCGAATATCGAGAGATAGATCCCGATATCTTGTGGCGACGCACAACAGTGGAGATTCCTATACTCATCCGGGATCTGGAACGGATTATCCAAAGCAACTCGTAATTACCGTTCAGGTGTGGGCGGGCGTATAGTTGCTGTGGTAGAGAACCGGGCAACGAGGTACAGCATGTCCACCACATCCATCATTCAACTCGCCAACGTCACCAAGCGCTATGGCGACTTCATCGCAGTCAATGGTATCGATCTCGAGGTGCAGGAAGGCGAGATCTTCGGCATCCTGGGTCCAAATGGTGCGGGAAAGACAACCACACTCGAGATGATCGAAGGATTGCGCGCACCGGATAGCGGTACGATCACCGTCGCGGGATTCGATGCCGTCAACCAGGCCGACGAGGTTCGCAAGATCATCGGTGTCCAGCTTCAGAGCACATCGCTCTTCCCATACCTCTCAGCCAGCGAAATCATGGAGCTCTTCGGTCATTTCTATGGCATCTCTGATCCAAAACGACGAGCAGTCGAGCTCCTGGCTAATGTCGATCTCTCCTCCAAGGCCGGAAATCGCGTCGATCAAATGAGTGGCGGCCAGCAGCAACGCCTTAGCATCGCGTTGGCGTTGGTGAACTCACCGGTCGTCAGCTTTCTGGACGAACCCACCACCGGTCTCGATCCGCATGCGCGCCGCAGCCTGTGGCAAACGGTGCTGGATGTGCGCGCCAGTGGCACCACGGTCGTGCTAACGACGCACTACATGGACGAAGCAGAGTCCCTATGCGACCGCATCGCGATCATGGATGGCGGCAGGATTATCGCCTGCGATACACCGGATGCACTCATCCGGGCCTTGCCGCAGGATGCGGTCGTCAGGGCGAGCACACAGGTGCCAGTCAACTGGTCGCAAGCGGAACTTGCGTCGTTGCCCGGTGCCACCAATGCCGTGATCGACGCAGCTGGCACGAGCCTCAACATCGCTTCAGCCGACGTGCAGGCGACCATCATCGCACTGCTGAATCTGGCCGAGCGCGATGATATTCGCCTGGTCGATCTCGCCAGCACCAGCGCCACGCTTGAGGATGTCTTCCTGGCACTGACCGGTCGCTCCTACGGTGAGAGCGAAGAGGCGGAGGAGGTGACGGCATGAACTCATTCCTGGCAATGCTGATCGCCAATATCAAGATGAGCCTGCGCAATCGTCAGGCGATGTTCTGGAACCTGGCCTTCCCGGCACTCTTCATCGTTCTCTTCGGTGCTATCTGGGGAAACAGCAACTTCTCCAACTTCGACGTTGGTGTGGTGCAGTCGGATTCAGAGCTCCGGACTCGAGTGGTGGGCGCGCTCGATAGCTCAGATAGCTTCAAGGTCCACGAGGGGACACTTGAGGAGGAGCTGGCTGCACTCGAGAACAACGACCGCTCGGTCGTGATCGCGTTCCCGACCGAAGCTGGCGGCGCAATCACGCTCTACTCCGCCGATCGCCCCGGCGACGTAAACACCGAGATCGCGATCAGCGCGACTCGTTCGGTGCTGATGAGTGTGCTCGGTGCCACGATGGGCACACCGATCGAGGAGATTCACGTCGAGGCACTGAACACGACCTTCATCGATTGGTTTATGCCGGGCATCATCGCCATGAGTCTAATGAACACCGGAATCATCGGTATCTCCACTGCGTTCGTCACCTTCCGCGAGAAGGGCATCCTCCGCCGGATCAAGGTGACACCGTTCCCACTGTGGAAGTTCCTGACCGCACGCGTCATCGGCGCGATGATCGTCGGTCTCCTTAGCACCTTCGTCCTCATCGGACTCAGCATGCTCCTGTTCGGAGCGGAAGTCCGGGGGAACTGGCTCCTGATCATCGCGGTCATCATCCTGGTCAGTACCTGCATGCTCAGCATTGGTGCCGCCATCGCCGCCATCGCCCGCAATGTCGAAACCGCTGCCGGCATGGCGAACATGATCACCTTCCCGATGATGTTCCTCAGCGGTGTCTTCTTCCCGATCAGCAGCATGCCGGACTGGATGCGCCCGATCATGGCGGTGATGCCGCTGAAGTATGGTGTCAATGCGCTCCGCGAACCGATGCTCTATGGACATGGCATCAGCGCGATCTGGACCGACCTGCTAATCCTGATCGCGATCAGCATTGCCGCGATCTTCATCGCCGTCCGCATGTTCCGCTGGGAATCGACGGATAAGTAACCGCAAACCGGCCCCGATCGATCGGAGCCGGTTGGTTTCACCTAGCCAGCAGGCGTACTGGCGGCAGAATCATTCTCCACTGGAGTAGCGTCTTCCTCGAAGACAATGCGGATAACCGTTTCCATCAGGTTTCCGGTGGATGCGTTCACGCGGGCACTACTATTTTCACCCCAAACGACATACACCACCCGATCATTGCGCAGACGAATGTCCATACTGATCGCCGCGTCACCAGTAGCTGTTTCGGCGGTGGATGCGGCCTCTGCCGGACTCACCGTTGCCGTCAGAAGCAGGGTCTCCAGAGCGGTTGGCTCACGCTCGCTCGCCTCGACTTCTGCCGTTCCATCGGATGTGGCGACTGCGGTTGCGGTGGTTTCGGAAGCATTGCTTGCGGACGAATCCGATCGACCACTACCAGGTCGCTCCGAAAGACGATCCCTGCCGCCGCGTGAGATGGTTTGCGTATCCAGCACATCACCATCTGAAGCACTAACGGTGACAATCTGATCGTCGATCTGAATATAGAAGACGGGTTCACCATCCACATCGCCGGCTGCAAAGGCAAGCACCGCGCCATCAAGCTCTGTCGTCGCAGCAGTGACGGCCTCGGCTGGAGAAATGGTGGCCGAGGATATCCAGGACGTCATCCCATCGCTGTCATCGATCTCCGCGGTTTCTGAGTCTGAACTGTGTTGTCCGGATCTGACCGCAGAGACGGCGGATGCTGCCTCCTGAGTTGATGTCGCGTCCTGGGCGTACGCGCTCACACCGCTGACGAGAATTGATCCTGCCACCAGAGCGCTGATACCAACATTGAAGAGACGAGTGTACTGAGAACTAAACATGGCTGATCCCTCGGGAACTATGCATGACATTGTGGTTGGTCGAACCAGCCGGTCGACGCTTCCAGTATCTGCATAGTTGCCGAGAGTTCTCTGGGAGGATGCTGAAAAAGTGCTGAACGCGTGAGGCATCCTGCGGGCGGATCCCGGACAACTCACAAGCGCGAATTCCTGGAGCAACTGAGTCCTGGATCGCGCTTGATCCATCCGGACTATGAATGTCGCTGGCATGAATCGCGGCAGGATCGAATCACATCACCCGCTTATTCGGCAAGTCGTCCAGCTCGTAGTTGCGCCAGACGGGGATACCGCAATAGCGCTCGCCTTCCGGACAAATCGGCCTGCGACCAGCCCGACTGCGCATGACACAGGGCGGACCGTCCACGTACCGACCGATGATCGGGTGGATATCACGCACCTGCTTCACCTCCTGCCAGGCGGTTTCGCTGATCTCACGCTGGGCATCCAGGCAGAGGCGCTTGATCCACTTCCAGTAGTAGTTCAGCAGCGAACCACTTTCATGGAAGCGGACATTGTGGCTGTTCGGCAGCAAATACAGCGCCGTCTCCGGATTGGCATCAGCGGCCAATAGTTGGTTCTTGGCATTCCACATCGTCTGGATGGCATCGTTATAGACCTTGTGCGCCTCCGGATTCTGACGGATCGCCCAGGGTGTAATCACATCCGAATTGCGGCGCAGATGCGCCGTCAGCAGTGGACTGCTGCCCGGTGTACCCCGATGACGCTGGTTCTGCGCATCCTCGGCACCACTGATTCGTTTCTGGAAGGTGAACGGCACATGGTTCATGGTCTGCATCAGTTTGCTGTGCATACCGAGGAAGACCGAGTTGCCGTGATAGGCGTTCTGGCTGCCATCGAGAACGCGAGCGATCGCATCTTCGTCACTGACGGCATCTGCATCCAAACCCATCACCGTGCGAATCGCCTCCGCGAAAACGCGTTCGGCCTCCGGATTGTGGCTCACCAGCTTGCTATTCAAGCCACCAAGCTGGGCATCGTAATCCTCGAAGAAGCGCTCAGCCGTATCAGGGTGCTGATCCAGATTCGCGCGCCAGTCATCAAGCGCCTGCGCCTCCAATGTCTGATCGTAGCTGAGCGCGGTGAGATCGAGCGGATGACCCGGTCCACCGAGGAAGTAGGGGTCAATCTCCAACACCTGGCTGATCATCTGATTGACAATATAGCGAACCTCGGTGGGAGCATCGGGTTGATTCGCCAACACGTAGTACCGCAGAAGTGTCAACCCGTTAACGGTGTGATAGAGATGCGCCGGCGTCGCCAGCGGTAATACGTAGCGCGCGACTTCCTGAGCGCGCTTCTGTACATCATTAGCCACCCGCGCTCGAGCGGCGTCACCCTGTGCCTTGGATCTGGCGGGAAAGACCTGGGCGTAGAGCCGCTCGAAATCAGGAGTCAGAATCTCTCCGATACGCGTGTAGGCATCAAACGATGTCTGAATGGCATGATCGTAGACCGACGCCAGGTGCACCGGCAGATCCGGTGCCGTCATTGTCTCGCCCGTTACCTCGCGATAGCGCTGCGAGACCTGCTCGCTGTTATAGAACGGGTGGCTGTGGAAGAAGCTCCAGATGGCCAACCGGCTCACGTTATCCAGCACGAAGATGAAGGTGCTGTGCTGGAAAGTGGTGTGATGTCCGGCCGCGAACAAATCAGCGTACAGCTTGATCGCGCGATCTCTACGATCTTCACGCGCGGCCAGCTTCTCCGCACTCAAGGTAGTAGATGGCTCACCGTAGACCAACTTGAGCACATTCTCCGCCTTGGCTGGCTTGCCACCATAACAACTCCACGCCGCCGCCACGGTCACCGCAAACGGATGCGCCGTCGATTCCTCCTGCAGCAACTGCACGGTTGGTGGCGCACTCCGGAAGATAACCGGCGATTGCAGCGCCAGCGGGTGTTGCGGCAGCTGAAGATGGTGGAGATTGCGGGCGATGAAATCGTGGGTCATGGGCGAGCGTCATCCTGCGAGTGAAGGTAGCGGAAACGCTACACTAAATCCGCATCAAGGATACCCCACCCAACCCTCCTTCCCAGCCCCATCGCATGAAACAGATGAAGGCCTGGTCAACTGCTCGATCCTGGATCCATTTTGTTCAGGGTGAATCCAACGTAAACCAGGCAACAGTATCCGTAATCATTGCCTCCCACTCGGCCTTCATTGGTACACTTGTGCACACAGAAAAGAGATAGTTATTCGGAAGATATCCTGAGCCTGGGGAGGTGAAATGTCGGATTCATCCAAAGCATCGGCATTGGCTACGCGCATGGTTCACACTCTGCCGGGGTGGGGTTTGTGGGCAAATGATCTGCGAGACTTCGAGACCCCCTATGGTCGCGTGGGTTTCCGCCAAGCGAGCGTCCTCTGGGTTCTGGTGAACGAGGTTGTTCCGGAGTCGCACAGAACACCGACCGGGATCGCCAGGCGCTTCGGAGTCCAGAACAGCGCGATCACCCGCGCGGTCGAGAAGCTGATAGTCGGCGGCTACCTGACGCGCACGATCTCGGATAGAGATCGACGCTTGCATCTGCTGGAGGTGACGGAGCGCGGACGGAATGTCAGTAACTGGATTCTCCACCTATATACCGCCCCTCTTCAGGAGGAGTTGGAGACACTGAATCCGGAAGAGATGGAATCCCTGGCGACGCATGTCGAACTGCTCTATGTCATGATCAGCCGAATACGGAATATTCCCATGATGGAGGCGCAGTAACGGCAGGTAGCACCTCACCGGACCGCACCTGTATACTGCCGGGAACATCAATCATCGTTATCACAGAAAGGACACTGCCATGCAGCGAACAACGAGACCAACCGCATGTCAGTCACGCCTTGAGAATCAGGTAATAGCTCCGTAAGTTCTCTCATTGTGAGATTGCACATGCGCACATGATCTGTCGGTAGGCGATGGGCCTATCGGCATCTTCTGTTGCGTTCTCACAATGGAGATGTTCCAGGTGGTTTCACCTTCAATCCCACATTCCTCACGATCCTTTCTCGTCACCACGCTCCGACCACACCGTTGGCGGATTGCCGAGCTGTTCCTGGTCCTCCTGGCCAGTATCGCAATCTCGGTCATCACGCCAATCATTGCGAGCGGATTCATCGATGGCGTCATTGGTACCGCGACCTACCGCTACCTGGTGGCGCTGGCGTTGGGAACCATTACCCTGGCGCTGATCTCGCAAGGTATCGCGCTTGTGGAGACGTGGGTGGCAGAATCGCTCAGCTGGGATACAACCAACGCCGTTCGTCTGCGACTCATCCGGCATGTGCTCGGGCTAGATATCTCGGTTCACACCTCGCATGCCGTCGGGGCGCTCATCGACCGTGTCGATGGCGATGTCTCGATGATGGCGCGATTTCTCTCCCGCTATATCGTTGTGGTCGTTGGAAACACGCTTCTGATCCTGGCGATACTCGCCGTGATGATGACCCGAAATACCGCGATCGGGCTTATCCTCACCGCAACCGTCCTTATCACGTTCCTGTTACTGGGCAGCATCCGACGGCGAGCAACACCACTCTGGCAAAAGGAGCGTCAGGCCAGCGCTAACTGGTATGGCGAGCTCAGCGAACACCTGGACGGACTGGAGGATATCCAGGCGGCAGGAGCGGCACCGTGGGTGCTGCGCCAGAACACATTAGCCACACGCGCCTGGTATGCCATCACCATGAAAGCACAAGTAATGGGCTATTCCATAGTTTCCGTTACCGTGCTGCTCTTCGGATTCGGCTCGGCGCTGGTGCTTGGTCTCGCGGCGAATCAGGCGCTCAACGGCGCGATGACCATCGGCGAGGTTTATCTCGTCTTCTCCTACACCTTGATGCTCCGCACGCCGATTGAGCAGATTCGCAATGAACTGCAGGATGTGCAGCAGGCGGATGCCAGCGTCCGCCGCGTTGTCGATCTGCTCAATCAGCAGTCGCGGCTTCCGGACACTGGTTCACACGATCTCCCCACCGGCAAGCAACCGATCCGCCTGGAACATGTCACCTTCGGTTGGAATCCGGAGATACCTGTTCTGCATGACGTCTCCCTCACATTTCCCGCAGGGCGGGTGACCGGTATTGTTGGCAGAACCGGCAGCGGTAAAACCACTCTGACGCGCCTAATCTGCCGGATGATCGATCCCGACAAGGGAGCGGTCATGGTCGGCGATATCGATCTTCGTGACGTGCCACTCGATCAACTGCGCTCACGGATCGCGGTGATGAGCCAGGATGTGCGGATTGTTCACGCGACTTTGCGCGACAATCTCACCTGGTTCAACCCCACATATGGTGATGATCGGCTGGTGGCGCTGCTCCATGAAGTTGGAATGGAGGAGTGGTATACGCGATTACCAGAGGGACTCAACACCCTGCTGGGGCACGGCGGTCTGCCGCTCTCCGCCGGCGAGGCCCAGCTCATCGCTTGCACGCGTATCCTGCTGCATGATCCGGACATCGTCATTCTGGACGAAGCATCTTCCAGGCTTGATCCGGCAACGGAGCGCACGCTCCACCGAGCCTCCGCCCGCATTCTCCATGGTCGCACTGCCATCGTCATCGCGCACCGTCTCGAATCCATGTTGATCGCCGACGAGATCGTGGTGCTGGAACAGGGGAGGGTGGTGGAACACGGCGATCGTGTTGTGCTGATGACCGACCCGGAATCGCACCTCAGCCACCTGCTCGCGCATACGAACATGGAGGTGGATCGATGACCGCCCAACCCATGCGACACTACCTCACCACCCTGATCCGGTACGCACCCGGCATCTGTTTCATGCACGCTTTCTTCTGGGCGGTGCTGAACTTCTCAACACTACTCTACGGCATACTCCTCTCCCGCCTTGTCTCCGGTATCGATGCTGGTAATCAAGAGGGAGTCCGGCTTCTGGTCCTCGGCTTCGCAGGTCTGGGGCTCGGGCAGGCCGTGCTTTGGCTGGTTGCTGGTCGTACCGAGATCGCGATGCGATTCCGGATGAGCGGTGTGGTGCGCCGCAACTTGCTCCGCATTCTGCTGGCAATACCGGGTGGCATCGCCCTCCAGCGCTCGGTTGGTGATACGATCAGCCGCTTCCGCGATGACGCCTACCTGGCCGAGGATGCGATGGACTGGACCAACGAGATCGTACCCCAGGTGCTGATCGCGTGCAGTGCGCTCGGTGTCATGCTCTGGATCGATGCATCACTCACGATCTTCACCGTCACGCCAACGATCGCGATCATCCTGAGCACGCGTTTCGCCGGTAAACGACTGGCGAGATTACGCCGACGCAGCAGCGAAGCCACCAGCCAATTCACCTCAGCCGTCGGCGATGTGATTGCCGTGGGAATGGCAATTCAGCTAGCGGGTGCGAGGGACCGTGCAGTGCAGCATATCGCAGAGTTGGCGACCGCCCGACGCGGTGCAGCCCTGCGAGATCGCGCCTTAACCCAACTGGTTGAGGGAATATCGAGGAACGCATCTGCACTGGGTACTGGCCTGGTGATGCTGCTGGCGGCCTCGCGCATCCGCAACGGGGAACTCACCGTCCCGGATTTCGTGCTGTTCACCGCCTGGTTCGGGATGGTCACCACCATCACAGTTGATCTCGGCAACTATCTCGCCCAAATAGCCGCCGCGCGAGTGGCATTTGAACGCATGGAGGAGATGACCACCGCAAAACCCGCCGATATGTCGATCGTCGATCACACACCGCTGTATCTCACCGGTCAGTTTCCCGCGCAGATCCGTAGTGGCGGACCTATGTGTCCGCCTCGTGAGGGAACGGAATCTTCCCGTACAATCCATCCATCAGCCGACCTGCACGTAATCACACCCACCACTACCTTCACCCTCCGCCCCGGAGAGGTCACCGTCGTCACTGGCCGTATCGGTGCAGGCAAATCCAACCTTGTGCGGGCGCTCATCGGTCTCGATCCGACGGATGGCGTGCACTTGACGCGTAATGGCAATCGCATCACCAACCCGGTGAGGGAGCTGTCTCTGGGATATGTCCCCCAGGTTCCGCGCCTGTTCAGTGGCACAATCCGCGAGAATATCCTGCTCGGTCGGGATGTAGATGATGACCATCTACGGGAGGCCGTTCACCTCGCAATGCTGGATGCCGATCTGGCGCAGTTCCCCGACGGACTGGAAACGATGGTCGGCACCCGCGGGCTACAGGTCTCCGGCGGACAGGCTCAACGCATCGCCGTCGCGAGGGCGCTGGTGACAGTTCCCGAGCTACTGGTTGTCGACGATCCCTCCAGCGCGCTCGATATCGAAACGGAACGGGCGCTGTGGCAAGGACTCCAGAAACTGCCGGACCTGACGATCCTGGCCGTTTCCCACCGCCGCATCGTGCTGCAACAGGCGGATCGGGTGGTGGTGATGAAGGGCGGGGAGATCGGGGCAATCGGTAGATTGGAGGATGTGCTGGTGGAATCAACTGAGATGCGAACACTGTGGGAGGAAGAGGAGGCCTGAGCGAACTTTAGCGTTCATAGATGGGTATGGCCGTTCTATCAACGGCCACCCGAAACTCAGGCCGTCGAATCGCCGGACGTGACACCAAATCGAAGTTCTCGCCAAAGAGCCGCTCAAGTCCAGCTGAAAGCATCATTGAACGTCGACCAGCGGTGTGATCGTATTCGCCAATATCAAAGAGGAAATCCAGATCAGACTCTTTCGGATCCCAG
>JAMLHR010000033.1 GCA_023957015.1 Thermomicrobiales bacterium | reverse complement strand
CAAGCGAACACCACCTGTGCCCACTTGTCAATACCTCTGAAGAGTGCTCTAGATGACACATACCCGCCGTCATTCAGAGCCGCGTAGCGGCGAAGAATCCCCGCGCGGAGCGCAACTGCCGAAGGCAGCTTGAGATGCCATGCCAACACGCTATAGTTTCACCACTGAATCCGAGCCATTGCTGCTGGTGTAGTTGAGATGCAAATCAAGGTACGGTTCGTCTACATCATGGCGAACAAGAACCGCACTATCTATACGGGTGTCACTTCAGACCTGCATGCACGCGTCTGGCAGCACAAATATCAGGAGCACCCAAAGGCATTTACCGCGCAGTATGCGTGTGACCGTCTTGTCTACTATGCCGAATTTGCCCGTATGGATGATGCGATCGCATTTGAGAAGTATGTGAAAGGTAAATCACGGGGGTAAAAGATCGCCTTAATCGAAGAGATGAACCCTCGATGGAACGATCTTGCATGGAACTGGTATGAGTAGAGGGTGAACCCCGCGTACGTGTGGCTGGCTCCCAGCCGCCTTCGGCGGTGCGCTTCGCGCGGGGATGCCACGCCCCTTCGGGGCTCTGCATGACGACGGATGTGGGCATTGCGGCCTGGGAGATTGGCTCACTGATCCCGCCGCAACAGTTGAGGGCGCCGAACTCGGCGCCCTCAACTGTTGGTTTTTTACAGACCCGTATCGGCCATGCGCTGTTGGCGCGTGCGACGGCGGCGGCGCGTGGCGCGGCTCTTCTCCGTCACCGAACCATCCGGCGGCATGATCGCGGCGTGCGCGACCGGTGTGCTCAGCACGATGTTCGTGCTGCACTTGGCGCCGGCTTCCTGCAGATGATCGATCAGGTTCTCCAAATCCTCGGTGCTGGCGACGTGCGCCTTCACCACAAACGCCTGATCGCCGGTCACACGGTGGCATTCCTCCACAGCAGACTGCTGGGAGAGGCGCTCCAGGAAGACATCGTAATCATTGCGGTCCAACGAGACGTTGATCAGCGCGGTCAGGCTGCGGCCGACCGCCTTCGGATCCACCAATGCGCGGTAGCCCACCAGCATGTGGCGCTCTTCCAACCTGCGGACGCGCTCAATCATCGCTGGCGATGACAATCCAACCTGCTCGGCCAGCGACTTCATCGTGACGCGGCCATTTTCCTGAAGTTCCTTCAGGACCTGCAAATCTACGTTATCCAGATTGAACATCGTTGTGTATCCCTTACTACTAACCCTGCGGATGAAGGTCATCGCATGGGTCATGCTCGATCGGTATCGGTTCTCCGAGCAGAGACTCTCGTCACTACCGGGCGTGAATCCACATTTTACTACGCAATTTTGATTCGTGGGCTTTCTTCGGCCGTCTACAAAATCTTATCATTTGTGAGGCGCATGTAAAGATGGTTAAGTTTGTGTTCGTGAACGTGATAACGCATTCTCATGTGCCAAGAACTCGAGAGCATCATCTAGCGGCGTTAAATCATCCACTTCCGTGTATCTGTGTCGCAGTCCGGACTGTAGTAACCAGTCGGTGAGGTGCGGATTCTTCGGGAGTAATGCACCGTGCAGGTAACAGCCGATCGCGTTTTTATAGATAGCGCCCTCGGTGCCATCCCTGCCGTTATTGCCATGGCCGTGAACGACTTTACCGAGCGGCTGGCAATCGCCCTGGAGTGTGGTCAGACCGCTGTGGTTCTCGAATCCCACCAGTGTGTTGAACCGTGGGCTCTCGATCGTCACATTGCCAATGAATCGGGTTGGACCAGCGGTCGAGATCGCGTCGAATACACCGATACCTCCCAGCATCTCTCCATCGTGCGGTTGATATCCGTGTCCCAGCAGCTGATACCCGCCGCAGATCGAGAGGAGTGCGGCTCCACGTTCGACTGCTTCGCGGATCGCCTCGCCCTTGGCTCCGGCGATGTCCTTCGCCACCGCTACCTGCTCCTGGTCCTGACCACCACCCCAGAAGAAGATATCGATACCTGCGGGCACGGGCTCGCCGATACCGATCTCCTGAACCTGGGCATCAACGCCACGCCAACGGGCGCGCTGTTGCAGCGCCACCACATTGCCGCGGTCACCATAGATATTCATCTTGGCACCATAGAGCCAGCCGATTGTGATCTGCATGGTCATGCTTACTGCTCCCAGAATTCCTGGACGATACCGCGGTCTGCCAGTGTCTTGCGCAATCTCAGCATGGCGGTATAGCTCGGCAGGATATAGGCGGATGCACCCTCTGGTACCTGTTGGATAAATGCATCGAACGCGGCCGCCAGATCGTCAGATAGCGGATGAATCCGCGTCAAGGGCACGCCGGCGTACTTGAGGCGATTTGCCATATCGGCACCGCGGATACCGGTCGTGAACAGATCGCCCGTCCCCTCGGCCAGTAGCTCGAAATCGACATCCCACAGCCAGCTGACGTCGCGACCGTCTGCATCGAGATCGTTGATGCAGATTATCGTCGGATGCCGCAGCGCACCGGTTTCGGCGGTGAGCATGCGGAGCACTTCGTTGAAACCGGTCGGATTCTTGACGAGGGCAAGCGTGATGCTGCGATTCTGGTATTGAATGCGTTCGATCCGACCGAAGGCGCTCTGGAACCCGGTTAGCGTGGATGTGATCACATCCCACGGTACCCCAAAAGCGCGGGCAACCGCCGCAGAGGCGAGCGCGTTATAGGCGTTATAGAGACCAGGGACACCTACAGTCAGCCGATGGGCGCCATCGGTGGCCGTCACCGTCATCTCGCTGTTGCGATCGCCGTGGAGCGCGATATCGCCAGCAGCAAACGCGAGGGATGGTCGCTCGCGACCGCAGCCGGTGCAATACCACTCGCCGAGATGGGAGAGATAGAGCGCCCGATACTCGAGATCGGCACCGCAGACACGGCAAACCGCGGCATCGGCGGCGTGAGGAAGGGACTCCAGGCGGTGATGTGCTTCGTTCAGACCAATACAGATGCGCGTAGCCGGTGTGTTATCGGTGAGTGCCACCAGTGTCTGATCATCGGCATTGACGATGAGCGTGACTTCCGGCGAAAGCTGGGCCACCACCTTCTGCCACGACTTGGCGATCGTATCCAGCTCGCCATAACGATCGAGCTGATCGCGGAAGAGATTGTTGAGCACGATCACCTGTGGTTGAATCCGACGCACCAGTTCCGGCATCGCGGCTTCATCGGCCTCGATCACACCGATATCGCCACGAATGTGACCCCCCGGTGTGCTTTGCCCCAGATACGCCGCCACCACGCCGCGCACCAGATTGGAACCGGAGCGATTATGGACGACTTGCCAGCTATTCGCCTGAAAGATATCGGCAATCATGCGAGTGGTAGTGGTCTTGCCATTGGTTCCTGCCACCAGCACCGCGCCCTGTGGCAGTTGCGCGCTCAGCTTGGTGAGGAGACCGGTATCGACCTTGTCGGCGACCAATCCCGGTGCGGCGGTTCCTCCTCCACGTCCCACCAATCGAATGGCGGTGCCAGTAAGCTTGCCACCCACAACACTCAGTGCCAGACGAGGATCAAATGATGACTTAGTCATTCGGCACCACAATCCAGACCGTGGTATCCAGGTCGTTAAAATCCGCGTCCGGTTGCACCGTGAACTCCAATTCGTTTGTCTGTGGATTCTCGATCGGTTCGCCAACCACCCAGCCGATCGGGATATTTCCGGGCACCTGGGCGGTCTCGCTCTCGAAGAGATCGGAGGTCATGATCCATTCGTTCTCTACCGGTGTCACATTCTTGTTGACATGACGGAGGGTCAGCGTGGTGGTACCACGACCATTGCCATACAGAATTCCGTCGGCACGGGAGTTATACATGCGCGCACCAACCGAAGCATTTGCGTCCGTGATTAGCAACACCGTGGATCTATTCTCCTCCACCTTCACCACCTGCCCGATGAAGCGGAGACCGCGGCCGTTCTCGTCATCGCTGGCCGTGGTCACGGCCATACCCTCCCGGATGCCGTCATTGGAACCGCGATTGATGATGATCTTTTGCTGCAGTCCATCCGGGTCGGTGCCCAACACCTTGGCAGGCAATGTCTGGCGATCGGTATAGTCGCTTTGAATCTGCGAGGTGAGTTCCAGGACCTCATATTCCTCGATCCTGCCCTGGAGGAGCATATTCTCCTCGCGCAGGGCGGCGTTTTCGGCCTGAACCGTGGCCAGCTGCATCTCAATGGGATCGCTGGGTTCCGCTGATCGCCCGATGCTTTGCAGCTGCGTGATCACCGGATTCAAGACAACACCGAGACCGCTGCGGAGCGGATCCAGCAGGCTGCGACTATCCATAAGCAATATACCGAGACAGAAGATGGCGAAGAAGCCGATCCCGATCGCGAGTCGTTTGAAAGGAAATCGTCTCATAGGCTTCTGCCCGCGGTGCTATCCGCGGCGCAGCTCCTGACCACTGGCGAGTGCGCGTTGATAGAGATGCAGGGCTTCCGCCACCTTCCCGGTACCGCGCGCCACACAGGTGAGGGGATCATCGGCGCGGTGGACCGGCATTCGCAATTCGCTCTGAAGGCGGCGATCCAGTCCCATCAGCAGAGCGCCACCACCGGCGAGGGTGATGCCGTTCTCCATGATGTCGGAGACGAGCTCCGGTGGAGTCTCCTCGATGCTGGTCTTCACCAGCTCAATGATCGTGTTCAGTGGTTGGCTAATGGCATCGCGAATCTCGACCGAACTCACCTCGACTGATTTCGGCAGACCGGTGAGCAGATCGCGACCGCGTAGCATGACACGCACCTCTTCCTCCAGTGGATAGGCGGAGCCGGCGGCGATCTTGGCGTTTTCGGCGGTCCGTTCACCAATCACGAGATTGTGATCGCGGCGAGCGTAGTGAATGATGGCATCGTCGATCTCATCGCCGGCAACGCGCAGGCTGTGATTGACCACGATACCACCCAATGAGATGACCGCGATTTCCGTGGTGCCACCACCGATATCGACGATCATGCTACCGACGGGTTCGTTAATAGGAAGACCGGCACCGATCGCGGCCGCCATCGGCTCCTCGATCGTATAGGCCTCACGCGCGCCAGCGCTGAGCGCAGCATCCTTGGCGGCGCGCTTCTCCACTTCGGTGACACCGCTTGGAATACCAATGACAACGCGCGGATGCGGCGCCATCAGGCGCTGCATGTGGACCTTGCGAATGAAGTGATGCAGCATCATCTCGACCGTGTCGAAATCGGCGATAACACCATCCTCCAGCGGTCGGACGGCGATGATGCTCTCCGGAGTCTTGCCGACCATGGCTTTTGCTTCCATGCCGACCCAGAGTGCGCGTTTGGTGTATTTGTCGATGGCAACAACGGAGGGTTCAGAGATCACGATGCCCTTGCCACGCACGTAAACGAGCGTGTTGGCGGTGCCGAGATCGATACCGAGATCGCGGCTGAAGAATCCGAACAGGGCAGAAAGGGGGCGAAACAAGAAGGTGAACCTCCGCACAGTGAGCACTGGTGGCAGGGCGGGTCGGTACCATACGCACCCATAACACGCCGCAAGGTCTATTGTACGAGATTGGAGGGTTTGGTGTGAACGTTCAGGTAGCCGATCGTCCAAACGCCCATTGCACCATCCTCGGGAACTCCTCCGCCCAGAACGGATCACCATGGTTTCCATAGCGCTCGGTCATGCGGACATCGGCTCCGGCATCTCGTAGCGCATCTGCCCATCGAGTTGCGTTCTCGAGAAAGAACGGCTCCAGTGTGCCCGCCGTGAGATAGATGCGTGGTAATGGTTTCGGCATCAGTGCTGGTGGATGGTAGCCGCCGCCCGGCGACATCGAGAAGACATGACCGTAGAGATCGGGATGCCGAAGACCCAGCGCCAGGGAGAGTTCGCCACTGGCGGATACGCCGCAGACAGCCGTTCGCTCCGGTGGAAGGTGAACTCCGAACTCGGACTCGACCCAACCACGAACATCCTCCGTGAAGAACCGCTCATGGGCGGCGAAAATCTCCTCGTCGAAGACGGGAGAGTACTCCCGGATGCGCACCATATCATCCTCGGCGGATGTGCGATGAACGCCGACGATCATCGTTGGTGGCGCTTCACGCAGGAGGGCACCCCACTGGGCGATCAGCTGGCCATCACCGGCGTAGACGATGGCTTCCGGTTGCTCTGATGGCACAGACACCGTTACCTCTCGGCCGCCGTCATAGGAGAAGCGCTCCGTAATAATCCTGGAAGGAAACTCAGTGCCCATAGATATTCTCCAGAGATCACGTGGTTGGGCTCGTGTCGTGCCGAATCAAGGGGGAGATCAAAAGACGTACACTATCAGCAAAAATATACTAACGCTTGGCATTGATGTCACGATAAAAGCCCCTGAGGCGAGGTATGCCTGAGTTTGTCTCAATTCGTTATACCAATCACACAGTCGCGCGGATGAGTCAACGCAAGATTGTGAAGGCTGACGTTGAATTAGTACTGCGCATCGGAGAAAGCCGCGTTGATGAAGACGGACTTTGGATATGCGAGGAAGGACATATCCGGGTAGTTGTTCGAGAGGACGATGGAATCGGTATAGTGATCACAGTAGTACGATTGAAGGGAGGTGAAGGATGACAGACACACGAATTACGTGGGATCACGATGCTGATGCGATCTACATTCGGTTGTCCGATACAGAAGTGGCATCGACTATCACTCTCTCCCGCACGGTATATATAGATGTTGATGCTGCTGGTGATCCTGTCGGGTTGGAAGTACTCTGCGTGGATTCCAGCATTCTTGCAGCACTGGGAGATCTTACGGACATCGCCACTCTCCGTGATCTTCTTCACCGCGCCGCCTAAGGCGTAATTGGACATAGCGTCCTACTCCACCGAATAAACTGGGAATCTCCCCAGGGTAGATTGTGTCGGCATGCGCCGGTAAAGACGCCATGCCACCTGCACCATCAGCACAGCGAGCATACGGCGAAGGAAGGTCTCATCTTTGGAACTCATCACACTCGCGACATTTGCCGGAGCGCTGCTTATTAATGCCGGTACTCCGGGACCATCTGTCGCCGCGCTGGTATCCCGTGTGATCACCAATGGCTGGCGCGATATCATGCCCTTTCTGGCCGCGATGTGGATCGGCGAGGTGATGTGGCTCACCGTATCGCTGGCCGGTATGGCAACCCTGGCGGAGAAGTTCTACACCGGATTTCAGGTGCTCAAGTGGGCAGGTATCGCCTATCTCGTCTACCTGGCGATCAAGATGTGGCGCGAACCCGCCCACACCGAGGAACACGAGGATACGTTGCCGAAGCGGCAGAATCCGTGGTCGATGTTTGCGGCAGGTATGGCGCTCACCATTGGCAATCCCAAGATCATGGTCTTCTATCTGGCACTGCTGCCGTCGCTCATCGGAACCCAGCCATTCACGCTGGGAGTGTGGATTCCGATCGCCTTGACCTGCTTGTTGGTGATGATGTTCACCGACTGTAGTTGGGTCATCGCGGCGAGCTATGCACGCAAGTTCCTGCAGACACCGCGGGCAATGCGTATCGCCAATCGTGTCGGAGCGTCCACGCTCGGTGGCGCCGCGCTCGTGATTGCCACGCGACGATAATCTCATCTCGGACCGCTAGTCGGTCCGTTCCACAATCAGTCCGAGCACAGCGGCAAACGCGTTATACGCGGGCACATCGCCAACCGGACCAAGTTCGCCGCCGGAGTACAACCCCACCACCGGGACATCGGGGAGCGCCCGGGCGACAGCGGCGGAATCGTGATCGTTCCGACCGAACATGCTGGTGCCCCGCCCCTTGCAGGTGCTGAGAATGCCACCAACGATACGGATATCCAGCTCCTGGAGCTCGGCCAGTTTCTGGTGTAGATCAACTGAGGCCCGGTGCGCATCACGCACCAGGAACTGAATGGATTGGCCCAACCGGGGAATGCCGCCGGCCATGATCGAACCCGTCTGGTTGCCGGCACCGAGGATACCGCGAGCAACGAAATCGTCGCGCTCAAACGTATCCTGATACTCATCCATCGGAAATCCGATCAGCATATCGTTGGCACCAAAGCCAAGGGGAGCGATCTCGTCCAGCGTATCGTGCAGCACATCCAGCGCCGGTCGATTCGAGATCGTCAGCAGTTGGTTGTGATCGGTTTCCGTCACCGTCCAGATTTCGCCGATGGGCGTACCGCCCTGACTGACCGTCACCATCAGATCGTACGGACCCTCAAGCGTCAACGCGACGGCACCGTGATCGTAGACGGTATCGTTCAGGAACACCCAGGATCGCCGATCGGCGCGGGTGGTGCTGGCCAGCGCTCCGACCATCGGGACGCCGGGGCATGTCTTCCGCAGTTCCACCAACGTCGATTGCGCATCGGTGCGATAGGGGTCGGAGAAGAGCATGATGCCACGGACATTCTCAGGTGTAGCCGGTTGCGGCCATGGCCAGCGATCCGGAACGGCATCAAGGTACCACGGTGTCAACATCGCATCCGGCAACCACAGCGCTATCAACGAGATACCGGGTGCGGATTCGTGGCAGGCGGAACCGGAAACGACACCGGAACTTGAACATCCGATCAGCATGCGACAGCTTGTTGTCGTGCGGACGCGATCAACGATCGCCTGATAGGCATCGCTCCAGGCTGCGGAGACGAACATGACCACCAGTTCTGGTGCGACTTTTGCATCATCGCTACACATGACATTGCGCAGCACTTCATCGACTGCGGTCTGCCAGTCCGGAGCAAAGCTGGCGCTATTGCGCGCGTGGGCATGTCGGCTTGAGTCGGTGTTGGATTCGCGTTGTTGCGACATATTCAAGATACCCGGCGAGTCAATGGTCAGTGGAATGATCGTACCTAGCATTTGAAAGTGCGCAAGTCAGGAGAACCACCCGCTCCGGCGCTGGAAACCGCGCAACCGTCATGATCTGGCGCAGGAATGCCGAAATCGGTGGCCCTAACCATCAATGTCGCTCTGATTCTGTGCACAAATTGGGCTGCGGACACATTGTGGTGGACCGCGGAGGAGCGTACGCGCAGGGAGCGTTTATCTGCGTGGATATGCGTCCTGACGGCAGTCGGTATTTTCGTCGCTGCTGCCATTGGGCCGCTCGGAATTGATCTGGTTCGGTTTCATATGTGCCACAATGCCATCGTCCAGTACAAGGGTGGCGATGTGGTGATGATTGCCGTTGGGGTGGGACTGTTGGGTAGTGGCTGGTTGTGGTGGATACGGTCCGGGGAATGGCCGCAGCCATCACCTCCGGATTGGCGCTGTTCGTGATCTATACCTTCGTGACCGTGGTGCTCCCACAGGAGTACAGTCGTTATCCGGAAGGCAATGTCGCGAAGTACATGCTGCTCTACTTCGGCATCACCGCTCTGGCGACCACGCTGGTTGGGTTGTCGCTGAATGCATGGATGACTGTGCGACCGATGGTCACCACGAGTTGGAGGATCAGTACCCAGTGGGTGCTCGGTGTGCAGGCTGGGTTGTTCCTGCTGATGTGGCTGGCGCAGGTTGTCCGGGCAAGCGTGAACGGTCTGGATGGTGACGCCGCCGAGATGCCAGCGCTGTTCTGGCTGATCAGGTACCTGGATCTCGCCTTCGTCATCCCGCTCTCGTTTCTCACGATTGTGTTGCTCTGGAATCGTCAGCCGCTGGCGGGCATGCTGGTTCCCGCCATTGTCGGTTTCACCACCTGCATGCTGGTGGCGATTGCCGCGATGTCGCTGAGTCTATGGTTGCGGCATGAAACGGGTGGCAGCATCCCGCTGGCGGTGATGATGTGCGTCCTGGCGATACCGTCAGCGGTGGTATGGTGGAAGTGGATAAAGACGTTCGCAGCGTAACCGCCCGGGAAGATTGGTAGCGGGCAACCCATTGGACCGGCTTCGCCTGGGATTCTGAGATTGCGCGCAGCGCGATCTCAGAATGACGGCACGTAGTCGGGATCAACCGGGCGGATGCCACCCTCGGGCTCCGAATAGCCGCGGGCCACGAGGTAATCGACGACTTGCTGGATGACATCATCCGGTGTCGATGCACCGGCGGTGATACCGACATTGCCATCGCCAACGGCTTCCAGCCACTCCTGACGGATATCCTCTGGTCGCTCAATGTGGTAGCTGGGTACACCCATCTGATTGCCGACATCGGCCAGACGAGCGGTATTGGAGCTCTTCTTGCCGCCAATGGCCAGGATCACATGCGCGTCCCTGGTCAGTTCCTTCAGTGCGTTCTGGCGCTCGGTGGTGGGTTCGCAGATCGTATTGCACAATCGGAACTCGCCGCCCTCCGGCATGACCATCTTTTGCAGCTCGGCGCTGAACTCCATGAGTTCGGCGATGTTCTTGGTGGTCTGGCTCACTAACGCGACCTTGCGTGGCGGCACAATCGCGTCGGGTGTATGCGTTCCCCGCGGGGCGTTCCAGGGAAGATCCTCGATATGCTTGGCGGCACAGCTCTTGGACGTGTTTGCCCAGGCCAGCACCCCTTTCACTTCGGGATGATAGCTATCGCCGTACATGACGATGAAGTAGCCCTGGCGTACCAGCTTCTGCGCCAAACGTTGCACCTTAATCACCAGCGGACAGGTGGTATCGATCAGTTCCATGTGATTGGTGCTGGCCTGTTCGGCCAAATGTGGACCCATACCGTGCGCGGTGATGGCCACGCGAGAGAAGCCGCGTCCCTTGGCTTCATCTACCGATTGCGCGCCTTCCACACCGTGGCTGCGCAGTCGCTCCACCACTTGTGGGTTGTGGATGATATCGCCAATGGGGGCGACGCGGGATTCCGGTGAGGCGGCATCTTCGATGATATCAAGCGCGCGTCGCACACCCCAGCAGTAGCCGAGTTCCTTTGCGACCACGATCTTGCGTTCGCCGGCCGGCTTGGCGGTTGGAGTATGGGGTGCAGCCGATGCGGTTGCCATAGTGGAGCATCCTGTGTATGAGTCACAGACCAGGTCTGTGTGAGTGAGAAGCGAAAGGACGCATGAGCGTCACTTCCCCTAGTATACGCACGCGTTCCTCTACGGCTCAGGGTTTAGCAGTCGTGCACGTACCGGCGGACATCGAGACTGGACGGTTGACGCGTCATCTTGTGATGACGATCCGGCTTATAGATGTGACCATCGCGGGGATCGTACTTCACCAGGTCGAGCCCGGCGTCACGGATCGCATCTCTATTCAAGGTGCCCGTCAGCCCTTCGGATAATGGCCAGGGAATGGTTACCGTTTCCGGATCACCGTCGGTGGCGTAGTACCGACCGGGATCCTCCAGCACCACACTCTTGAACTCGTCGAAAACGTCATCCTGTACCGGTATGCGAGGCAGCGCGAACGGATTCCAGTTCGTGGACCACATGCTGCGGGTTGAGCCTCCATTGAGACGGAGCACACCGGTGAGCTGCATATGGTAGCCATCGTAATCGAATCCGTTGGCGAGCATATCCACCCGCTCCGGCTGATCCTCCTCCGTTGGATACATACCGAAGGGCAAGGTCAGCACCCGAGTTGCGTTCATAGGATGGTCGGCCCCCATGAACTCATCGGCCCAGATGGCCGGTCCGCTAATCGTCCGGGCGAACTCATCCAGATCAATCGCGGTCAGATCATCGTGCGTGAGGGTGTGATTGCCGATCTCGTAGTTGTGGTCGATCAGCCACTGCACCTTCGTCTCGAAGAGATCATCCTCCTCAAACTGAGGCCAGGAGAACTTGTGCCATGGCACGAGACCGAAGTGAGCGCCGCGTCCGAAATCCGGATATTGCTCGTAGAACCGCTCCATGAGCCCGACGGCGCAATTCGGGTCGATAATGAGTTCGCCATCGTCGCCCAGTTGGGCCGAGAAATGAAGACTGGAACCATCATCGAAGGTGAACACGATCGGGTGTTTGCCGAGCGGGATGTCATAGGTACCGCTGACAACCTGATTCATACCTACCAGGTAGAAGTCATGCTCATACAGCCAGAGCATATCGTTCCAGAACTGGTCATAGGTGCGATACATGAAGGGATCGACCCTCGGATCCTGATAGGCATCCTCGGCGACGATATTGTGATACATGAGAACGGGAACGAATCCGAGTTCGTTGGGGCGATAACGGAGATACTCTTCCGCGCTCATGCCGGCGTGTGGTTTGGCGGAGGCAAACGGGATCGCCGTGGTCAAAACCAGGGCCAATGTCACAGCCACCATCGTCACTACGTGAATGACGCGCCGAATTCCCACTCCCCACCTCTTGCCGTTGCTAGCTCATGATCCGGAGAACCCTTCAACCTAGTCTAGTAGGAGAGCCCTGGCATCGGCAACATAAGTACGGCGTGATTGACGCCAGGCTGACAGGAATTATGGCAATGCGTAGACCCATTCCGGCGTATCGTATTTCTCGGTGACCAACTGATCGAGACGTATCATCTCTTCGGCGCGGAAGTTATCGCTCTGCAATCCATAGCGACTGCGGAAGTACTCAATCATGTGATTGATGATCACATCGCGATCAAGGTCGGTTTGCTGGCGCAGCGGCCCAACCCGTTTGTCGGCACTGGTCACACCTTTATCGCTCAACTTCTCTTTGCCGATGCGGAGGATGCTGGTGAGAATTCCTGGGGCCATCGAATAGGCACAGGTGGTGTGGTGGAGGGCAATCCCATGTTTGCGCGCTTGCGCGGCACCGCCCACTTTCCCCCCAGAGCTGGTGATATCGTTCAGCGGCACATACCAGGCATCCACACCCAGTTCACGCAGCGCTCCCAACACCCAGCTATCGAAGAACTGGTAGCTCTCGGCGAAGCTCATCCCCGCCACCAGTGATTCCGGTGCGGCGATGGTGTAGGTGATAGCGCCCTCCGGCTCCACCAGCATGGCTCCGCCGCCGGTCATGCGGCGACTGATGGTGATACCAGCCTCGGCGGCAGCGTCCTGATTCACCTCGTTCTTCACGCTCTGAAAGCGGCCGATAATGACGGCCTTGCTTTGCCAGTTCCAGAAGCGAACATGCGGACCACGTCGGCCAGCAGCCATCTCCTCCAGCAGTACCTCATCCATCGCGTTCTGCGCCCGCGGTGCGAGCGGTGGATTGGGAAGCAGGGTCCAGGTCACGCTCTTGAAGCGGGTATCCCAATCGGCGAGTTGGGCGGCGGTCGGTTCGGTGCGGTCACTCATGCTTCATCACCTGCCAACGCCCGTCGTACGGCAATGACGATGCCTTCCGGAGAAGTCCCCATCAGCTCGGTCTCCGGATGCAGATCCATGCGAATGCGCTCGGTGAAGCTCTCGTCGTCCAGTTCGATATCCACGCCTTCCAGCGCGTTGGTTAGCGGCGCCAACTCCTCCTCGGGATAGAGGAAGAAGTCGCCGCTGATGACCATGTTCTTGAACCGACCATCGACCACATCAAAGTCAACGACCACCAGTTTGCCACCAGGTGTCTTGTATTCGCCGTGCATCAGCGCCTCTTGCGTTTTGCGAACATACGTTCTACACTGTGGGTGTGACATTGAGAGATGGTCTCCCCAACCGATCTCATGACACGTTCTCTTCCCCTTGAGCCGCCGGAGTTCCGCCTGGCGGCTCAACCATTACTACCCCAGCGCCTGTTCGAACTGCGTCAGCGTCTCCTCTTCCCAGGTCAGGTGTTCTTCAACTTCGTCCGCGAGCGTGGTTTCGCCGTGGGCGTAGTGTGGTACCTTTCGCTCCCAATCCTTCAGTGTGAGATTGATGAGCACGCTCACCAGTTCACCCCGATCGGTCTGGAAGGCCGCCAGCAACTCCTCCGGTGTGTCAGTCAGTTCCGCTGCTGCCAACACCGCAGGTTCGTTCTCGATAGATCGCAGATTGATGTTCTCATGCCGCATGACCTTTTGAGCCCGCGCCACCATCGCACCCTCGCGAGCGCGGACGATCTTCAGCAGCGCCAGTGCCTCATCGGAAAGGTCGTCGCTGACGGGATTGCCGAGCAACTCGCGTAGCGTGGTGCTTTCCTCGGTCAGGCCTTCGATCAGATCGCGATACGCATCAAGCATGGATTAGGCGTCTTTCTCGAATGACTCACTATGGATAGACCAGGTGTAACCGAATGGATCTCGGAAACCGAACACGCCCTGGGTGCTGTCATCGAAGACGTTCCAGTTTCGTACCAGCACATTGGCCTTGATCGCATCGAAGCTCTCGTCGGTGACCAGCAACCGAATCGGTGCCGGAATCTTGATGAAGACATCGAGCGGATAGGCGCGGCCCATGCGCTCTAGTGCCAACAGTAGCGGACCGTTCTGGACGAAGGCGTAATCCGGCTCGGAACCGAACTGGGCTTCCTGCTCGGTATCGTAGCTAACCCCCAGCCACTTCCAGCCGCCGCGACCATCGCGATCGGCACGGCTCACCACCGCTGCGCCGAAGACTTCGCCGTAAGCGCGTTCTGGTCGGGCGAGATCGATCACGGGCAAATGCAGGAGTTTCGTATCGTCGATGTCGATCACGGGATGATTGGTTGGCTCATCGGTGGCCAGGATGGTGATGTTGCCGATCTTTGGCGCATTCACCACAGCGACTCCAGCCGCGCGAGCCTCGGCGGTGGCAACTGCTGCTGCCACGGTGCCCTCGGGTCCGGTGCGCGTGGCGTGGTCGCCGATCTTGGGGATGAAGCGCTCCACCCACGGCTGATCGCGACGAATCGCCGCAACGATATCCTCAACCGGTGTCTCTCCGACCGTTAGTCGTCGACCATCGGTGAGGTAATACGTTGCCGTGGACTGATCCCCGTGGGCTCGCACATCCTGCATCCAGGCATCCAGTCGGGTCACGATATCCAACGAATGAGCGGAAAGTGTGATCGTTTTGCCGCCGAGATCGAAATGACCGGCGATACCGTTGTGGACATCGTTGATATCCGCATCCGGTGCGGCGGTAATGACAGCGTTAGCTTGCGCATACAGCGCATCCGGAACTTCCAGCAGGAAACGATAGGCCATGGTGCCTCTCCCGTGATCAGGCCAAATTACGTGCCTATTGTACCCCGTTGTGCGGTGATGACGGTGCCGTATCGGGATAAGACTTGGTCAAGCCGGTCAGAGATGTGGTAGCATCCTGCCTGGCTGCGAAGCGTGCACGTACATGATAGGAGTGTACGCACAGTAGCCAAAACGGTTGGGGGACCGTCAGGGTCTGCCGGGCACGCCATGGCTGGTGGTGCGGACAGACAACGATCACGTACCGCATTTGGTACACAACCGAGGGAAGGATCTATAACCTCATGTCGTCATATGACTCGGCGATGTCGCCGCTGACATCGTCACGATGCTCGCGCCGTCTCTTTGCGAAACGCGCGGTCAGCGCACTGGCTGCCTCCGGTGCTCTTCTTGCCACGAATGCGGTCGCGCAGGAAGTCCTGCCAGAAGAGATCGCTTATCCTCCGTTCAAGAAACCCCAGGTCTCTGAAGTCAAACAGAAGCGTAGCGGTCAGTACGTCGTTGATTTTGCCCTGCAATATCTCGGATACCGCTACAGCTATGGTGGTAACACCCCGGGCGGCTTCGATTGCAGTGGGTTCACCCAGTTCGTGATTCGCAACGCGGTTGGCGTCGAGATCGGTCACGCCAGCGAGGGCCAGTACGGTTCCGGTGCCTGGGTTGATGCCGGTGATCTGCAGCCCGGTGACGAAGTCTTCTTCGCGGGCACCTATCGCGCCGGTGTCAGTCACACCGGTATCTACATCGGTGATGGTCAGTTCATCCACGCCGAGAACGAGAGCACCGGTGTCTGCATCAGTTGGCTTTGGAGTGACTACTATGGCAGCCGCTATTGCGGTGCCAATCGCCACTGGTAAACGCAAAGGTCCTGCGAAACCGCAACACGGTTTCGCAGGACCCGCGCAACGCGTCAGCGTTGCGATCCAGAGAGCAGTCGAGAACCGTTACGGCAGTTCAATCACCACGTTTCCGCTTACAACCTCATCTGCTGTGAGCCAGTGCTCCAGCACCATCGGCACGCTGACGCTCACGAATCGATCGCTCGGAGCCGATGTCTCAAAGGTCCACGCGCAACCATCATCGGTGGACGCAATCAGGTTGGAGACATCAACTACAGTGCCGGACGCGTCCCGCACTACCACCTGTGCTCCAGGCTGCAAACCGCGCCACGTACCGAGACCGTAGCAACCGTCGCTCGAGATATAGAAATCGACGTGCTCCTGCCCAACCAACACCAGTGTGCCCGCGAGCGGCGAGGCATCGACTACCGGCGTCGCGACGGCAGTGGTCTCAGTAACGGGGGTCGCTGCGGAGGATGTCGGAACTGGTGTCTGCGTCTTCACAACCGTTGCCTGTGTCGCCACGACCGTTGGTTCTGGGGTAGAGGGCGATGCCTCCTGATCATTGCCACACGCGGTCAGGACCACTGCCAGACAGCCGACCAACACAATACCGATATTTCGTCGCGCATTCATGGTTGTTCTCTCCACCCGAAAACCCTTATGTACGATCACATAGTAGCGTACCGACGGTTTCACTTGAACCGATTCTCTGGCACTATGGAATGAACGGAGCCAGGGGACATCGCAATGCCGGATTCAGCCGTTCACGAAAACACGGAACAGCCAGTTCAGTCGATTCTGCAGTCCAGCGGATCGACCGCGTTCTACTTGTGGCTGCTGATTACCTTTAGCGCCGGTATCGTGATGGCGCAGGATACCTGGTATAGCGCTCATAATCCTCGGTATGGAACGGTGGACGAAACCGCCACGTTCACCAAAGTGCTGGTGATTCACTCGCTGTGGCTATTGATCTCGCTGGCATTCGTCGTCTTCACCTGGCTCTATCGTCCTACCGCTGCCTGGAAACTCCACCTGTTGGTAGGTGGTATCGCCTGTATCTGGACGCTTGGTGTGCTGGTGAATGCGTTCACCGAGGTGAAGACACTGGAGGTCACCACCTGGCAGTGCAGCACTGCCCCGACCGGCACTATTGCGGATGAGGAGTTTCTGGAAAATTGTGAGCTGGCCCGACCCAATACCACTATCCGCATGGGCAGCAGCATCTATTTCTGGAGCGTGGATGACAAGCACTGGTGGCGATGGATCGTGCCGGGGAATGATCGCGAGACACTGCAGATGAACTGGCCGCTCCAGGTTTCCGCGATTTACATTGCTACGGAGGATGATCCGCTACTCTCGGCCGGAGCGATGGAATCAATGCCGGGTGGCACCTGGCGTGCAGTATTTGATCCCGGTCAGGATCGATCGTTTCGTATTTACTTCATCGAATCCGCACCAGCGATTGACAAGAACTAAACACCTGAGGTGATCCTGTATGACGCTGAAGACTCCGCCAAGTGACAATGATGTCGTTTACGATGCCCGCACACCGGGTACCTTTCGCCGTGTCTATACCATCATCGCCGTTCTGGTCGTGATCTCCCTTGTAGTGGGTATGGGTGGCTATGCGGTGTGGCAGTGGTTGTAGTAGGCATCGCTGCTGAATACCGTTGTGAACCGATGCTTGGCCTATGAAGACACCTGATCGTTCCTCCCCATGGGTCATTGCAGGGATCATCGTCACCCTCCTCGTCGTTCTGACGGGTGCGGCTTTGGCGATGCTGGATATGGCTCGCTCATCCGGTATTCAACCCATTGAGACGGCCGCGGAACCTCAGCTGACGCTGATGATCGTCGTTGGTGTCTACGCCATCCTGGCTGGATTGTGGACGTTTTGGTTCGCGCGCGGTCGCGGCGGCCGATCACCGGCAACGCTTGTCTGTGCGGTACTCAGTATCGTGCTGCTGCTTGCCGCGGGCACCGTCGGTTGGCAGGCGTTGACGCAGTCGCGATCGCTGACGATCGCACCGCTGAACTGTGCGGCGTCCGGCCTGAAAGTATCCGGTGGCAATCCCGTTGATGGCTGCCACGATTCGGCCATCGAGACTGGCCTGACGCTGACCGGCGAGCGGACTGACGACTCCTGGAGCGCAGCGACCGATGCCAGTCAAACATCCTCATTCGCGGATTTGCCGGCAGGTGACTGGACTGCTCGGCTCACCGTCGCCGGTCAGGATGATACCGTCGCGGTGCATGTTATCGCGCAGCGAGACGACAGCTGGGTGCGGATTGGCCAACTGCGGCCATGGCTCGACATCGATTCCGGCGAGCTGCAGTGGAGCGGAACAATTGGCACGCGGAAGACCGATCGCGAACTTCGGGTGCAGTATTTTGCGTCGGAGAACCCGTCCGTAGCCAGCGCCTCCATTCGATTTGAGGTCCGGGACTGCGTCAATCAATCGATACGGACCTTCGATGCTTCCAGCTGTCAGCCGCTGACCAACGCGGCGGTGTTCGTGCATGAACAGTCGCCGGAAGGCGTGCGCACCTGGCGACAGCCACACGTGGTTATCGAGGACACCACACTGGTGGTGACGAACCTGGAAGCGCGCACCTATGAACTCGCACCCAACTACGCTGAAGTCCAGACGGATACGGGTGGCACGGATATCCTCATCATCCCGACCGCGATGGACCAGACCGAGGAGAACAGTGTCAGTGTTCCCGGTGATAGCTCGTTTCCGGTGGAGATTACACCGTCCACCGGTGTCATCGAGTACGTCATCTATGTCTTCTCCAGCGGTGAACGACTCGCGTTTGCTCCTTAACCGGTTGACTTGTGCGAAGATGTCCCGGGACTAAACGCGATCGTCGGTGCTGCCCTGCTACCGGGAGGTTTCCACGCCGACAGCACTGTGCTCGTTAGGGAGGACCTGGTGTTCCGACAATTCACCAGTAATCAGAAATACATCGTGGCGACGGTCTACGTCATCGCCATGGTGCTCAATTCGCTCGATTCGACCATCGTTAACGTCACCCTGGCGACGCTCGGGCGCGAATTTGGTGTGCCCGCCAGCGAAGTAGAGGCCGTCACCGTCTGGTATCTCGTTAGCCTCGCCGTCGTCATGCCGGCCAGCGGCTGGCTGGCCGATCGCTTCGGCACCAAGAACGTCTTCCTCTTCTCCCTGGCGGTTTATACCCTCACAAGCTTTGCCGCCGGATTCGCGCAGACACTGGATCAGCTCGTTTTTTGGCGAATCGTGCAGGGCTTCGGTGGTGGCTTGCTGGTGCCGGTCGGCATGTCGATGCTCTTCCGAACTTTCCCTCCCGCCGAGCGCATCTCCGTTGGTCGTGTGCTGATGTTCGCGACGATTCTGGGTCCGGCAATCGGACCGATTCTCGGAGGCGCGATTCTGGAGTTCGCCAGCTGGCCATGGACGTTCTTCGTCAAGGTACCTGTGGCGGGCAGCGCATTGCTCTTTGGTTGGCGCTATCTGCGTGACGAACGGGACGACATCCCCGCTGGCAAGCTGGACTGGATCGGGTTCGTGCTTGGTGGTGGCGGACTCGGTGCCGCCATGTTCGCGATGTTGCAGGGTCCAGATATGGGTTGGGCCAATCCAGTGACGTTGATCTGCGGCCTGGGTGGACTCAGCGCTCTGGTCATCTTCGTTTGGCACGAACTGCGGACATCTGCTCCGATGGTCGATCTGCGTTTGCTCACGAATAGGCTCTTTTCCTCCACCATTCGTGTCAGCTTCTTCGCCACGATCGGTTTCATGGGCGTGTTGTTTGTGGTGCCGCTGTTCCTGCAGGAGGTGCTACAGGCATCACCACTTCATGCTGGTCTGGCCACAATGCCGGAGGCGGTTGGGGTGGTGGCAAGCACGCAGATCGTGGCTCGCATTTATCCGAAGTTTGGCCCCAGCAAACTCATGGGTTCCAGCATGTTGGCGGTGACCATCGCGATCCTGGCCATGGTGTTCTTCACCAGCGCGAACTTACCCCTGTGGATGATCGGTATGATCATGTTCACGATCGGTGCAGGTATGGCCGGACTCTTCCTTCCCAATCAGGCCGCCAGCATGGCCACCATTCAGCGGGAGAAGCTCTCCGGCGCGAGCATGGTCTCCAGCGTTCAGCGTCAGGTTGGCGGTGCGGTTGGCGTCGCCGTCACCAGCACCGTGCTCTCGATCATCGGTGTGACAACGGTGACTGCTGGAGGTCCGGAAGCCAATATGCTAGCGTGGAAAGCGGCGCTGGTGGTCGCGGCTGTGGCCACATTTATCGCCAGCTGCATGGGCTGGCTTGTGCCGGATGAGGATGCCGCCGAGACAATGCAACGAGGTGCCTGATGTGCCGCAATATCCGTCCACTCTTCAATTACGATCCGCCTGCAACCACCGATGATGTCTACGCTGCCGCACTGCAGTATGTGCGCAAGGTGAGCGGAAGCACCAAACCGTCGCAGGCGAACGAAACCGCCTTCGCGACGGCTATCGAGGAGGTGGCGGCAGCCACCGCGAAACTGCTCGACAGTCTGACGACTACTGCGCCGCCTCGAAGTCGGGAATTGGAGATCGCGAAGGCGCGCGAGCGAAATCTCCAACGATTCGGGTAATGGCCCAGGTGAGAATTGGCGTAATCACGGATGCGCACGCGAATCTGCCCGCCACGGTTGCAGCACTCGCTGCCATGAAGAGCCTGGGCTGCCAGCGGATTATCCATCTCGGGGATGCCATCGGTATTGGTCCGCATCCCCGCGAAGTTCTGGAACTGTTGCTCTCCGATGACCACATGACCCTGCTCATGGGCAATCACGATGAATGGTTCGCGCGGGGTTTGCCTGATCCCCAGCCGGTCTGGATGAGCGATGGCGAACTCTGCCACCAGCGCTGGACGCACGCGCAATTGAATGAGGAATGGCGTGATGCGGTGGCCGCCTGGCCGCTGATTGTGGATGAGACGATCGGCAACACGACATTTCGATTCCAGCACTATGCCATCAACGACGGTGAATTCGGACCAGTATCGCGAGATAACGACCCATCTGAGCTTGATCATGCCTTTGCGCCGGTAACCGACGTCGTCTTCTTCGGTCACCATCACCCGCGGGCGGATGTGATCGGTGCGGTGCGCTACATCAATCCAGGCGCGCTGGGATGCCATCCGTCGTTGGGTGCTCGCTTCGCAGTGATTGAGTGCGATGCGCGGGGAGAGATCGCGATCTCTCTGCATTCGGTGCCCTACGATGCGAGCTCCGTGTTGGCGGATATGGTTGAGCGGGATGTACCCGAAGCCGGGTTCATCCTGAAGACATTTCTGAGCTGAGAGGCATTCGCTCGTCGCGCAAAAGTAAGCTGCGTACGTTCGCATCTTGTGGACGTTCACCGATGATTGTGGCAAATTTCGGCGAGGAAGCAACGAATTCGCAACCAGGATTGGCTATGGCCATCTCAATCGGAGCTACATCAGAACAACTCTTGCGAGGTATTGATCGCGCGATCGCGTCGGTTGCCATGGCGCTGCCAGGCGGTTCCGTGCGCGCAGTTGCTCCGATTCCCAAAGCCTGGAAAGCCGAACGCGGTATCGATATTGCCTCTACCCGCGTGACCATTGCCGGTGGTTTCCCGGGTAGCCTGCGCCATCAACACGTTCTTCCTCGCACCACCCTGCACCTCACCGATCGCTGGTTGATCGTGGGGGAGGGCACACCAACCGGCTTCGCCCTGCCGCTTGAGCGTATCGATGGTTGTTCGGTGCAGTTCTCATCCGGATTGCAACCACCCTATATGGTGATGTGGTATCGGGATGGGGCCATGACCGGATCGTTCTCCATCGCGTTCGAGGGTACGGCTCGCAACCGCATCGGCAAACTGCGCGCCGAGATCTGGCGCGATCTTCTGCAGGAGTATGGCGTCATCGCCATCGAGACCGAGATAGCGGCGTTCGTGCCGTCTATCTTTCGCCCATGGTGCGATGCGGATGCGTTCGCTGGTGATGATGTCAGTTTCTCAGAGGTCGCTATTGCGAGCGCTGGCGGACGATTCGGCGAACAGTTGGATATCGCCGATGTCTGGATTACCGAGAACTGGATTCTCTGGTGTCCGCGACATGGTACCGGTATGAACGCGATCGCGATCGATCAGATCGTCGAGTGTCGCAATGGGTATGGTGATCGCCTCTCGATTGGCATTGAGGATGCTTGCGGAGGTCGTTACGATATCTATTTCGATTTTGGTGCCGAGAACCAGCGAAGCCGATTGGGTATGCAGGTGCTGGATACACTGGCGACAGCCGGAGTTCCGGTTGGGACGGCATCGCAGCCGATCGCACCATGGCGGCGCGGAGGTACGCGCCCTCCCGCGATCGATTAGCTTACGACGGGTTGCAGCGGTGTAATCTCTTCCGTAATTCGCTCGCCAATTTCCATCTGTGCCACTTTCAGATCGTAGTTACGCTGGAGGTTAAGCCAGTACTCCGGCGTTGTGTTCATCCAGCGCGCCAGCCGGAGCGCGGTATCTGCAGTAATACTGCGCTCGCCCTTGATAATGGCTGAGACTCTCTGGGGAGGTATATGAATGGCCTGCGCAGCCTTATTCTGGGAAATGCCAAGGCTCTCCAGATCGAGGCGAAGATGCTCGCCGGGATGAGTTGGTGGATGGCCCTCCTTGGTTCATAACCCTCAACGGACACCACAGATCATTACTCGGCTGTGCCGAGTTGTCGACCACGAGGGTCGACGCTACCATATTAACGTAATGTACAGCGTCGGATGGTCAAACTACCCATTCTCCGATGGCGGTGCCGATACGACCAATGAAACGCTCGGCGTCGTAGGCATTGGCGAAATCCTGCGTCAGGACGGCAACGGCGATACGACCGTTCTTGCCACTGAGCACACCGCAATCGTGGACGATACCCTCAACGGAGCCGGTTTTGCCGGCGTACTCGACACCATCGGGGAGATGCCGGGGTAGGCGATCGGTATGCTGTTGATCGCTCAGGCACTGTCGCATCCAGGCGCAGAGCTCGGGTGTGGCGATGTCATCGTGATAGATCGCTGTCAGGATATTGACGAGGCCAGTGGCGGCCGCACGATTCATCGCCGGTCCCGGTGGGATATTGCGATCCATGAAGTTGCGCCCGAGTCGCGTGCCACCAACATGCAACCTGGCCCCAACCGCATTGACTTCCGGAATACCGATGGCATTCATCAGTACATTGCTGGTGGTGTTGTCGCTAATCGCGGTCATTAGCCAGGCATGATCGCGCAGCGTCAGTTCCAGATCAGGACTCAGCCAGTTCACCACGCCGCTGCCGGTGAGGCGAATCTCCGAAGCGGCAGGCAGCTTGTCGTCCAGATCAAGCCTGCCATCCTTCACGGCTTCGGCGAGTGCCGCCAGGATGAGGATTTTCACCGTGCTGGCGCTGGGGAAATCGTGATCGCCATTGATCGCGAACGTCTCTCCGGTATCCAGATCCCGCAACGAGATCCCAACCATCGTGCCATCGGGGCGCTCTTCGGCCAACCGGGCGATTACATCCGTGTTCATGCCGCTTCCTTTCACATGCCACAATCATGTCAGCACAATACCGCGCACGGCGGTGATGGGAAAGGGACTTCCATGATTGAAACGAACGATGCTCGCGCGAATCAGGTGAGTCGACGTGCCGTAATCAACGCACCAGCGAATGAGATCTTTGATCTCATCGCGAATCCACACCGACATCACGAACTGGACGGCAGTGGCACGGTCGGCGAGAACATCTCGGGACCGCAGCGAGTGCAACTCGGCGATAGCTTCAGCACGCACATGAAGCAGTTCGGCATGAAATACCGTACCACCAGCACGATCACTCTGTTTGAGGAGAATCGATTGATCGAATGGCAGGTCGGCAAGGTCGCGCGTTGGCGATACGAACTGCGGGCCATCGATGCCAGCACCACCGAGGTCACCGAGACCTGGGATGTGCGCCACGTGCCGTTCGCCAAAATGCTCTATCTGACCGGTATGGCCGGTCGGAACACGAAGGGAATTGAGGCAACGCTGCGGCGGTTGCAGGAGCGATTTGGATCATGAGCGAGATAACCGTGCGCAATGGCAAACGCGTGGTGATACCGGAGGCAGATGAACTGGCTGACGAGATTCGTCAGCAACCATCCGGTCAGGGGAGTGATCTGGCAGATGTACGACGAGTGATCGCAGCGAACCATGGCGTGGATCAATGCTGCCCGGTCACGGTCCAGCGCTTACTGGTGCAGTTCAGTGAATCCGGCGAGGTGCCTTACTGGCGCGTCGTTGATCCGGAAAAACCATTCGCGAAACGCCTGGCTGGTGGTGCGGATCGCATTCGGGAGATGTTGGCCAGAGATCGACTGTAGCGTCGACTTGTAGTCCCGGGCCGATCAAGCGCGTTCGTAGGCGAATTGGGATCCAGATATCGCGCTTGTGAGTGGCCCGGGATCCGCCCGCAGGCGGCACGACCGTCATCCTGGAATTTGGATCGATCTCGCTCCGCTCAATCGGTGGATTCTGCGGAACCGCTATGCGGTTCGCAGGTCTTGTGCACCCACAATCCTTCCGAGATAATCTCCACTCTATCCCCATCGACAACAATCGCGGTCTGCTCATCGATCGCATAGGAGGGATGGCCGATCTCCGCCGCCCACTTTTCTGCCGCCGCTAACGTGTTGCCCTCCCAACCCGGATACTCCAGATGCGGGAAGATGCAGAAGTCGACGAGACCAAGCGTCTCATCGCGACCATTCGGTGATGCCCACTGCACGAACTCCGCGCCGATGCGTGGCGTCATCACCATGCTGCCCGCACTCACACCCACCCAAACGATATTCAACGACGGCAGGAGTTCAGCGAGACCACTCTCCCGCATCCAGTGAGCCAGAAACAGTGCATCACCACCATCGACAAGCAGGACATCCGCATCCTCCACCCACGGTCGCCAGAGATGTTCCCCCAGACTTGGTAATGCGGTGAGCTCCAGCACACCGACGGACCTCCATCCCAGCGATACCATCGACGGATTCGGTGTCCCTGCGATGAACTGATAGACTATTTTGGGGCCGGCCATAGGGTGCGCATAGGTGGCTGTGGGAATCGCGAGAGCGTTGCATTCTGCAATCGGTTTCCCGAGAAGATCAGATAGTGCCTGGCGGATGCTCGCGTTCGTGATTCCACCGGAGGTGAGTAGCATTTTCATGATGGATAGTCCTTTATTGCATAAATCGGTGCGGTAAGAGCTACAGCGAGATCTCGATCGATCATCGCGACCTCATCGAGCAGCAACTCCGCATGGCTACGCAATGAGCGCCTTAACTCCGGGGTTTCCAGTGATCTGGTGCGGGCATCGGCAAATCGGGTCAGAATATCAACCGGTAGGTGATCAACACCGCGCAGCTCATGCGCATTCAGCCCGTGGCGGATACAGGCCAGCATCAGCAGGTGATCGCGCAGGTCATCCAGCAAGGTCAGTGCGTGCCAGGGCTCGTTGCGCGCGATTGAGGAGCGCACGTGGAGCGCATACAGCCACGCCATGCCGATAAGGCGATCCGGGCTCGGTGGCACCGCGGAACTGGACTCTGATGGTGTGCCAAACAGTAGACGGAAACGATCACCTTTCGCCGCGAAGACATCATTGGCCCAGAACGAGATATCGATCTGCAAGGACTCCGGCAGCAGGAAAACGCGATATCGCGTGCTGCCAGCGAGAACATCCAGGTGGTGGGCAAGTCCATAGGTTTTGGAGATATGGTGGGTCCAGCGCTCTACCACCAGCGATTCATCCGCCCCTGGCGCAAGTTGCAGGGCGAGATCGATGTCGGAGAAATCATCTTGCAGATTCGTGGCAGATGAGCCCACCAATGCCGCTCCGACAATGCTCGTATCGGATCGTGCCAACGCAATCAGCTCATCGCGAATCAGTTCGCGCTGCTCAACGGTGAACACGGCTAGGAACCGGAAAGCTGGGCGATGATCTTCTCGATATTGCGAGCACGCGTCTCCGGTTTCTTGGCATTCATCGCGGGTGTGACGAGCCGAAGTTGATTCGAGTAGCTCATCGCATCCCAGGTAGCCTTCGTCGCGGGATTCTCGATGAAATGAGCAGCCAGTTCCTCCGGCACTTCGACTTCGCGTGGTGCCGTATCCAGCTCAATATCGATCTCGTAAGGAACATCGACCTCCAGTTTTCCTTCGGCACGGCGCGCCTTGCTGCACGGGATCAGGAATAGTTCTCCCATCTTGGCAGCGGAAGATCGGTAAGTGAAGCCGTTGAGTGTGACGGTCACCTTGGGGTGATTGCCACCGCCGAGCGCGGCGATTACCTCGGCGGGAACAACGATACCGGCGTTATCCGCCTCCGCAACCATGAGATGTGATGTGAACTTCATGACGGATCTCCCTGTATTGAGCGATGTGCGTATCATGCCACGCTACTCGGGAGGTCGCCTTCTCATTTGTTGCCACGGCTTTTCAAGGACTTGCGATCGATGTGTACCAGGTAGGAGGCAGACTGACGCCTAGCCTCGGTCCAGCATGCGTTGGCCGAGTGCGGTAGCGAGAAGATGCAGAGCCGTCTGCGTGCTGATCCCGGTGGGATCGAGCATCGGATTCAACTCCACGAAATCCATCGAGCGGATCGGCAATCCGGTCCACAATCCCAGATAGCGCAGCACCTGACTCGCTTCGCGAATCGTCAGTCCCCCCGGATACCGCGTGCCGGTTCCAGGGAAAGATACCCGGATCAAGCACATCCACATCGAACGAGAGGTGGATCGCATCCACACCGGCGTCCATCAAGTGCGCCAGCGCCGCCTCGAGTCCGTTGATAATGCCGTCGTCGTTCCACTCGTCCATGGTGCGAGCGAAGATATCGCGACGTTTGATCGTGTTCTCCTCGAACAGATCGATATCGCGGATGCCCAGGTAGGCGATTTGGTCTGGTTGGATCATCGGCACCGTTCCGGCCAGCTTACTGGACCGGGGCAGGTCATCGGCGGCAGTGCCGAGCGCGACCGCCAGCGGCATACCGTGAATGTGGCCGGAGAGGCTGCCCTCCGGTGTGTTGATGTCCGGATGGGTATCAATCCAGAGCACACCCACCTTCTCGGCATTCCTCACCGCACCGGCAATCGATCCCATCGCCAGCGCGTGATCGCCGCCCAGCACGATCGGCAAGTGCTCGCGCTTGATTGTCTGATCTACCGCATCCGCCAGCAGTTCGTTGGCGTTATCGATCGCATCCAGGAAGACGAGGTCGCGCTGATGCAGTCGCGCCCGGGCGCGCGGAACGTCCTCCACCGGGATCGTGATCGGCGGTTCCAGCCGACGCAACAGCTTGTTGAAGTGACCGTCCAGCCAGCGCTGCTCCAGGCCATCACGTAAGGCGATGGCACCATGGTCGGTGCCCGGCACCTCGCAGCCGTACCAGAGTGGGACCGCAATCGGTTGCATCCGGGCGGTGCGGAGGAAGTTATAGACCATCGTTACATCTGCTCCGGGGCGGCGATACCCAGCAACGTCAATCCGTTCTTCAACGTGATGCGAGTTGCCGTGACCAGCGCCAGGCGGGCTTGCCTCACGGCTGGATCCACACCTTCCTGCAACACCGGTGCCTCGTGATAGAAGTCATTGAAGCGTTTGGCCAGTTCAAACACGTAGTTCGTGATATGGAGTGGGCGGTGCTCGGTGGCGGCGCGTTGGACCATCTCCGGGAACGCCGAAATCTGCTGCAGGAGATTCAACTCCTCCGGTACCGGCTGCGCGAACGACGTCTCCGCCAGCACACCGAGCACGTCGGCATCGCTGACGCCAGCTCGTTCCAGAATGCGGCAGGCACGGGCGTGAGCGTACTGGATGTATGGTGCCGAATGGCCCTCGAAGCTGAGCGCCTCATCCGGATCGAACACGATCACCTTGTTGCCATCGCGGGCGAGCATCGTGTACTTGATCGCGCCGATCGCGATATCGCGCGCCACCTTCTCCTGTTCCTCTGGCGCCAGTCCCGGGTTCTTCTCCTGTACCACGGCGAGCGCGCGCGCGATGGTGGCGTTGCGCACATCCTCCAGCATCGGTGCATTGCCCTTGCGGCTGCTCATAATGCCGCCAGGCAACGTCACGAACTCATAACCAAGGTGGATATTCGCATCAGCCTGATCGAAGCCGTACAGCTCCAGAATGCGGGTGATCTGTTCGAAGTAGAGCGATTGCCGCACATCGACCACCCAAATCGACTGATCGATGTCGTAGTTGTCGAACTTCCTGCGGGCCAGCGCGAGATCCTTGGTGGAGTAGAGGGTGCTGCCGTCGCTACGCAGGATCGGCATGGTGCGGTAGGTTTCCTGCTCCAGTCCCAGTTTCTCGTCGATCTTCACTACCGGCAGACCGTCGCTGATCTCGGCGACACCGCGCTGCAGTAACTCCCGTACCATCTCGCGGCCGTCGTCCTCAACCTCGCTCTCGGTGAACCAGACATCGAAGGTGGCACCGAACTCGGCGAAGATCTCACGGAGTTCGTCCATACTCCAGCCGCGGGTGGTTTCCCACAGCTCGACGAAGGCGGGGTCCTGCTGTTCCCAGAGCTGGAAGGTCGATTTCTCCTGCTCGGTCCATCGCGGCACGTGTGGCCACCAGTCGATGGTCGCCACTAACTGCTGCCAGTCGATGAGTCGCTCGGCCGCGTCCGCGTCCGTTGTGCCGTCCTCGGCGGGTTGCGCCGCGAGGCGCATGTGGCTGCCGAGTTCGGTGAAGAACGGCACCATCATATCGACATCGACCAACTCATTGAGGACAATCTCGCCGTTACTGGTGACCTTGCCCAGGATGTAGGCGATATCCTCGCCATCGATCGGATCGTCGTTATTCCACAGGTTCTTGAGGACGCGATCGATACCTTCCTGCAGGCTGGCATCTT
>JAMLHR010000032.1 GCA_023957015.1 Thermomicrobiales bacterium | reverse complement strand
TCGTGTTCTGCACGTAGGAACCGCTCTTGAGGGTTCCGGAGTAGACACGAGTAAAGGTCAGCGAACCAACGTGCGGATCGGTAGCGATCTTGAACGCCAGCGCGGCCAATGGTGCATCAGGATCGACCGGGCGAGAGATCTCTTCCTCGGTCTTCGGATCGGTACCAGCCGTCGGCGGCAGATCGAGCGGGCTCGGCAGATAATCGACGATCGCGTCGAGCATCGGCTGCACACCCTTGTTGCGCAGTGCGGTGCCGCACAGGATCGGCACGATCTCGCTGGCGATGGTGGCCTTGCGAATACCGGCGACGAGCTGCTCGGAGGTGATGTCCTCACCCTCGAGGTACTGCATCATCAGCTCTTCGTCCGTCTCGGCGATTGCCTCGACCAGGAACAAGCGGGCAGCCTCAGCAGCATCAGCGTACTCAGCCGGGATATCACCAACCAGGATATCGGTACCGACATCGTTGGTGTAGACGATGGACTTCATATTGATGAGGTCGATCACACCCTGGAACTCGGACTCAGCGCCGATCGGCAGCTGTACCGGGGCCGGCTTGGCCTTGAGGCGGTCAATGATCATCTGCACGGTGCGCTCGAAGTTGGCACCGGTGCGGTCCATCTTATTAACGAAGCAGATGCGCGGCACACCGTACTTGTCGGCCTGACGCCATACGGTTTCGGACTGCGGCTCCACACCAGCAACGGCATCGAACACCACCACACCACCATCGAGAACGCGCATGGAGCGCTCCACCTCGACGGTGAAGTCGATGTGGCCCGGAGTGTCGATGATGTTGATGCGCGTGTTGAGATCGCCCTTCTGCCAGAAGCAGGTAGTAGCAGCGGACGTGATGGTAATACCACGCTCGCGCTCCTGCTCCATCCAGTCCATGGTGGCGGCACCTTCGTGGGTCTCGCCAGCTTTGCGCACACGCCCGGTGTAGAACAGGATACGCTCGGTCGTCGTCGTCTTCCCCGCATCAATGTGGGCGATGATGCCGATATTGCGTGTGTTCTTGAGGGCCTCCATGGGCGTGGCCCCATTCGGAAAACTCATTAATCCTTCGTCCTCGCGAGGCACCGATTCAGTGCCATTTCCCTGAACCGAACACCCTCGTCCGATTCGTGCGGTGTGAGCAGTGCTCACGGATTGGTCATCAGGCGCCGGAGCGCGATGATACTAAGTGGGCAAATACCCGTATCTCGGGCCGACCACCCTGGCGACCACTCCCCGGTTTTACACGCGGAAGTGCGAGAAGGCGCGGTTCGCCTCAGCCATGCGGTGAGTGTCCTCACGACGCTTGATGGTGGCACCCGTGCCGTTGTAGGCATCGAGCAGCTCGTTGGCGAGCTTCTCGCTCATGCTCTTGCCCGGACGTGCCTTGGACGATGCCAGAATCCAGCGAATCGCCAGACTGGTTCGTCGCTGACCTTCGATCTGCACCGGAACCTGGTAGGTAGCACCACCAACGCGGCGGGGCTTGACCTCCAGCAGCGGTGTCGCGTTCTGAATCGCCTGCTCGAAGACTTCCAGGGCGTCACGACCGGTGCGCTCCTGAATCGTCTGCAGTGCGTCATAGACGATGGACTCAGCAAGACCCTTCTTGCCGCGCTGCATCACTTTATTAATGAATCGCGCCACCAGCTCGCTGTTGTAGCGGGCATCAGGTGTTGGTACGCGACGTTCGACTTTCGCTCGTCTGGGCATGTGTACTCCTGCCTCATTGTCATTCGCTCGTCGGATCCGGGTTGCGATGCTTTCGAATCCCTAATGCGATTGACGTTCATTCCAGCCATCAAGCGGACCCTGCATAAGGCCACCTGGCTGGGCGATTTTCACGATGCTCTGGCACATGCATGCATCTACCAAAGACCTCAAAGACAAACAGACTAACTATTTACAGATTCGCAAGCTGCAAGAGCGAATGGACACACGAAAAAGCGGAGGTAACCGGGTTCCGGTTCCCTATCCGCTCTTCGCTATCTCAACTCACTCAGCACCACCCAGCCGGGTGGCAGCGCCCAAACCATGCACCATACCGGTGCTAGGCCTTGGGTGCCTTGGCTCCGTACTTCGACCGCGCCTGCTTGCGGTTTTCAACACCGCGAGCATCAAGCGCACCACGAACGATGTGATAGCGGACGCCGGGAAGATCCTTCACACGGCCACCACGAATCAGCACCACGCTGTGCTCCTGAAGATTGTGTCCTTCACCCGGGATGTACGCCGTAACTTCGACGCCGCTCGACAAGCGAACGCGGGCAATCTTGCGCAGTGCCGAATTGGGCTTCTTCGGCGTCATGGTCTTGACCTGGGTGCACACACCACGCTTCTGCGGCGCATAGGTCGCGCTGCGCAGGGTGCCACTATAGCGGCCCATGCTGCTGTTTGTGAAGCGCAGGGCTGGGCTCTTGGTCTTCTTCTTGACGCTCTTGCGGCCCTTGCGAACCAACTGATTGATCGTCGGCACGAAAAGCTCCTGACCGTGCTGAGTGTCATCGTGCTCAGAGACAGTCTCTGCTGCGATCCCACCAGCAACGATGCTGGTAAACGAAGATGCTCGGTGGCCTTGGCAACTCTCTCAGCCGATGGGCATCATCAAACGATGCGGCCACCACAGAGGTGACCACGGCTATTTATGATACGAGCCACGAGCCGGTAATTCAAGCGAAATGACAGGGAAGATCGTACCCAATCCTCGCGGTTATGATCGCGGCGGCACCCACATACGACGTACAATGCAGGCATAATGAACCCTCGCAAGAACAGTGAGTACATGTCACCACTCCCACCAACCCAGAACAATCCAGCGGTGTTGATTGATAGCCTCCGGGTTAATCGCGGAGCAACGAAGGTCTTCACCGATTTAAACCTCGTCATTCCTCGTGGGAATATCACCGGTGTGCTCGGTCCTTCGGGGAGCGGGAAAACGACGCTATTGCGAGCGATCGTTGGTGTGCAACGTATTCAGGGAGGCACAGTCTCGGTGCTGGGGCAACCAGCGGGGAACGCCGCCTTACGGCATCGCATCGGATACGCGACGCAGGAAGCGTCGGTCTATCCAGATCTGACGGTCATCCAGAATCTGCACTACTTCGCTCATATCCTTAATGTCTCCCGGACCGACGTTGACCGGGTGATTGAGGCGGTGGACCTTCAGGGTCAAATACATCAGGGGGTATCGTCACTAAGTGGCGGCCAACGCAGTCGCGTGTCGCTGGCGGTGGCGATGCTGGGCAACCCGGATCTGCTTGTGCTGGATGAACCGACGGTTGGTCTCGACCCTGTTCTGCGGGCCGATCTCTGGAATCTCTTCCGCGAGCTAGCATCAAACGGAACGACGCTGATCATCAGCAGTCACGTGATGGACGAAGCCATGCGATGCGATCACCTGCTGCTTCTGCGCAATGGCTGCCTTGTGGCCCAAACCACCCCTGCCGGGCTTCTAACGGAAACCGAACAAGACAATCCAGAGGATGCCTTCCTCGCGCTTATTCGGCGGGAGGAGCGATGACGTACCACCGCACATTTGCCACAACCACCCGAGTCCTCCGTCAACTCATCCGCGATCATCGCTCGCTGGTATTGCTGCTGGTGATGCCGAGCGCCCTGGTGGGGTTGTTCGCCTGGATCTTCTCAGATCAGAAGATGGTGTTTCAGTCATTTGGTGCACCCATTCTGGTGCTGTTCCCCTTCATTCTCATGTTCGTGGTCACCAGCGTCACGACATTACGTGAACGTCGCACCGGCACACTCGAGCGCCTGATGACCACACCTCTGGGTAAGGGCGATTTCATCGGCGGATACGCGATCGCGTTCGGACTCATTGCCAGCCTGCAAGCGATCATCACCGTGGCCTTCGCCGTCTGGGTGTGCGGGCTGGATGTCGCGGGGCCGGTCTGGGGATTGGGTATCGTGGCCATCGGCAATGCCCTGCTGGGAACATCGCTCGGACTGTTGGCCAGCGCATTCGCGCACACCGAGTTTCAGGCGGTTCAGTTCATGCCGATGATCTCGTTTCCGCAGGTACTCCTGGGCGGTTTTCTCATGCCGCGAGAGAAGATGCCCGATACCCTTCATACCATCTCAAACTGGTTACCGCTGAGCTATGCCGTCGATGCCATCAACGGTGTAACCCGAGGCGAGAGTTGGACGTATATCGCCGGGAAACTCGGGATTGTGCTCGGATTCGCGCTCGTCGCGATTGTCCTGGCATCGCTGACACTCAAACGGCAGACGAATTGAACCTTGCGATCCCTGTAGACCCGCACCGAACGGGCCCGGAGTGCCTCTCATACCCGCCCCCTCCTTCGGAGGTTCGAAGGACGAGTCTGCGATTGCAAGCCCAAATCACCGATCCGAAACACCCGCGGCGCGTTCGAGCTCAGCCAACTGGTTGATATCGGTTTGCCAGCGCAAATCGGGATCGGGATTTGGCAGCGATGTCAGCAGCAACTGCGTGTAGGCATGCTGAGGATTGTGGAGCACATCATCGACGTCTCCGGTCTCAACCACCTCGCCCTTACGCATGACCATGATGTCGCCTCCCAGATAGTGCGCCGCGCTGAGATCATGGGTGATGAAGATCGTGCTGATACCATCGTTATCTCGGAAATCCAGCAGGATATTCATTACCGTCGCGCGTATAGCGACGTCAAGCATCGAGATGGCTTCATCCGCGATGATGACCTTGGGTCGCATCAGGTGCGCCCGCGCCAGCATCACGCGCTGACGTTCGCCACCACTCAGTTGGTGGGGATAACGACCGAGCACCTCACCGGGTCTTAATCCCACCGCCCTTAGGCTGGCTTCCACGATCTCCTGCTGCTCCTTCTTACCACTGGCCAGTTTGAAGCGACTCAGGATCATATCGAAGACATGGTTGATGCGGTAGAACGGATTGAAGATGCCGTAGGGATCCTGGAAGACCGCCTGCACTTCCTTGCGATACTCGTACCGCTCCTGCTTGCCCAGAGTATTAATCGGCTTACCACGCCATAGAGCCTGACCGTGCGTGGGTTGCTGCAATCCCAGCAGGGTACGGGCGACGGTCGTTTTGCCGGAACCGCTCTCGCCCACAATGCTGATGATGCTGGCTGGTTCGGTGGGAAGCGTCAGATTCACATTCCGGTTGGCATAGGTCTCGGTGATACCGCTCCCGAAGATGGTCGTGACATCGCGAAGTTCCAGGATGTTGCCACGTTCAGTCATTGCCCGCTCCTCTCACCGCTGGATCGTAAAGGTGGCAGGAGACCAGACGATCCTGTGCGATCGTCTCGGTACCATTGAGACTGGTCACGTGTTCGGTCTGTAGCTGCACGAGTTGTGGCGGAATCTCTAGACATTGCGGCATCGCGAACTGACAGCGATTGTGGAAACGACATCCCTGCGGCCAGTTATCCGGACTCGGAGTCGCACCGCGAATGCCCTCGATACGTTCACGCTTGGCGGTAATAGTTGGGATCGCATCCGTGAGACCCTTCGTATATGGATGCAGTGGTGCTTTCAACATCGGACGCACGCCACCGGTCTCAACCACCTGACCGGCATACATGATCGCCAGGCGATCGACGAGCTCGGCGTGAACGGCGCCATCGTGACTGACCATGATGATGGTCACACCCATTTCGTCACGCAACCGCATCAATGTCGCCAAAATACGCCGCTGTACATTGACGTCGAGTGCTGTCGTCGGCTCATCAGCAATGATGATGCTGGGCTCCATCGAGATACCGATGGCGATGATGACGCGCTGCTTCATCCCTCCGGAAAGCTCATGCGGATAGAGCCGCATCACGCGCTCATCCAGACCAACCCGAGAAAGCAGTTCCGGCACCTTCCTGCGAGCATCGCGGGCACTCACACCGTGGGTAACCATGCCATCGATGATCTGATCGGCGACGCGCATGGTGGGACTGAGCGAGTTCATCGATCCCTGAGGCACATAGCCGATCTCCGCAAGGCGAACGCGACGGATGTCGTTCTGGCTCATCGCAGCCAGATCCATCACCTGGCCATTGCGAGCGTGGTAGAGAACCTGTCCACCCAGTTCACGATTCGAGAACCGATTGATACCGAGAATGGCTTCGACCAGGGTCGTTTTCCCGGAGCCGGATTCACCCGCGATACCGATGATCTCGTTGCGTTTGACCGTAAGGCTTGCTCCATCGACGACGCGGGCGAGGCCACCATTCTTCAAGCGAAAGTGGACATCCAGGTCCTTCACTTCCAGCAACACATCGCCTGAGGTTCGGGGAGCGAACAGGGATTGGGTCTGTGTATCCGTCATAGTTCCTCCCTATGAACCGCTGCGCAGGCGGGGATTGAAGAACTCTTCCATGCCCTGGCTCATCAACGCAAGTCCATAGAAAAGCATGATCAGGCAGAAGACGGGGGCGATGAAGATCAACTCCTTGCCCATACTGATCACACCGTAACCGAGGGCTTCACTGATCAATCGACCAAGATCCATTTGACTGCTCGGCCCCAACCCGATAACGGTGAGACCAACCAGTGCGAACGCCGAACCGACTGATGCCTGAGCAAAACCGATAGCGACAAACGGCGCCATGTTCGGCAGGATCTCACCGAAGATGATCGAGCGATCGGGCATATCCGAGATACGCGCCAGTTCGATGTATGGGCGCTCACGGAGCGACATCACCTGGGTGCGAATGACGCGAGCAGCAAACGGCCAGCTGAACACCGCCAGGACCAACGCCAGCTTCACCGATCCCAGACTGCGCGTATTCGCAGCCAAGATGATCACCAGCGGTAGCGTCGGTATCACGATCAGCATATCGGTGACTGTGCGTAGGAAGGCATCGGTGCGCCCACCCTTGTAGCCAGAGACGAAGCCCACGATCACACCCATAGCAGTGCTGAGTAACCCTGCCAGGAAGGCGACGGTAAGTGAAACCGGCAGTGCCGCAAAGACCATCGCCAACACATCACGGCCGAAACGATCCGTGCCAAGCCAGTTCTCGCTATTGGGATCGAGAAAGATCGCGTACGTGCCAGCCTTCACCGGATCGACATCGCCGATTCGCCACCGTACCAGCCAATCGCTCAAGAGCGAGAGGATGATCAGGATGAGGGTGATGATCAGACCGACTTTGAACTTCCCGCTCTCGCGGATCAGTCGTCCAATGACATTCATCGCATCATCCTCCCGCACCCGTGAGCTTCACGCGCGGATCGATCAGTGGCAATGTCAGATCGATGATCAAGTTGATGGTAAGGACCAGGATGATCAGGATCGAAACGATAGCCATGGCGGTGTTGACGTCCTTAACCATGACGGAGTCGATAAGGAGGCTGCCAACGCCCGGATAGCGGAAGAGTCGTTCGATCAACACGTTCCCGCTCACCACGCCACCGAGCGCCATACCGAGCGCGGCGATTTGCGGCAACCAGGCGTTTCGCAGAACGTAGGCGGAGAGAACGCGACGCGCCGGTAACCCCTTGGCACCGGCAAAGGTGAGGTAATCCTCTCCCAAAATGCTGACCACTAGTGCGCGCGTGCTCAGCATCCAGTTCGCGACAGCAACGATAACCGTCGCCAACACCGGTAGCGTGCCGTACTTGATCACACTGAGAATGAACTCCATTGACCATTCCGGATTGAGACTGGTATTGAAAGCACCATTGGGAGGGAGCAATCTCCAGCGATACGAAAGGAAGATAATCAGAAACAAGGCCACAAAATACGCTGGCAAATGCGAGAATCCGAGCGCACCATTTGTGACCACCTCGGCCCAGGTACGATTGCGATTCCAACCCACGAGCGTGCCCAGGAGCATACCAAGCACCCAACCCAAAAGTGTGGCGACACCAATGAGACCGATCGTCCATGGCAGTGCCCGTGTAATCAGATCGATGGCCGGTGTGGGATAGCTAAGTACGGATGGTCCCAGATCGAAATGGAGAAACAGTCGCCTGAAGTAATTGACATACTGGCTTAACAGCGATCCATAGAGGCCAAACTCTTTTTGGTAATGGGCGAGCATGGCATCGCTGGATTCAAAGGTGGTATTGGAGCCGCGCTGCTGCAATTGCGCCACATATGCGCGTACAGGATCACCCGGGAGAAGGCGAAAGAAGAAGAATGAGGCCGTTAACGAACCCCAGAGGGTGATCAGATACAGACCGAAGCGTCTCAGTACATAGGCGGCGGTCGGAGATACTCGCGCTTTTCTCTTTTGGTCTTCGTGGGGAGGTTCGTTTCCCATCGACTGCACCTTCTCCACGTCAGTCTCCATGAATTCCTCCGAGAAGGGAGCGTACCCGATGCGAGTACGCTCCCCAAAAACTATCCCGGTTTCAGAACCGATTACGAACCCGCTCTGCGCAATCCACCGATGGTGAACATGTAGTGTCCCCACCAGCTACCTGGGATGGCATACGGATCCTCTTCCGTTGGCCAGCCTTCCCACACGGACGTGCTGAAGAAGACCGGGAAGACCTGCTGCACGGAGGCGATGGTCGGCGATTCGTCCATGAACAGTTCCAGCGTATCAAAGAACTTCTGCTTGTTCTCCTCCAAAGTCGGATCAGAGATGCGCAGTTCATCAACGAGCGCATCGAAATCCGCGTTCTGGAAACGCACTGCGTTACCGCGATTGGTGCGCTCGCCAACAGGGAAGTAGTTCTCACTGTGGTACCAGTTGAAGAACTGCACCGGGTCAAACTGCATACCACAGATCCAGTGGACGCTCAGATCATAGTCACCGGTATCGAACGCATCCCAGTGAGCAGACCACGCGAGCGCCTTCAGCTCCATGTCGATTCCGACCTCCTTGGCGGAATCAACCAGCACCATACCGGCCTGGTACTCAGGAGAAGCGGTATCCAACGGACAGATCATGGTGAGCTTGAGCGGCTTGCCATCCAGGATGCGGATACCATCACCGTCACGCTCGGTGGCACCAAGGCCATCAAGCAGCTCATTAGCAGCATCCAGGCTGAAGGTGGTATCGAACTTGTCCATCACTTCATCTGGAGCCCAAACCTCCCATCCGCCATAGTTCGCCCACGGATACGAGGCAGTACCTCGCGGTGGCTGGTAGATGGTGTTGGCAATCAGCTCACGATCGATCAATCGCTGGATCACCCAGCGGCCCTCTTTGGTCTTGAAGAGACCACTCGGGGACTCCACGTTCAGGTGGAAACCACGCGGGCAGGGATCGGCGAACAGGAACGGCGAGTACTTGTCAGTCTGAGATGCAATATTCTGCTGATTCAGGTAGTCACGGTTGATCTGGTGGGAATCGTCAATGTTCCCGGCCAGGAACTCCTGGACAGCCGTATCGATCTCGGACCAACTCCGATAGAGCACGTACTGTGGTGCCGGATCGAAGTTCGCCTTGTTCCAGTAGTCTGGATTCTTCTCCCACAGGTAGTACATCTTGGTAGCGCTAGCTTCCTTAAGGATGTAGGGACCCGTCTGCACCGGCGGATTGGCCGCGAAGGTGGCGGGATCCTCACCTTCCCAGATGTGACGCGGCATGATGCGCACACCATCGGAAATGGTGCCAGCCAGGAAGCGGTAGTGGAATCGCGTATCTGATTCGTCCCATGTCCAGGTGATGTTGTAGTCATCATCCGCCGTGACGGTGAACTTCTCCAGACCTGCCGCACCGTTAAGGGTTGGATTGTCGATCAACATCTGATGGGTGAAGAGGATATCGTCCGTTGTGAATGGCTCGCCGTCGTTCCAGGTAATCCCTTCCTGAATGGTGAGCGTGCAGGACGTGTAGTCCTCGTTGTATGTCCACTCCTTACCCAACCATGGCTTGGTCTCGCCCGTGAGGTAGTTCACGTAGAAGAGCATCTCGCGACAGACCGATACGAGACCGTAGTCGTAGGCTTCGCCGTTGGGGATGAAGGGATTGAAGCTATCCCAGATATTGGTGGGAGTTTGCTCGATAACGAGCGTCTCCTCGCGGGGCGTGGGGATATTGGCGTCCTGCGCCATGGCGGCCGCCGGACCACCACCCATCACCGGCAACCCCGTCAGGACCGCAGCCGAACCGGCAGCGGAAGCACCTACGAGGTTGCGTCGACTGATCTGATGTTCACTGACTTTCATCTCGACCTGCTCCTCTGACTCGAAGCGACACGGATATGTGCCCGTTCGCCCACCACAATGCCCTGAAATCGATTGCATTGCCTACGCAGCAACCGGCATTTCTCTATCCGTATCTTGCAATCGATTACATCGTATACATGGTATCACATACGAGATACTTGTCACCTCAATTCGTGGCGCACCTACCCTACCGCAACAACGCCGCTTGCTCTATCCTGCAAGAGGTCGATGATGCCCAACCTATTCGCCTGTTTCACTGACAAGGAGTCGCCACATGGCGCACCAGTTCAAGGTTGGCATCAGCGGAGCCGGAGTCATCGGCGCCACTCACGCCGATGCCCTCTCCGGTCTCGAAAACGTCACACTCGTCGCGATTGCAGAACCCCGCGAGGAGGCAGGACTCGCCTTCGCCGGGCGCTGGGGATGCACTCACTACCACAGCTACCCGGATATGCTCGCCAACGCCGATATCGATGTGGTTGTCATCGCGACGCCAAGCGGTCTCCATCCGGATCAGGTTGTCCTGGCCGCGGAACACGGCAAGCATGTGATCACCGAGAAACCAATGGCAATCACGACTGAAGGCCTGGATCGCATGATCCAGGCAACCGAACAAGCTGGAGTCAAGCTGGCGGTTATCTTCCAGAATCGCCTCAGTTTGGATGTGGTGACGGTTCACCGCGCTCTGGCCCAGGGAGCATTCGGCAAACCAATATTGGCCAATGGCACGATGTACTGGCACCGCACTCAGGAGTACTACGATGCCAACGGTGGTTGGCGCGGTACCTGGGCGCTGGATGGCGGCGGAGCGCTAATGAATCAGGCGATCCATACGGTGGATCAGCTGCAGTGGCTGATGGGTGGCGTACAGGAGATCAAGGCCTTCACCGCAACTCTCAACCACCAGATCGAGACCGAGGATGTGGCGGCAGCGGCATTCGTCTACACCAACGGTGCCCTTGGCACGATGGCGGCAACGACCTGTGCCACCGAGGATCGCAAACCACGGATCGAGATCATCGGCACCGGTGGACGCGTCACGCTGGAAGCGAACGAGATCACAGTCTGGGAGAGCGCACTATCACGAGAAGAGATTGTCCTTACGGACGCTGATCGCAATCTGGTCGGCGACTGGCGTGCCGATGAACCGTGGGGCACTGCCCACCGGCGACAGTTCCGCTTCATCCTTGATGCGATCGAGAACAATCATCAGCCATATGTCAGCGGTACCGAAGCGAGAGCCGCGGTCGATATCATCCTCGGTATCTACCGGGACGCAAATGGCTGAGATCTCCATTCGTCCCGCGAAACCCGCAGAAGCAAAAGAACTTACGCAGATCGCAATCCGATCGAAGGCCCATTGGGGCTACTCGCAGGAACTCATAGATATCTGGGCTGAAGATTTGTGCGTCACATCCGCGTCGTGCGACGGGGAATCAACCTGGGTCATCGAGGTAGATGGGCAGCTCGCCGGATTCGGTGAGCTGCTCACTCAGCTAGCCCCTGCAATCCTCGACGATCTCTTCATCGATCCGACGTTTATCGGACAAGGACTCGGTGGTCGATTGCTCCAGCATTTGATCACACTCGCGCGCGATCGCGGGATCTCCGCGATTGAGTTCGATGCCGAACCACATGCGGTCGGCTTCTACGAGCGGTATGGTGCGCATATGATCGGTGAGCGACCATCCACGGCCGTCCCCGGACGCACGCTCCCGATCATGGAAATCAGGCTCGGGTAGGGTTGTCGCTATCCGCCCGTTTTGCCATTGATCAAGTCGGCTCCTCCTCCGAGAATTCAGTTAGCGTGGACCGACTTCGGTGTCCAGGGCGTGCGAACAGGAGCATCACGATGGCGAAGTACATCTGGAATCCACCCAGCGTCAATAATCCCGATACGGTAAAACTTGTGCTCATATCGGAATGTGCCGCAGCAGAATCCAGGGATAACTACTTCGGTGCACCCGACTCGTTGTTCGACAGGACGACACTTGATGCCTTCGCTCTCGCTGGGCTACATCTGAACTCCGTTGATGAGCTAACCGATCATGGCATTCATCTCACCACCGTCCTGCGCGAGCCAAAGAACAACCAGACGATCAGTTCAACCATGATCAGGGAGGCTGTACCAACCCTCGAGGCGGAGTTGACACGGTATCCCAATGCCAAGGTGTATATGCTCATGGGTGATGTCGCGATTTCCGCAATCAACCACATCGCCAGAAGCCGCTTCGGCAAACGCGCAGTTCCAGCCGGCTCCACTTATCGCATACGTGGCGGGGAGTTCTATCTCGGTGATATCCGCGTTTTCCCATCGTATCTCCAGGCTGGACCAGCCTGGTATATCGAGGCCTCTAAACGGTCAATGGTGGCAGAGGATCTCCGCATTGCATTGCGGATCGCGGGTATAGACCACTGAACGACCGACACATTTCCGGTTCATGCATCTACAATTGGCTCCATGTAGTCGCTAGCGATTAGCTGGAGGATCAATGAAATACGCACTCTTTACCGTGTCATCACCGACGATGACACTCGAGGAACTCGCCCCGAGACTCCATGAGTACGGATATGAGGGTTGGGAACTCCGGGTGGTGGACGAACCCCCGAATCCGAAGGGAATGGAATTCTGGCACGGCAACAAGTCCACTGTTCCCGCCAGCACCTTCAAGGACGAGGTACCCCGCCTGCAGAAGCTGGCGGAGGATAACCATCTGGAGTTGATCAATCTCGGTACCTATGTGCGCAGCGACTCCGCCTGGGCCAATATCGAACAGGCATTCGCCAACGCCGTCGCTATCGGCGCACCCAGTCTGCGCATCAATGTGCCCGAGTACGATGGCAAGAGCACGCTCAAGCCAATCTGGGATACCGCCTTCGCGAACTTCAAAAGGATTGAGGAACTCGCGGCCCAGCACAACGTGAAAGTACTGACCGAGATTCACCACGGCACGATATGCCCCAGTGCCAGCAGCATGCGCATGTTCGTTGGCGGACTCGACCCGAAGCACATCGGTGTCATCCATGATTGCGGCAATATGGTCCACGAGGGTTACGAGAACTATCGCCTTGGGCTCGAGATGCTGGGTGAATACCTGGCGCTGGTGCATGTCAAGAACGTGACCATGTATCCGTTCCGGATCTCCGCCGATTCCGCAGTCGAATGGCGGCATAAGTGGTGGCCGATGCATCAGGGTGTGGCGAGTATCCGAGCGGTTATCAGTACACTGATGGATATCGGGTACGACGGTTGGATCAGCTTCGAGGACTTCTCCACGCAGCAGAAATTCGAGGATCGCGCGAAGTTTAACATCGACTTCGTGAAGCAGATCGTCGAGGAAGAGCGCACCAAGAGAACGACGCCTGAGTCGTAACCAAGCCGGGGGGACCCTGACCGGTGTCCGCCCTACCCTTTCACACCGGTCAAGGCGATACCTTCCACCAACTGCTTCTGGAAGAAGAGGAAGAGGATCAGCAGCGGAATCGTCGCCAGATTGGCGGCGGCGAGCATGACCGCGGTGTTGGTGTTGTATTGTCCCTGGAACAAGGCGATACCCACACTGAGCACCCGCATATCGGTGCTGTTCGTAATGGTCAATGCCCACAGGAACTCATTCCAACTCCAAAGGAACGTGAGGAAGCCGAAGGCGCTCAATGCCGGACCGGCGAGTGGTAGATAGATATCCCGATAGATGCGGAACGGACTCGCGCCCTCGATCTGCGCCGCCTCAAAGAAATCGCGCGGAATACCAAGGAAGAACTGCCGCAGCAGGAACGCACCAAACGCACTGAACAGCAACGGCACGATCAAACCCTGATAGGTATCCAGCCACTTGAACTCACGCATGAGGATATAGCGCGGCACGATCAGTACCTGATCTGGCACCATCAATCCGGCCAACAGGATGAAGAAGATGACATCGCGCCCCTTGAATCGGAGCTGGGCAAAGGCGAAACCGGCCAGTGATGCGATCAACACGCCACCGATCGTACGGGCGATCGTGACAAAGATCGTGTTGAGATAGAACCGACCGAACGGCACGGTATCGAACACCTGTTGATAGTTCTCCCATCGCCAGTGCTTGGGGATCAGGTAGCGCACAACCTCGCCCACGCTACCGGAGGGCATCGGTCGCAGCAACTCGGGCATGGTCTTGAGGGATGTCAGCAAGCTCCAGACAAATGGGAACATGAAGATGACCGCGAGTGTCATCAACAAACCGTGAAGCAGGAACCTGCTGAGATACCACCGCCAGGTGCGATTGTTCATTGGTAATGCACCCACCTTCGCTGCATCCGAAACTGCACAAAGGTGAAGCCCAGAATCAGCGCCAACAGCACCCACGCCACCGCAATGGCGTAGCCCATCTGCCTTTGCTCGAAGCCAAGGTTATAGATGTAGTAGACGAGTGTTGGTAAGCGATTGGATGTATCCAGTCGCGTCATGACATACACCAGATCGAAAACCTGTAACGATCCAATCACGGCGATCACACTCAGGAAAAAGGTCGTCGGTGTGAGCAGCGGCACCGTAATATCGCGGAACTGCTGCCAGCCACTGGCTCCATCCAACGATGATGCCTCGTAATAGTCTCGCGGAATCGCCTGCAATCCGGCCAGGAAGATGATCATGTCGTAGCCGACGCCACTCCACAACAACACAACCACAACAGCGAAGATCGCGGTGTTCTGATGGAAGAGCCAACTCGGACCCTCGACTCCAGCCTGACGCAGGAAGCCATTGACCGGACCGTATTTGGGATCAAACACCCACTTCCAGATTGTCGCCGTTGCAACCGGCATGGTCAGCACTGGCAGGAAGAAGACGATACGGTAAAACGTGCGGAACGCGATCTTGGAGTTCAAGGCGACGGCCAACCCCATCGCGATACCAACACGCAGAATGACATTCGGGACCGCGATCGCGAATGTATTGAAGAGCGCGGTGCGAAACTTGGGATCACCAAAGACCTTACGGTAGTTATCGAGTCCATTGAAAACCGGAGCGTTGAGCAAATCCCATTTGGTGAAGCTGAGAACGAAGGAGGCACCGAGTGCGATCAGGAAGAAGATCGCAAACCCGATCATCATCGGCGCAATCAGACCGTAACCCCAACGCGATTCCGACGCACTGAGCGAGTTGCTTTTCTTTCCGGTGGAATACGTCGTTTGTGTTCCCACAACCTACTTCCCAACACCCATCGCTTGATACGAACCTCTACAGAATAGCGCATACCCCGGTTGCTGTAACCGGGGTATGCGCCATGGGTACTCGCTAAATCGGATCCTACTGGGAATCCGCGATGGTTGCGTTCACGGCGTCCTGAACCGTCTGCGGAATCGCATCCAGCTCGGTCTCGCCAGCGAAGCCCTTCTGGACTTCCTCGCCTAGCGTGCCCTGCCAGGCCGGACCAAAGATCGGATCCTGAGGGATTACGCCATACTCGGAGGCATCCACAAAGACCTGCGCATCCAGCTCGGTCAATCCATCGGTCCAGGTGTATTCCAGACCCTTGAACGCCGGCAGACCGATGCCGGTGGTACCAATGAGGCGCTCGGCCTCCTCGCCACCGAGGAACTTGGCGAACTCGACCGCAGCACCGATGTTCTTGCTGCCACTCCAGACGACGTTACCGAGGCCGTGGATAACGGTGGCGCGCTTCTTACCCTGCGGCAACGGCGCTACACCGACGTTGAAACCACTCTCGATCAGATCGTGGTAGGTCTTGGCGCGGAAGGAACCACCGGGCAACATGCCGACAACACCACCCGGGAAGAGGGAATCCGGAGCCGGATTGCTCTGCTGGACATCCGGACCCGGTGTGAGGCCGTCCAGGTAGAACTGGGTAACCCACTGCAGGGCCTCACCGGCGACAACCTCATCGGCGACAACACAGGCGTCCAAAGCATCATTGAGATAGCGGCCTTCGTTCTGGAGAACGAAGTTGCTGTAATTCTCCTGGCCACTGAGGTGAAGACCAACACCATAGATGCCATTGGCCTCATCGGTCAGCTTCTCGGCGACTTCACGGAACTTGGCCCAGTCCCAGGTGTCATCCGGATAGGCTTCGCCAGCCGCATCGAAGATGTCCTTGTTGTAGAACAGGGCGATGGTGTCGTACTCGCGCGGGGAACCGTAGCGATGACCCTCGAAGCTGTAGAGATCGAGGATCTGCTCGGGATAGTTAGCCGGATCAAGCCCGCCTTCCCCAAAGATGGAATCCAGCGGCACCAGCGCACCTGCGGAAGCATAGACCGGGCAGTTGGCGCTGTTCAGCCAGAAGACATCGAACGCCTCGCCACCGGAAACAGCCGTCTGGAGCTTGGTCCAGTAGTCGCTCCATGGGGTCAACTGAATCTCGACGGTGATGTTCGGCTGCACGGCCTTGAAGGCAGCGATCTGCTCTTCGACACCGGCCTGCTGGGCAGAATCCCAGATACCGTAGGAGATGGTGACTTCCTCGCCGTCATATGGCTCGAAGGTGACTTCGTCCTGGGCGAAACCGGACTTGGCAAACATGGCGGCGGCTGCACCCGCAGCGCTGGCCTGCATGAGTGTGCGACGATCAAACTTGTGAGAAACCATTGCGATATCTCCTGAACGTGGATGCGCAGTCGCGCATTTACTCGAAAATCCCTACCGGGACGTACTCCATTATATCAGTGGTGAGTTGCTTCACAATCGGTAGCGACCTCTCCATTCCCGAACTTGAGAAAACCGTCCTGCTGCGAGTCCCTCAAGTTCGGATGGCGCCCAGGGTGAGAATGAAGAATAGGTGCCAGACTGGCGGGGCAAAAGAGCAGTCCGGCTGGATTGCTTCAACCGGACTGCTCTTCAGCTTAAGAATCGGTTACCGCATGTAAAATGCGGTACTACGGCGCACCGTCGACATCATCCTCGGTGACGATACCGAAACCGGAGCGCTCACCCGGCTCACCATCCGCGGCAATGAAGCCAGCGGCCATGAGCTCACGGTAATCCTCTTCCTCGGCCGGCTCGGGTGCAGGCTCAACACCCATTGCCTCCAGCGTGAGCTGATCGAGTTCGCTCAGTTGCTCTTCCTGGCGCTTGAGTCGGGCATCAAAGCCGGACCCGGCGGGGATGAGCTTACCGATAATCACGTTCTCCTTGAGCGCACGCAGGTGATCGACCTTGCCGTTGATCGCGGCTTCGGTGAGCACACGCGTCGTCTCCTGGAAGGAGGCTGCGGAGAGGAAGCTATCCGTCTCCAGGCTGGCCTTGGTGATACCAAGCAGCATTGGCAGAGCCGTAGCCGGTTCGCCACCCTGCGCCAACACGGAGTCGTTCTTCTGGTTGAACTCGAAGCGGTCAACCGTATCGCCTTCCAGCAGATCGGTGTCACCCGGGTACTGGATCGCGACCTTGCGCAGCATCTGGCGACAGATCACCTCGATATGCTTGTCGTTGGTGTTCACGCCCTGCTGGCGGTACACCTTCTGCACTTCATCGATGATGTAACGCTGGGTTTCCTCGGCACCCAGGGTACGAAGGATCTGATGCGGATCCTTGTTACCGTAGGTCAACTGGGTACCAGCGGTGACTTCCTGGCCGTCTTCAACGAGCAGCGTATCGTCAACGTTGATCTGGTAATCCTCAGTCTCGTTCTTCTGCAGGCGCACATAGAGCGTGCCTTCATCGAAGAAGAACTGACCATCGATATCCGAGAAGATCTTCTCTTCGGCATCGTTCCTGGCGATAACGGTCTTACCCTTGACGACTTCGTCGCCAGGCTGAACCTGCAAGTCATAACCCGCAGGCAGCTCCATTCGCCAACTGCTCTCTTCGATCGAGCTGATGGTCAGGTGCGTACCAAGGTCATCGCGAATGATCGTCACCGTACCCGGTCGGTTCGCCATCAGGGCAGCACCCTTCGGCTGGCGACCTTCGAACAGCTCCTCCACGCGCGGGAGACCGGTGGTGATATCGGCGCGAGCCACACCACCACTATGGAAGGTGCGCATGGTGAGCTGTGTACCCGGCTCACCGATGGACTGGGCGGCGATGACACCGACGGCCTCACCGAGCTTGACCAGGCTATTGGTGGCGAGATTGCGACCGTAGCACTTCTGGCAGGCACCATGTTCGGCCTCGCAGGTCATCACCGTACGGATGAAGACCTTATCGATACCGGAGGAGATGATCTGGCCAACCAGGTCGATGGTGGAACCATCTTCCTGCACCTTGTACTCGGTCAGCTCTTCGCCACGCTCGGCCATGAGCTCGCCGGTTTCGGGATGGAAGAGATCGGCGGCGAGGATGCGGCCGGTGATACGGCTGCGATACTCGTCGTCGTTGTAGTCCTTCCCATCGGAATCCTTGCGCAGCGCCCACATACCGTGTTCGGTGCCGCAGTCCTCCATCGTAATGATGACGTCCTGCGCCACATCGACGAGTCGTCGAGTCAGGTAACCGGAGTCAGCTGTACGAATAGCAGTATCGGCCATACCCTTGCGGGCACCGTGAGTGGAGAGGAAGTACTCCAAAACGGTCAGACCTTCGCGGTAGTTGGCCTTAATCGGGATGTCGATGATCTTGCCGTTGGTGTCCAACACCAAACCGCGCATACCTGCCATCTGGCTGATCTGGTTCATCGAACCCTTCGCGCCGGAGTCCGCCATCATATAGACGGAGTTCTGGCCCATCAGACGCTGTTCTACATCGTTGGCGATTTGGTCACGAGCTTCGTTCCAAATGCGCTCGAGTTCGCGCAAGCGCTCTTCTTCCGAGGTCAAACCACGGCGCCAGGAGCGATCGATACGGGCGGCTTCCTCATCGGCGGCAGCCACGATCTCCGCCTTGGTCTCGGACATGGTCACATCGGCCAGAGCAATGGAGAGACCACCCTTGGTGGACATCTTGAAACCGAGATCCTTAATGTCATTGACGATCTTGGCGGTCTCGAACGGATCCGAATAGGTACGGAAGCAGTCAGCAACGACCTTACGCAGACCCTTCTTGCCCAGTGTTTCGTTGTAGTACTTACCCAGGCTGGCTGGCAGCACGGCATTGAAGATGGCGCGACCAACGGTGGTCTCGATCATCTTCATTTCGCCACCATCGCGATCGGTGCGAACATAAATCTTCGCCTGCAGATCGATAAGATCGCTGGCGTAGGCGAGTTCAACCTCACGCAAGCTACCGAAGCGCTTACCCCAACCTCGCGGCACGGTGCCCTTGGCGAGCTCTTCCTCGTAGTCGCGCTCGCTGGTGATGTAGTAGATGCCAAGCACGATGTCCTGGCTCGGAGCCACGATCGGTTCACCACTGGACGGTGCCAACAGGTTACGGACGCTGAGCATGCGCTCATACGCTTCCGTCTGGGCAGCCTTGCTCAGCGGTACGTGCACGGCCATCTGATCACCGTCGAAGTCGGCATTGAATGCCTGGGTGACGAGCGGGTGCAACTGGATCGCCGAACCCTCGATCAAACGCGGCTTGAAGGCCTGAATACCGAGACGGTGCAATGTTGGGGCGCGATTAAGGAGCACGTAGTAGTCCTTGATCACTTCCTCCAGCACCTGCCAGACGACGGGATTGACGCGCTCCACCAGGCGCTTGGCGCTCTTGATGTTGTGGGCGAATTCCTGATCGACCAGCCGTCTCATGACGAAGGGCTTGAACAGCTCCAGTGCCATTCGCTTCGGCAGACCGCACTCGTGCAGCTGCAGATCCGGACCGATCACGATCACCGAACGACCGGAGTAATCCACGCGCTTACCGAGCAGGTTCTGGCGGAAACGCCCCTGCTTGCCCTTGAGCATGTCGCTCAGGCTCTTCAGCTTGTGCTTGCCGGAACCGGAAACAACGCGACCGCGGCGGCCGTTGTCGATGAGCGCATCGACGGCTTCCTGCAGCATGCGCTTCTCGTTACGCACGATGATCTCCGGCGCGCCGAGCTCAAGCAGTCGCTTGAGACGGTTGTTGCGGTTGATCACACGGCGATAGAGATCGTTCAGGTCGGAGGTTGCGAAACGACCGCCGTCCAACTGCACCATCGGACGCAGCTCCGGTGGGATGACCGGCAGCGTGGTGAAGATCATCCACTCCGGTCGGTTACCGCTCTTACGTAGCGCCTCTACCACGCGCAGTCGCTTGGTGGCCTTCTTACGCTTGTTGTCGGACGTCGCCTGCATATCCTGACGCAGCTCGATGGCGAGCTCATCCAGATCAACCTTGGTTGTGATCAGCTCGTAAACGGCCTCGGCGCCCATACCCGCCTTGAACACACCCGGTGGCATGATCTCGGCCAGTTCGCGGTAATCCGCTTCGGTCAGAATGGCACGCTCAACCAAACCGGCTACGACCTTAAGGATCTCATCGCGCTGAGTTTCCTCGGTGCGAATCTTCTCATCGGCCTCAGCCTGGATCTTCTTGATCTGCTGATTGGCTTCGTGCGTGATCAGGTCGCTCTCCGCGCCGGACATGGCATCGCCACCGGAGCGGAAATGCTCGGCCTCGTCGCGAATCTCCTGCTGGCGAGTCTCATAGACGTCGTTCAGCTTGGTGATCGCATCTTCGGTAACGACGGCACCCTTCTTGGCGATAACCTTCTTCTCCCACTTGATTTGGCTGGGAGAGGACTGACCCTTCATGCCTTCGAGTATGGCAAGCTGCTCCCTGAAGCTGACTTCCAGCTCCTCCAGTTTCTCGCGCATTTCGAGCTCGAAGCGCTCGACGAGACCGCTGGTACCTTCCTCGAGATTGTCGACGTTGGCTTGCGTGTCCTGTCGAATCTGGGCAATGGCGGCATCTGCTTCGGCCTGGATCTCGGCGATCGTCTCATCGGACAACGCCCGAATCTCCTCGACCGTCTGATCACGAGCCTCGATATCAACATCGGTGACCAGGTAGCTGGCAAAGTACAGCACGCGCTCCAGATTGCGCGGAGTGATATCCAACAGCAAACCAAGGCGGCTCGGCGTACCCTTGACGTACCAGATGTGCACGACCGGAGCAGCCAGTTCAATGTGGCCCATGCGCTCACGGCGAACCTTGGAGCGAGTCACCTCGACGCCACACTTGTCGCAAACGGTACCGGCGTGACGAATACGCTTGTACTTACCGCAGTAGCACTCCCAGTCCCGTGTGGGGCCGAAGATGCGCTCGCAGAAAAGACCGCCGTGCTCAGGTTTGAGCGTACGGTAGTTAATGGTTTCTGGCTTCACAACTTCGCCATGCGACCAGCCACGAATGGCCTCTGGCGAGGCGAGGCGGATGCGGATGGCATCGAAGTTGTTGACATCCAGAACCTGATTCCGCTTGTCGCGGTCCGCTCGGGAAAACCCTTCGCGGGCCGGTTCAAGAGCGGAGGTCGAGTAATTGTTATCCATGTTTCCTCCAGCGTCAGCCACGCCTACTCGGCACCGCGCTCAAAGCCACTGAGATTAATGCGATCCAGATTGGTCAGGAGATCACGCGAGGATTCCTCGTTGATATCCACGGTCTGGTCATCCTCATTGATCACATCAATGGAGAGACCAAGGCTGCGAAGCTCCTTGACCAGCACCTTGAACGATTCCGGCACGCCGGCTTCGCCGATTGGCTCGCCCTTGACGATGCTCTCGTAGGTCTTGACGCGACCGACGATATCGTCGGATTTGACGGTGAGCATCTCCTGCAGGATGTGTGCGGCACCATACGCTTCCAACGCCCACACTTCCATCTCACCAAATCGCTGACCACCGAACTGAGCCTTACCACCCAGCGGCTGCTGGGTAACCAGGCTGTACGGACCGGTCGAGCGGGCGTGAATCTTGTCTTCCACCAGGTGGGCAAGCTTCAGCATGTAGGTGATACCAACGGTAACCGGACGATCGAACTTCTCGCCCGTGCGGCCATCATAAAGATCGACCTTGCCATCCTCTGGCAGCCCAGCCTCGCGCAGCGCATCGCGGATGTCATCCTCGTTGGCACCATCGAAGACCGGTGTCGCGACCTTGTAGCCAAGCGCATCAGCCGCCCAGCCAAGGTGCGTCTCCAGAATCTGACCGAGGTTCATACGGCTCGGCACACCGATCGGATTGAGGATGATATCCACCGGCGTTCCGTCCGGCAGGTACGGCATGTCCTCGATCGGTAGAATGCGGCTGATAACACCCTTGTTTCCGTGGCGACCAGCCATCTTGTCGCCCTCGGAGATCTTGCGCTTCTGCGCGATCATCACGCGGACGCTCTGGTTCACGCCGGATGGCAATTCATCTTCCTGTGAATCGCGGCTGAACTGCTTGACGTCAATGACCTTGCCATGGACACCGTGCGGTACGCGCAGGGAGGTGTCCTTCACCTCACGCGCCTTCTCACCGAAGATCGCGCGGAGCAGTCGCTCCTCGGCGCTCAGTTCGGTCTCACCACGCGGGGTGACCTTACCGACGAGAATGTCGTTCGGATCCACCTCGGCGCCGATGCGAATGATGCCGTTCTCGTCCAAATTGGCGAGGCTATCTTCACCGACATTCGGGATATCGCGCGTGATCTCTTCCGGACCAAGCTTGGTATCGCGGGCTTCGGCCTCGTGCTTCTCGATGTGGATGCTGGTGTAGACATCGTCTCGCACCAGGCGCTCACTGAGCAGGATGTAAGCGTCTCGAAGTTGCCACCTTCCCATGTCATATAGGCCACCACCACATTCTGGCCCAATGCGATCTCGCCACCATCGGTGGAGGCTGGAATCGGCGACAACCTGTCGTTCGAGAACGCGATCACCAGCGTGCACGATCGGTCGCTGATTGATACAGGTGTCCTGGTTGCTGCCACGAACTTACGCATCGAGTAGATGCGATCGTCGCCGGCGTCGTACGAACAACAATTCGATCACCAGTGGCGGTGATAACCGTTCCTGGTTCCTGCGCCACCACAACCGATCTTGGAGTCGCGGGCAACGCGCTCCTCGATGCCGGTGCCGACGAACGGCGACTCGGCCTGCAGCAACGGCACACCCTGGCGCTGCATGTTCGCACCCATGAGGGCGCGGTTGGCATCATCGTGCTCAAGGAACGGGATCAGTGCCGTCGCAATCGAGATGACCTGCTTCGGCGAAACATCCATGTAGTTGACGTTCGCGGCCGAGACGGTCGGGAAGCTATGGCCACCGGTAACACGGCGAACAACCACTTCATCAGCGATGAGGCGATTGCGCTCGTCGAGCTCGGTGTTCGCCTGCGCGATCAACACACCCTCTTCCTTGTCGGCGGAGAGGTAATCGATGATCGTCGAAGCAACCGGCTTGATGCGAACCAGCTTGATACCCGCCTTCTTGATGGCAGCGGCATCCTTATCCGTCAGCTCGGCACCAGCCTCAACCAGTACCTTGCCCTTCTCGTTAACCACATCCTCACGGACGATCTGGCCTTCGAGTGTGATAACGGGATTCTCGACATCGATCACCGAGATCACACGGCGATACGGTGTTTCGAGGAAGCCGTACTGATTGATCTTGCCGTAACTGGCCATGTAACCGATGAGGCCGATATTCGGACCTTCCGGTGTCTCGATCGGGCAGATACGACCGTAGTGGCTCGGGTGCACGTCGCGCACATCCATTCCGGCGCGGTCGCGGCTGAGACCGCCGGGGCCGAGCGCGGAGAGACGACGCTTGTGGGTGAGCTCGGCCAGCGGATTCAGCTGATCCATGAACTGGCTCAACTGAGAGCTACCGAAGAACTCACGGACGGCGGCCATCACCGGGCGAGTGGTGCTGATGAGTTCCTTTGGTTTAAGGGTCTCGCCAGCCTTCTCCTTCTCCGGGTACATCAGAGTCATGCGCTCGCGGATACCGCGCTCAAGGCGCTGGAAACCGGTGCGGACATGCATCTGAATCAGCTCGCCAACCGAACGAATGCGGCGGTTGCCGAGATGATCGATATCATCGACGTGGCCCTTGCCATTGTTGACCAGGATCATCTCGCGAATGATGGCGATCAAGTCCTCGTTACGCAGCACGCGAGAATCGGTTTGATTCTCGGGGCTGTTGGCATGCAAGCGACCGTTGAGCTTGTAGCGACCAACCTTGGCGAGGTCGTAACGACGCGGCTCGAAGAACAGGTTCTCGAGCATATTGGCTGCGTTGTCCTTCGTCGGCGGATCACCGGGGCGAAGTCGCTTGTACAGCTCGATCAGCGCCTCCTCCTGGGTGGTGGTGCTTTCGCGATCGATGGTACTGGCCATGTAGCGGTGATCCGGATTGGTATCCACATCTTCCACAGCCTTGAGCAGGTCATCGTTATCCACGATACCAACGGCACGCAGCAGAATGCTCACCGGCATCTTGCGCTTGCGGTCGACCTTGACCGAGATAACATCCTTGTTGCTCGTCTCGAACTCAAGCCAGGCACCCCGGTTCGGAATGAGCTTGGCCTTGGCCAGTGGGCGACCGGTGGCCGGATCGATATCGCGATCCAGGTAGACACCCGGGGAGCGAACGAGCTGGGAAACGACGACACGCTCGGCTCCATTAATAATGAAGGTGCCGTCGCTGGTCATCATCGGGAAATCACCGAGGAAGATATCCTCGTCGGTTTCAACCCGGATTTCACCGTGCTCGGAAACGGACTCCAGCGTGGCGCTGACGCGCAGCGGTGCGCTGAAGGTGAGATCGCGCTCGCGGCAGAAAACCTCAGCCACGCGCGGATCGATCTTGGCGCGCTCCTTCTCCGGACCATCCGGCATGCGCGTCCAATAACCATCGAAACGGGGATCGGAAATCGTGAGTTTGAGTTTCTTGTGATGATCCTCGATCGGAGAGATCTCCTCGAGAAGTTCACGCAGACCCTCTTGTACAAACCATTTGAAGGATTCCAGCTGGATTTGCACCAGGTTCGGAATCTCGAGCACAAGCGGGATATGGGCGTAGCTCTTGCGGTTGATACCAACATTGGAGGCGACCTGCATTACGGCAGGATCGTATACCAGCGCTGTATTCCGCAAATCGGGTTGGACAGCCATTCACCGTTCCTTTCACGCCGCCGACACGCAACTGCCGAGGGACATGACATTGCGGGCACACGAGGGAATCTCGCACGTCCCGAAGATATGAAACCAGGTAGAATCGGTGAGAGCTATGCGATGCTGTATCAGGGAGTCACGACCCGTTCGTTCTGCACACCACGCCGAAAAGGGAGGCACACTGCCCCCTTCCCCATTTCCCTGTCAAATTCCGTGGTATGCTCGCCGCAACGTGTCGCCCAGTCCATACACTCTCCGCATACCGCCGCCTGTACGCTACGTACACCACGGCCAATACGCGAGCATGTATGATAATCATTCTCATGTGACTTTGTCAAGGGCGATTTTCGGAGTCTTTCTGCTAGCCTCGGCGAGCAGCCAACCGTAACTCCATACCGTGATAGCCACCAGTATATACACAGTGAAGGTCGACTCCACCCAGGAACTGTTGAGCACGCGAGCAAGCATATCCTGCCCATTGCCAATCCACGCGTATCGCAATGCAATGTTGGCAAAGACGAGTAGGTTGATTGTCACCGCATAGAGACGATAGCGGGTATCCATCGCCGCCAGGAGGATACTCAAGGCGACCACTGGAAACGCGTACCGCTCGTGCATGCGCGTCATCACCAGAAAGAACCCCAACATGAGGATGTTGGAGGTTAGGACGATGGTCACAACACCTCGCCATCGCCGGAGGAGTATCCAGCTAACAGTAACGAGGATCGTCGCGAACATCAGTAGCCCAATGGTGTGGCGACTCATTCCAAGCAGCCAGGAGGCACGGTCATCGGGTGGCCAGTTGAACGGATCGGACACGATCCAGAGATTGTGCGCACCGAGTGTAGAGACCGGATAGAGATCGTTGGCGAGCTGGACGCGCTGGATCATCGACCAGTCACCCCACTCGCCCACCAGACTCACGCGGAAGGGTGCTGCGAGCACCGCGACGAGTGCGAGACAGCCAAATCCAGTCCAGGCGATATGAGTGAGACGTGTCCGCCAATGATGGGTATCGGTACGCCACCATCCCAACAGCAATGGGAGTAGAAGTAGGCCGTACTGCGGTTTGACCAATACGCAGAAGGTCAACACAAGCACCGAGAGTGAGAATCGTTGCGCCACCCCCAACCCAAGCGCAATCACCGCCAGCGCGGCTGAAATGCCATCGGTTTGTCCCCATACACTGGCGACAAAGATCGGTGCAGGTGCTAGCCAATAAGCCATGGCGTACCGGGAGGCGTTCTCACCGGAACCGAATCGAATACCGACCCGCCAGATAGTGATGGCCGTCACGGCATCGAAGACGGTGACCACACAGGCGATGATCATGGTATAGGTCGGGGTGTAGAAGCTCATCGTTGGATCGACGGTATTCGTCATCTGCCCGATGATCTTGAGGAACCACAGATCTCCGGGCAGATGATCCGGGAACACTTGACCATCATCGACGTAGAATCCGCGTAGCGGTTGATGAACCAGGCGCCACGTCCAGTGACTGTAGGCAAATGCGTCGTACCCATGAAAAGGTGTGCGCAGAAGAGCGAGACGGACAACCAACCCGAGGACGGCAAGTATTGCAAAAGCCTGGGTACCTGATAATGCGAAGGACCTTCTATCTATCGCACCTCGTACTGCCATTGCCATCTGTATCCCCCAACTCGTTGTCTACACTGTTGGAGGAAACGGATCGGACGTGGAAGAGTGTCAATCATCTCCCGTCACGTAGTAGGTGAGGACTTGAACATCAAATCGGCAGCATTCAGCATTGGCAGACGCATGGGCAAACACCCTCTTACTGCCAGAGTGTTCTGTCTGGTGGAGCGAATGCTGCCCGTGGATCGATTGGCAAGGTCGGAACACTGTGTCGCGTTTCATCACCCGCGACCGTCATGGAATCCCCATATCCTGGTGGTTCCTACGGTTTCGTTTCCTGCGATTGGCGCACCAACGATTCAATCTCAACAGCAGTTCGCCTTGATGTGGGAAATGGTGCAGCTCGCGAATCGCGTTGCCGATGACCTCAATCTGGACGATAGTCTCACCATGACCATCAATGGCGGAACTCGCCAGGAGATCGGTCAGATGCATGGGCACCTAACAACGCTCCTTCCTGCCAGCGACACGATCGTTTCTCTTGTTCTGGGTGATCCGGACATCGATCCTGAACCCTGGAACGCGCTTCTCCATACCTGGTGTTCCATTGCTGCTGTACCCGGAAGCGGATACAGTTTGATGATGGACATCCGAGGAGAGGAGAACGCTCGCGCATGGCTAATGCAGTCGACTCATGATCCCGTCTGAAGCGAATCCGATGCTATACTCGAAAAAGGCCGCGCAGCATGGGTTTACCGATCCGAGCGGCGCGCAAATCCCCGCATATAGCGTTGGTTTGGGCAACTTTGCTCAGGCTGACATGGACCGACTATGAACAGTCGCAATTGGCGCATGTGGCTGAGACCCGGGATGCAGGTTAAGCGCTGGCTAGCCCTGTTCATCCTGGCAGTTACCGTGATCAGCCTCGGCCTCGCGATGGGCGCTGCCTGGCTCTATAACAACTTCAATTTCCCCAAACGACTGCAACCATACGTCGAATGGCTGACCCTCCAGTACGTTGGGCATCCGTGGCGAGAACTCATTATCGTCGCATTCGGTCTCAGCTTCCTCCTCTTCACCGTCTACAAACTCTCCACCTCGATCCTCGCGCCGGTATTGGCGGCGAATCAGAGCGGACGCGATATCGCCGAGATCGTCATGGAAGAGCGGTTCGGTTCCGTCAAGCCGGAACTCAATGTGGTTGCCATCGGTGGCGGCACGGGTCTCAGTGCACTACTGCGCGGTCTCAAGCTCCACGATATCAACCTCACCGCGATCGTGACGGTGGCGGATGATGGCGGCTCAACCGGACGAATCCGCAACGTCTTCAACATGCCTGCTCCGGGGGATATCCGCAACTGCCTCGTGGCGATGGCGGATGACGAATCGCTCATGGGGCGCCTTTTCCACTATCGCTTCGACCAGGAGGGTTCGGAGCTCACCGGCCATGCATTTGGGAATCTCATCATCACCGCGTTGACCCAGGTCACCGGCAGCTTTGAGCAAGGCGTCATTGAAAGCGCCAAGGTGCTGAATGTCCGGGGACGCGTACTCCCGAGCACACTGGAGAACATCACACTCTGCGCGGAGATGGAGGACGGGCAGATCGTCCGAGGAGAATCCGCGCTCTCCCACGATGCGGACAAGATCGCCAGGGTGTTCCTGGAACCGCAGGCACCGGATGGCTATCAGCCCGCAGTCGCGGCCATTCTGAACGCCGATTTGATCGTGATGGGACCGGGAAGTCTCTACACCAGCGTGATTCCCAACCTGCTGGTTGGTGGTATTCGCGAGGCGATCCGCTGGAGCCGAGCCTCAACCGTTTACGTCTGCAATGTCGCCACACAACATGGCGAGACAGACGATATGGGCTACGAGGATCATGTGCATCAGATCGTGAACTACCTCGGTGACGGTGAGCTTGACTACGCCCTCATCAACAACCATATCCCCCCAGCCGATGCGATTCGGCCCGAGTGGCAAGTGGATGCTGTGAGCTACGATGGTCGCACGCATACAACCGATGGTGTAGAGATCATTGCCGAAGATGTGGTGAACGAGAAGAATCCGCTCCGCCACGATCCGCCCAAACTGGCGAATGTCCTAATCGCATTGGCGCGCCATCACAAGGCCACCGCGTTCCCGGTGGAAACGCGGGAATCCGCATAGTTTTCCCGACAGCTTGCATCTGTGAAATGCTTCACGAACTAGGCACCGCTTGCTAAACTGTCTCCAGTAAGCGGTTATGCGTGAGGCATGCGTCAGAGGTGATGCAGCGGCGCCCGGTTTCAGGAGGATTCCATGGTCTATCAGATTGGTATCAACGGGTTTGGCCGCATCGGCCGTCAGGTGTATAAAGCGATCCATGAGGGCGGCTTTGGCGACCTGTTCGAAGTCACTGCGATCAACGATCTCTCAGATAACGGCACCCTTGCCCATCTTCTGAAGTACGACAGCACCTATGGCACCTTCGATGCCGAGGTCTCATCGGACGAAGAAGGTATCATCGTTAACGGCAAGAAAATTCGCGTTTTCGAGGAGCGCGATCCCGCCAAGCTGCCTTGGGGCGAGCTCGGTGTCGATCTCGTGATCGAGTCCACCGGTCGATTCACCGATGCGGCTGCCGCGCGCGCGCACATCGATGGCGGCGGTGCCAAGAAGGTCATCATCTCCGCTCCTGCCAAGGGCGAGGACATCACGATTGTGCTCGGTGTGAACGAGGATAAGTACGATCCTGCCACCCACCACATCATCAGCAACGCCAGCTGCACCACCAACTGCCTGGCACCGGTGGTGAAGGTGTTGCACGAGGAGATCGGGATCGAGCGCGGCGCGATCACCACCGTCCACGACGTCACCAACACGCAGGTCATCGTCGACGCCCCGCACAAGGACCTGCGCCGGGCTCGGTCGGCCCTGAACTCGTTGGTGCCGACGTCCACGGGGTCGGCGACGGCGATCACGCTCATCTACCCCGAGCTCGCCGGGAAGCTGAACGGCATCGCCGTGCGGGTGCCGCTGCTGAACGCGTCCCTCACGGACTGCGTGTTCACGCTGGCCCGCGACGTGACGGTGGAGGAGATCAACGCCCGGCTGTGCGACGCGGCCGGCGGCGCGTTGCGAGGCATCCTCGGCTTCGAGGATCGGCCGCTGGTGTCGGCCGACTACACCAACGACACCCGCTCCGGCATCGTGGACGGCCCGTCCACCATGGTGATCGACGGGC
>JAMLHR010000031.1 GCA_023957015.1 Thermomicrobiales bacterium | reverse complement strand
CCCGGGGATTTGTCCCGGGCTTCACACGCATCCCCAACCCGGGGCAAATCCCCGGGTCCACGATTCGTTTGCCAGAAAGGAACCACGCCATGTCCAGTACACCAGAGATCATCATGTATGCCCGCGAGCAGTTTTGCCCGGATGTCACCCGCGCTCGCTCACGTCTCACCCACCACGGTATCGCGTGGACGGAGTTCGATGTGGTCTCCGATGAGGAGAAGCGCGCCGAGATGGTGGCACGCACGGGCAAGCCGAATGTGCCCCAGGTGGTTATCGGCGAGCGCATCCTGATCGAGCCGAGCAACGAGGAGATCGACGAGGCGCTTGTTGCCGCTGGCTTCGAGATCGAGGATGCCGAGTAATGCAGCCGATCATCATCACCTGCCACAACGGCGCGTTCGCGCTCCCCGAGGCGATGGACTTGCTCAAGAACGGTGGTAGCGCCGTAGATGCGGTGGTGCTCGGCTGTACATTGGTGGAAGCCAACCCCGAGGATCACTCCGTCGGTTACAGCGGACTACCGAACCTACTCGGCCGGGTCGAGTTGGACGCCAGCGTCATGGATGGTCGCGGACTCCGCGCCGGTTCCATTGGTGCCCTGCAGGGTTACCAGCAGGCGGCACAGGTCGCGCGCGAGGTCATGAACTCCCTCCCCCACGTGTTACTTGGCGGTGATGGTCCCATGCGACTCGCGGCGGAGATGGGACTGGAACCAACCGAACTCCTCACACCCGAGGCGGAAGCGATCTGGAAGAGCCGTCTGGCCGATGCCGACGATCGCGATGCCAGCTACCTCAACCGCATCAAGGAGATGGTTAATCTGGCCGAGGATCCGCAGATCGCGGAGAAAACCGGCACGGGCGAACCCGCACACGGCACCGTCAATTTCATTGCGCGTGATGTGAACGGCGATATCGCTACCGGTGTCAGCACCAGCGGGTGGGCATGGAAGTATCCCGGACGCATGGGCGATTCACCGGTGATCGGTGCCGGCAACTATGCCGACAATCGTTGGGGGGCGGCAGCCTGCACCGGTCGAGGTGAGATGGCCCAGCGCTGCCTGACCGCACATAGCGTGGTGACGTTTATGCGGTTTGGGATGTCGCTGGAGCAGGCGCTGGTACAAGGCATGCTGGATCTGAACGCGCTCGATGATCCTTATGCCAGCGAGATGAACATCCTGGCGATGGACAGAGATGGAGTTCCCGGTGCGGCCAGCAGCAATCCGGAGAAGAAGTACGCGGTGATGACTGCGGAGATGTCCGAACCGGATTCACGCCCACGGACGTATGTGGAACTGGATATCTTGAAGCGGTAACAGTCCGGATCCCAAGATCGAGACCTGAGCCTGGATCCAGTGAGGTGGTGGCAACCAGCCACATTACGACGCGCTGCGTCGTGGTCGACCACAAGGGTTCGACTCTACCGATGGACGCGAGAGGAACGCGGTAGTCGGGGCCTCTGTGGCCCCCATCAGGAAGACTATTATTGTGGGCCATCCTCTCAAGGCGACCACAAAGGGGGGCGCAGCTATCGATCGGCACCGGAAGAGTCCTTCCTCCAACATGACGAGAAAACCGCCCGGGTCGATTGATCCGGGCGGTTAAATCTTGCTCTCAGCAAACTGGACGCGCTACGCGCGGGTCCTGCGGTCGCGCTTTCGGCACGTCACAGGACATCGGTTACACGTCCTTGTGGAGGTTCTCCAGGAATTCCTTGTTGCTGACGCTCTTCGCCAGGCGACCGAGCAATGCCTCGGTGCCCTCCGAGCCACCCAGCATGCTGACCATACGACGCATGGTCCAGACCTGCTTCAGCACGGCATCGCCAAGCAGCAACTCCTCGCGACGTGTACCCGAACGCTGAATATCGATCGCCGGGTAAATGCGGCGCTCGGCCAACTTGCGGTCGAGGTGGAGCTCCATGTTACCAGTGCCCTTGAACTCCTCGTAAATCACATCATCCATACGGCTGCCGGTATCAATAAGGCAGGTGCTGACGATGGTCAGCGATCCCCCACCCTCGATATTGCGAGCGGCACCGAAGAAGCGCTTCGGCGGATAGAGCGCCACCGGGTCAATACCACCGGAGAGCGTGCGACCGCTTGGTGGGACAGCCAGATTGTAGGCGCGGGCCAGGCGAGTGATGGAGTCAAGCAGAATCGTGACATCGCGACCGGCCTCAACCAGACGCTTGGCGCGCTCGAGCGCCATCTCGGCCACCTTGGTGTGATCCTCAACTGGTTCGTCGAACGTAGAGCTGATGACCTCACCATCCACAGAACGGCGCATATCCGTCACCTCTTCCGGCCGCTCACCAATGAGGCAGACCATGAGATGCATATCCGGATTGTTGGAGGTGATACCGTTGGCAATCGCCTTGAGCAGCAAGGTCTTGCCAGCCTTCGGCGGCGAAACGATAAGACCGCGCTGTCCGCGACCAATCGGAGCCACAAGATCCAGCAATCGCGTGCTAAGGATATTCGGCGCAGTCTCGAGATGGATCTGTTCCAGCGGGAAGATCGGGGTGAGCTTATCGAAGTTGGGTCGGCGGCGAGCAGTCTCCGGGTCGACACCGTTAACGGCCTCGACGCGCAGCAGACTGAAGAACTTCTCGTTATCCTTCGGCGGGCGAACCTGGCCACTGACGCGGTCGCCGGTACGGAGACCGAAGCGGCGAATCTGGCTCTGGCTGACATAGATATCGTCTGGACCTGGCAGGAAGCGCTCGCCACGAAGGAAGCCGAAGCCATCCTCAATGATCTCAAGTACGCCATCGCCGAAGATATGGCCGTCGCGCTCGGTTTGCGCCTGCAGCAACCTGGTGATCAGGTCCGGGCGACGCATACGCATATATCCCGACACCTGAAGCTCGCGGGCGAGCTCGAAGAGGGCTGCATCGTCCTTGGCATCGAGATCGGCCACCGTCAAACGATTGCTATTCTCACGCTGACGACGCTGTTGGTTCTGGTTTTGGTTTTGATTCTGCTGGTGATTCTGATTCTGGTTCTGCTGGGCCTGCTGCCCCTCACCATCGCCGCGTGTGCGCTTCTTGCGCTGATTGCGACGGTTGTTGCGATTGGAGCGATCCTCGTCCTCGGAGGTCTCACTTGCCGGAGAGGTTTCTATCACGGGAGCAATCTCGGCCTCCACCTCGATGATGGGAGCCTCGACAACAGGCGCTTCCGCAACAGGGGCGTCAACCACAGCGGTCGGCGTCTCCGCCTGAATAGGCTCGGCGACGGCCTCAACCGGTGCCTCTACCCCCTCGGTCTCCGTCATATCCTGTTCGACCGGTTTACGACGAGCACGAACAGCGCGGGCACGGCGGGGCTTCTCTGCCTCGACGGATTCGGCAATCACAACTTCTTCTACGTCTGTCAATTGAGTTCTCCACAGAGATGTCGCACCGCCCACACGGCACGTGTACGAAGGCAAGCAGGGCTTGTCGTTACGAGGAAGGTTCGTCGCTACGCAAGGGACTCCAGATACGTCGAAACTCGAGGGACAGCCAAAACCTCTAGGCTGTATGGAATGATCCGGGAAAGGTTGCAGCATGCTGGCAGCAACTGCGATGTACGCGGTGGCGGTGAGGAGGTCACTACGGATTCACCGATCGGTACTCTCAGATGCTACCACTCGCGTGCCCATGCGTCAATGTGAGTTTTCCGGAGGTTAGTCTGTCAACAGGGTAACAACCATCTGTCGAGCTCGCAGTAGCGTCTCAGCGGCCACTCGGCCGCGGCGCTTCTTGAGCCGGGAGACATCCACAGAACGAACGTGCTCCGGCAGGATCGTCGAGTCCTTGTTCAACCCACCCTCGCCTGCGTCGATCTCTATCTGATATCTGACCCGCGCCTCTGTTCCGGTTATCGGAACGACGATAACGAGCGAGCGCTCGAGCGTGTTGAACCAGTCGTTCGAGACAACAAGCACGGGACGCCGTCCAGCCTGTTCCCTACCATGGATTGGGTCCAGAAAGGCATCCCATACTTCACCGGCCAGAGGAGTTGGCTTTGTGTCCATTACGCTTCCTCGGGTTCATATGGTGGTTCGGCAGCTAGCGATGCTGTGGTCTGGTTATCCCACTCAGTAAACTCATCACGATAGCGCTGGTAGGCATCGGTATCAGCCCTGAACTTCTCCAGGTCGTCAGCCACCCCCTTCCAGAATCGCTCGCGCTCGTACTTCTCCAGAAGCACACCAACGAGCTCGCCCATCGTCTGGTCGTCTTCTCTGGCGATCTCCTGCAGTCTCGCATGCACGTCGGGCTTGAGTTTCACCATCGGCGTCGCTGATCGTGCCATGGGTGGAGTTCCTTTCGTTCACCCAAAGTATACCAACAGGTCGACCATCTAGATAACCACGATCCGAGCGTATCGGTAGACTCAGCCGATCGTGCTCTCCCCTATGGCTGCAACACATCCTCCGCCAGGTTGTCTAGCTTGGTGGTGCGATGAACGGTTTCGATGCGACGCACGGTACCGCTCATCGAGCGCAACACCAGCGATTGTGTGAAGGCACCGCGACTGGTGAACTTCACGCCCTCGAGGAGTTCACCGTCGGTCAACCCGGTGACAGAAACGTGGATATCATCACTGGCAACCAGATCATCGAGTCCGAAGACCTGATCGACGTCAATCCCCCGCTCTGCCACGATCCTGCGCTCATCGCTGTTGCGTAGCCACAAACGTGTTTGCATATCGCCACCAATACACTTCAACGCCGCGGCGGTTATCACAGCCTCCGGTGCACCACCGATGCCCATCAGCATATCGATACCGGTATCGTGCATCGCGGCCATCATCGCGCCGGCCACATCGCCATCCAGAATCATGCGAATACGCGCCCCGACCTCGCGAATCTCCCGAATCAGGTCATCGTGTCTGGGTCGATCCAACACCACTACGGTGAGATCGCGCACATTCATGCCCTTGGCCGCTGCCACTGCGTGCAGATTCTCACTCGGAGATTTCCGGATATCGATCGCACCCGCAGCTCTCGGTCCGACCGCAATCTTCTCCATGTAAGCGATGTCCTGCCAGTGATAAAAGGCCCCGCGTTCGGCCACCGCAATCACACAGGTCGCGTTCGGCTGGCCATTGGCGAGCAACCGCGTACCCTCAACCGGGTCGACGGCGATATCCAGCTCGGGTCCAATGCCCGTTCCCAATCGCTCACCGTAATAGAGCATCGGAGCGTGATCCTTATCGCCCTCCCCGATCACCACGGTTGCATCCATATCGATACTGTTGAGCAGCTTCCGCATAGCATCGACCGCTGCCTGATCACCACTCTCTTTGTCGCCACGTCCCATCCAGCGAGCACTCATCAACGCCGCAGCCTCGGTGCAGCGGACGAGCTCCATCGCGATGTTACGCGTCAGATCGGGATTGCGGTTGACAGTCATGGATATCTCCTGGCGTGCGTGGATCGGTCACACTCACCATACCTCACATGACATACCACCGCTCGGATCAACCGTTGACCGGTCGTACCCAGCGTGCTGCCGCATCCGGCAAATCCATAACGGAGCCGTACTCCACATTGGCGGGTGGAAGCGACTGCACGAACTGCTGTCCGTAGCGCTTGGAGACGGTGCGTCGGTCCAGAATCACGCAGATACCGCGGTCGTTTTCGGTGCGGATTAGACGACCGAATCCCTGCTTGAACTTCAGCACCGCCATCGGCAGGCTCAACTCCATGAAGGCGTTATCGTACTGCTCGCTGCGCGCCTCGAAAATCGGATCGGTCGGCACAGCAAACGGGAACTTGGTGATGATCAATGCGCTCAGTGCATCGCCGACAACATCGACACCTTCCCAGAACGTGCTGGTGCCAAAGACCACCGTGCCGGGATCGTTCCGCAAGCGCTCGATCAGCGATCTTGAGTTGCCATCGACACCCTGCCCAAGCACAACGATGTTGTGTGCCTCCAGATCAGCCTTCAGCGCATCGCGACTATCCCGCAGCGCGCGGTGACTGGTGAACAGCACCAGAGCACGTCCACGTGTGGCCAGGATCGTCTCGTAAAGCGCCTCGTTCACCGCCTGGTTGTATGCAGGAGCGTTCGGCTCCGGCATATCCTCTGGCACATAGATCAACGTCGAGCGCTCGTGATCGAAGGGTGAACCGAGATCGAGGACCTTCGATCCTTCCATGCCCACATGGCGAGCGATGTAATCGAACGAGCCATCCACGGTCATTGTGGCGCTGGTCATCACAACCGTACGCAAGTTGGCATAGACGCGTTGGTTGAGCAGCTCACTTACATCCAGCGGAGCGCTGTTCAACGAAAGCTCCTGCTTGAACGCGGACTTCTGCACCCAAACCACAGTATCGCGCTCGACCTGCGGTGTCGGGTTGAAGCACTGCTCCAGCGCCAGCCGCAGATTCTCAACCTCATCGATACCGACCATGAGATCGGATGATGCATCGTCTCGTCTGGCCGTCAGCGGATTGCTGGCATCGTTCGGCAATGCCACTTCGTCCAGAATACCCTGCAGCCAGTTGCCGGTATCGGCCATCTTCCGCATCAGTGGACCGAGCTGCTCCCAAATCAGGGCAGCGTCCACGAAGTTGGACGATTCGCGCATCATGTTGGTGACCCGCAGCGACTGTCCGTAGTTGGCATTACCCCGAGGCTTGCCGATGAACGCGTTGAGACGAGTGAAGAGTTCGCCAATCAGCAAGGTGATCTTGGCCTGTTCCCCCTCGATCTGCTTTGATCTCTTGATCGCTTCCGGAGCGGCCTCCTTGGCCATATCGACGGGAATATGGGAGATCAACTCCGCCGCGATCGGAATCGCGCCACCGACCGTGCCACTATCGGTACGGATCAGCAGCTTGAGCGTATCCTCCAGGGCCTCTCTCGTGATAGAGAATGTCAGTTGCCTGGTCGCCTCATCCTCGAGATGGTGAGCCTCATCGATGATCATGCGCTCGAAGGGCGGCAACACGCGTCCCTCGGCTGCATTGGCCAGTACCAAACTGTGGTTGGCGATAACGATGTGGGCGTGCAGTGCGTTAAATCGGGCGCGATGGAAGAAGCACTGGTTGCTGCTGGCATAGGGACAGCGACCCGTCGTGCAACGACCGCGCTCACTGGCGTACTTGCGCCAGAAACGCTCCTCTTCGTTGGTCAGCCGTAGTTCCGCTCGATCTCCGGTCTCGGTGTGGCCCAACCAAAGCAGGATCTTGGCTCGGAGCGATGCATCATGCTCGTTCTCGATGGGATCGTTCTGATGCTGGAACCACTGCTTCAGACAGAGGTAGTTGTTCCGCCCCTTCATCACCGCCACCGCCAGATCGTCGGTGAGACCGGCTTCCTGGAGGGCGACGTGAACGTCCGGCAGGTCTTTGCGATAGAGCTGATCCTGGAGGGCAATCGTGGCCGTCGAGACTACCACCCGCTCACCTCGCTGTAACGCGAAAATGGCCGATGGCAGGAGGTAAGCCAGGCTCTTGCCGGTGCCTGTTCCGGCCTCGATCAGCAGATTCTCATCCTTGTTGAGCGCTTGTGCGACACGTCGCGCCATCGTGATCTGGGTTGGTCGGGGTTTATAACCTGCCAACACATCACCCAACGGGCCTTCTGTACCCAACAACTGCTCCACCTGGCCGGTATCGATCGGTGACTGATTGCCGGTCGGTCGCAGCATCTCCGGACGATCCCGCGGAGCCATGAACATCAGTTCCAGCGGTACCGTATCCGGACGGTTGGGATCGAAGAGCGGCGCATCGGTCTTGCCGCGAGCCGTATCCTCGAAGAACCAGGCATCCTTCCACTGTGCCGTTCGAGCGAACTGACCGATCTGCCGCAATGTCCCAGCATCATAGCGATTCAGTAGCTTCAGCAGTTCGCGGAAGACGTGCGCGGTAGCGACCGTATCACCGAGCGCCCGATGTCGCTCCTCTTCGGCAATCGGTGCGGCAAAGAACTCGGCCAGCGTCCCCGGCCTGGATAGTTCGGGGCGTCATGCAACAGGCCAGTCGCAAGTGTGTAGGTATCAATGACGGGGTTCGTTACCGCCAGTCCGTTGCCTTCGAGCATACCGATATCGAACGCGATGTTGTGGCCAACGATCGGACGATCGCCGATCCGTTCGCGCAACTCATTCTGGATATCGATAAATCGGGGAGCATCGGCCAGCATCTCCTCGGTGATGCCGGTCAGACGTGAGATCGCCATTGGCAACGCCCGCCGTGGTTTGACCAGTTGGCTGTAGCGTGAGATCTCTTCACGCTCGTTGAAGATGATAAGGGCGACCTCAATGATGTCGTCGTACTGCGGATTCAGTCCGGTTGTCTCGACATCCAGCGCGACATACTCGGGTAAATGGGATGTACTGGCCAATTGATGTTGCTTTCCAGGTTGGGGCAATCCCAACGGTTCGTGGATGCATGGCACCCATGGTTGACATCGTCATTCGGAACCCGAGCCTCAAGCCCGGGCTCCCGTCGAGTCAGGCCAACGCCTCTGCCGACTTCAGGATGACCGTGATCAGATGCGCGAAGCCCATGCTGATCGGTCCCAGATTGATGTACTCATCCTCGCGATGAGCGTAGTTCCCCGTGGTCACACCGATACAGATTGAGGGAATACCGCGAGCGATCGGTACGTTGGCATCGGTCGAGCCCGGCTCATGACGCACGCTCAACCCGAGCTCAGCCAGCACCTCATCTGCGATCATCTTCAGCGACATGTCCGCCGATTGCGATCCCGCCGGGCGATCACCGACCACCTCAACCTGCACCGCGATCCCCTCCGGGCACGGAGAATCGAGCACGGCATCGACCTGAGTCACCAACGCCGCCAGCGCCTCGGCGCTGGTTGATCGCATATCCAGAATCGCGGTCGCTTCCGGCGCGATCGTGTTGACGCTGATACCGCCACTGACAACACCTGCGTTGAACGAGGTCTTGGGCTCAGTTAGCAACGGAATCTCGTCCATGCGCGCGATCAATCGCGCCAGATGATGAATGGCGCTCGGCGTTCCCGCCTGACCCCAACTATGACCACCCTTGCCAGTGACCGTGACGCGGTAGCGCTTGCTACCGACGGCCTCATAGGTAACGCTGCCCAGCGCCTGCCCTTCAACGGCAATCGCACCAACGATATCCTCCGTCGCCGACACCACGGCCTTCATACCTCGCAGATCGCCGAGGCCTTCCTCACCGACATTACCGGTGATGACGAGATCGATCGCGGGGACCTCGCCCAACTCCTCCAACACCTGCTTCAGGTGGGCGACAGTAGCAACGGCAACCGTGTTGTCGCCAACACCAGGAGCATGCAACGTATCCGTCTCACGGGTGACCGTAAGATCGGTACCATGCGGAAAAACCGTATCGATATGCGCCGCAATCAGCAGCGACCTGCTCCGATCTTTCCCGGGAATGCGAGCAGTGACATCGGCGATCTCGTCGACATGTACCCGCTCATACCCACGCGATTCCAGCTCCGCCCGCAGGACCTCGGCCCGTGCGCCCTCGTCATTGCTCGGTGCTGAGACCTGGGTCAGTTTGGTGGTCAACTCGATGATCGGTTCAACGTAGCTATCGGTGATCGCCAGCGCACGCTGAAGCAGGTTGGTGTTCGTCAAGAGTGCATTCCTTTCAGGGGGAGGTGCCGTGAATTGTTGCCTCAGTATACCGCCGAACTCGCGGAGGAGACCGCAGCTTAGCCTCGGCCAGGATACGAATCTCGCGTTGATCGCTGCGAAATCTCGCCGGATTCGGTTGACAGTGGCACAATGGAAGGAAGATCAACTATTCCCGACTTTTCGGGCCAACAGGTAGGAGTTCTGGAATGGCGTTCCATCGGTATGATGCGGTCGTGGTTGGCGCGGGTGGCGCTGGTCTCATGGCGGCGATCCAGATGGCTGGCAAGGCAAAGGTTGCTGTTGTCAGCAAGCTCTACCCCACTCGGTCTCACACCGGCGCTGCGCAGGGAGGCATCAGCGCTGCCCTTGGTAACACCGAGGAAGACCACTGGGAATGGCACATGTACGACACCGTCAAAGGCGGTGATTACCTGGTGGATCAGGATGCGGCCGAGGTGCTGGCTCAGGAGGCGATCGACGCGGTCTATGAGCTCGAGCATATGGGCCTGCCGTTCAATCGCACACCGGAAGGCAAGATCGATCAGCGCCGCTTCGGTGGCCACACGCGCAACTTCGGCGAAGCTGCTGTAAGGCGAGCCTGCTACGCTGCCGACCGTACCGGTCACATGATTATCCAGACGCTCTATCAACAGGGCATCCGCCACAACCTGAACTTTTTCGATGAGCATCACCTGGTCGACATCATTTTCACTGACGATGGTCAGTGCGCGGGTGTGGTCACCTACGAGATTCGCACCGGCGAGTTGCATGTTATCCACGCCAAGACTGTTGTCATCGCAGCCGGTGGTTTCGGACGTATCTTCCGCGTCACTTCGAACGCCCTCGCCGGCACCGGTGATGGTGTTGCCATTCCCTATCGTCGCGGCATCCCGCTGATGGATATGGAGATGTACCAGTTCCATCCCACCGGGCTCTATAAGCTGGGTGTTCTGCTCAGCGAGGCAGCGCGCGGCGAAGGCGGTGTGGTGCGCAATCGGGATGGCGAGGCATTTGCCGTGCGCTACGCTCCCACACTAGCCGACCTCGCTCCCCGCGATATGATGAGCCGCTTCATCTGGCAAGAGGTGAAAGAGGGTCGCGGTATCGATGGCAAGGATTACGTCCTGCTTGATGTCTCGCACTTGCCACCGGAAGTCATCGACGAGAAGCTGCCGGACATCACCGATTTCGCCCGCACCTACCTCGGTGTCGAGCCGAAGAGGGAGGGCGTGCCGATCCAGCCGACCGCACACTATGCGATGGGTGGCTTGCCGACCAACGTTGATGCCCAGGTGATCCGCGATCCGCAGGGAACGATTGTGCCCGGATTCTACTCCGCGGGCGAGGCTGCCTGCGTTTCCGTCCACGGTGCCAATCGCCTTGGCACCAACTCGCTCGTCGACCTGGTGGTCTTCGGACGTCGCGCCGGCAAGAAGATGCTGGAGGATATCGAGACCCTGGATTGCGCCGAGCTCCCGAAGGATGCCGATGCATTCGCTCGCGAGCAGATCGATTCGCTCAAGGCTCGCCAATCGGGCGAGCGCGCGGCGGATGTCCGCAAGGCCATGCAAGACATCATGATGGACAACGTCTCCGTCTATCGCGATGAAGGTCTCCTGCTGGAGGCGCAACAGCGCATCGGCGAATTGAAGGAGTCCTACAGGAACGTCTCCATCATGGACAAGGGCTCCACCTACAACATGGATCTGCTGGAGGCGCTTGAGCTCGGCAACATGCTTGATCTGGCCGAGACGATCGTGCATGGAGCCCTCGCCCGCCAGGAGAGCCGTGGCGCACACTACCGTGGCGACTTCGAGGCTCGCGATGACGTCAACTGGCTGGCTCACTCCATGATCTATGCCGAACCGGATGGTTCGCTGCGGCTGGAGAAGAAGCCCGTCGTCATCACCCGCTTTGAGCCCAAGGAACGGAAGTACTAAGACCGATTCAGTCGTATTGACAGGTAGCAGGGGGAGCTAGTCTCCCCTTTCTGCACGCATCCCTTCGCGGCAATATGATCCCGCTGGTGTGGTATCTCCTTGCCTTGGTTTTCCCCGTAGAATCGCAGAGTTTCCCCGACATGTTCATTCCGCAACCGCGATCATACTCTCCGTAGGGGACCATGGCAGATGGTCCGCACACAGGAGTTTTCTCATGGCTTTCCATCGATATGACGTCGTGGTTGTCGGTGCAGGCGGAGCGGGACTTTCGGCAGCACTTGAATTGGCGGGTGAAGCGACCGTTGCAGTAATCACCAAGCTCTATCCCACACGCTCCCACACGGGTGCGGCGCAGGGCGGTGTCGCGGCCTCACTCGGCAATGTCGAGGAAGATCATTGGGAGTGGCACCTGTATGACACCATTAAGGGTGGCGACTATCTGGTCGATCAGGATGCCGCCGAGATCCTGGTGAAGGACGCGATCGACGCCGTCGTCGGTTTGGAGCACATGGGTCTGCCATTCAGCCGCACACCTGAGGGCAAGATCGCCCAACGCCGCTTCGGCGGTCACACGCGCAACTTCGGCGAAGGTCCGGTAATGCGCGCCTGCTATTCTGCCGACCGCACCGGTCACATGATCCTGACCACGCTCTATCAGAACAGCGTCAAGAACAAGGTCACCTTCTTCGATGAATACCATCTGCTCGACCTGATCTTCACCGAGGATGGCACCTGTAGCGGTGTTGTCGCCTACGAGCTCAAGACCGGCGAGCTTCACGTCATCCATGCCAAGGCCGTCATCCTGGCGACCGGTGGTGCCGGTCGCGTCTTCAAGATCACCTCAAACGCCATGGCCTCCACCGGCGATGGTATGGGTGTAGCCTTCCGCAATGGCGTGCCACTGATGGACCTGGAGTTCATGCAGTTCCACCCGACCGGTCTGGCCCGACTTGGTATCCTCGTCTCGGAAGCCGCCCGCGGTGAGGGCGGTATCGTCCGCAATAGCACCGGCGAGGCTTTCGCTGCCCGGTATGCCCCGACGATGAAGGACCTGGCTCCGCGCGATATGATGAGCCGCTTCATCCATCAGGAAATCAAGGAGGGTCGAGGTATCGATGGTAAGGACTATGTCCTGCTCGATCTCACCCACCTTTCCTCCGAGACGATCGCCGAGAAGCTACCCGATATCTCCGACTTCGCTCGCGTCTATCTCGGTGTCGAACCAACCGAGGAAGGTATCCCGATCCAACCAACGGCTCACTTCACCATGGGTGGTATCCCAACAAATAACGATGGCCAGGTAATCCGCGATGGCGAGGGCACGGTGGTCCCTGGATTGTATGCCGCCGGTGAATGCGCCTGCGTCAGTATCCACGGTGCCAATCGTCTCGGAACGAACTCGTTGCTGGAGCTACTCGTCTTCGGTCGCCGCGCTGGCAAGCAGGTCATGCGCGATCTCGATTCGCTGGAGTTCGCCACGCTACCGAAATCGCCGGAAACAGCCTCGGTGGAGCGTATCGATGCCCTCCGCGGCCGCACCAGCGGACATCGCGCCCCGGAGATTCGGGCAAAGATGCAAGAGAGCATGACCGAGAATCTCTCGGTCTCTCGCGAGGAAGCCGGCATCGTAGAGACGCTCGGAGTGATCCAGCAACTCAAGCGCGATTACAGCGATGTCACCGTGGACGACAAGGGTTCGGTCTACAACATCGATCTGATGGAGGCGTTGGAACTCGAGCACATGCTGAACATCGCCGAAGTGATGTGCCAGGGAGCACTTGATCGCCAGGAAAGCCGCGGCGCGCACTACCGCGCTGACTTCGCCAAACGCGATGATGTCAACTGGCTACGCCACACCATGGCCTATAAGCAGGGTCAGGGACTATCCATGGCATACAAACCCGTGACAATCACGAGATTTGAGCCCAAAGAACGCACATACTGATTTACAATGAGTGTATGCATGGTGCGTTGGACGCGCAGGGAGAGGCAAGCGATATGGAAGTCACACTCAGAATAAAGCGGTTCAATCCGGAGACGGACAAGAAAGCGCATTTTGAGGAGTATGTGGTCGATGTCGATCCACGTGATCGCGTTCTCGATGCTCTGAACCAGGTGAAGTGGTATCAGGACGGAACGTTGACCTACCGCCGCTCCTGCGGTCACGGCATCTGCGGCTCGGACGCGATGCGGATCAACGGTCGTAACCGCCTCGCCTGTAAGGTGCTGATGCAGGATCTCGGCAAGCGCGTCACGCTTGAACCGTTGATGGGATTCCGAATCGAGAAGGACCTCCTTGTCGATATGGATGTCTTCTTCGACAAGTACAAGAGTGTGAAGCCTTACCTGATCGCCGATAATCCTCCAGCTCATGGCGAGCGGCTGCAGAGCCCGGAAGAGCGCCACATATTCGATGACACCACCAAGTGCATCCTCTGCGCCGCCTGTACCACCAGTTGCCCAGTGACGTGGATGAGCGAAGACTTCGTCGGTCCGGCCGCGATCGTGAATGCCCACCGATTCATCTTCGATAGCCGCGATACCGCCGGTATCGAGCGCCTGCAGATATTGAACAAGGGAACCGGTGTCTGGCGCTGCCGCACCGTCTTCAACTGCACCGATGCCTGCCCGCGTGACATCAAGGTCACCGAGGCGATCGAGCAAGTGAAGCGCGCGCTTATCTTTGGGGATCAGTAGCCGATGGATTGGTTGTTCGCCCGCCCAACACCGGAAGAAGCGAATCACTGGCTCGCTCTCCTGAGCCTGATCGTATTCGCCATTGGCACCATCGCCTGCATCATCCTGGCTACCAGGCCAGATGCGCCGCCATTCAGTAGCCGCTACACCCAAGCGTTTGTCAGCACGGTCTGCATCTACGTGGGTTGGGTCTGTGGTCTCGGTCTCTTCTTCGGTATCCTCCGTTTCCTCCAGATCGATCCAGCAACGCTCGGTCGCGGTATCTGGATTCTGCTGAGTTGGATCGCGCTGATCGTCGTCGTTGTCTGGCTTGGGAAGCAGGCTCCTGCGGATCACCAGCTACGGGTGGAGAACGATGCCCGATTGCAGACGCGGCGCGTTGGTAAGGCGAGCGAGAAACCGAAGCATTGACGATGTGATGCGTGTCCGCTTCCACAGGTCATAACAGAAAAGGCGGTCCGATGTTGAACCGGACCGCCTTTATCATTTGCGTGTTAGCCGTGCACCCTCTGTCGACAATGACCGTCCAGCTTATACCCGGCCGTGAGCTCCCACCAGGAAACCTCACATCACCCGAAGAGTGCTGCTTAAGGCTGCTACCTTCCGGTCCTGACCTGATTCACAGTTCCCCGCCGTGTGAGCCCCGATGTTCAACACTCCGTACCGGAACAGTCCTGAAAAGCCAAGCCTCGAGAGGGAATTCGACCCCGCTGGAGCGGGTTGCGGGTACAGGGCACCGCTAACTCCCCATCTAGCACGACTCCGGCAAGTATAGTGCCTATCCCCCGCCGATCCCACTCAGGCGCTGAAGGAATCCACCGAGGAGACGACGAGCGTGCCGAGATCGCGAATGTGTTGCATACGCGGACCGATGACATTCACCTGGAGCTCACGCGCCCGCGCTTCGCCGAAAACGAGGATGTGATACATGAGCCCTTGCCGGGTCAGTTCGCGCACAAATAACGTCCCTCTGCCAAGATCGAGCGACAACGCATCCAGGAGCATCACGTCGATATCCGCGAGTCGGAAGACATGCTGGTCCTCCAGCCACAAGGTCAGATCAAACACATGATCCTCCAGGGTAGCATCACCCACCACCCGGAATCCACCCGCATTCTTGATGCCCTGTGACAATGTCTTGAGCACGGATTTCGTGTCGTCGGCGCCCGCTTCCCACTGCCACAAATGCTCCGTACGAACAACCTCGCGAAGCGTATGGAAGAAGGCCATATCGTCGGTCGGTGTCGAGATCGGAGATTCCACTATCAGGTGCTCGTCCTGAAGTTCGGCGACTTGGTCGTGATCGTTTCGTTCATCCATGATTCTTCTCGTATACTGATGCGTGAGGTAGAAATGCGCGGAAGGGACACCAATGGCAACTGAAGTAAATCGCCTGGCAACGGTACGCATTGATGATGGCTCTACGCCCGTCTGTCCGGATCATCACGTGGATCTGCGGCTACGTGGCAAGGTCGGCCGACCAGCACGATTCCATGACCAGACGTCCAGTGAGTATACGCTGATTTACGTGTGTCCTCACGATAACTGCAGTTATAGCGAGTCTCGATCGGTTCAGCGTATCCAGGCCGCGATTCCGGGTGCTGCGCCAGCACGACCATCCTTCGCCCGCGTCAACGACTAGTAATCGTCATCGCTCCTCGTGGACTCCGAATTGGCCCCGTGGATAGACCACGAGGCTACGTGAGACTGATGTTCTCGCCCTGATAGCGCCCCTGATATCCGTCAGCGGGCGCTTCGCTCATCCCGAAGAAGACCAGTTGCATCACCCGGGAGTTGCGCTGCACGCGGAATCCATCCGGATTGTGAACGACCAGCAGGCTGGTCGAGCGACCGTTGTAGCCAGCGTCCCAAACCGCGGTGACGATGCTCACCCCGCAGCGCGCCAGACTGCTCCGTGGACGACCGAGCGCCATCAGGCTGGTCGGGATATCAACGATCTCGTTGTAGACGATGTGATAGATACCTGGTGCCAGCATCAACCAGCCATCGGCATCGAACTCCAGCGCCTCAAGGTGCGGCAACACGCGATCGGCCGAGTCGATGCCCATCGCTCCCTGGCCACGATGATGCGCCACCTCTCTCAACGTCAGATCGATACCGTTCGGTTGAAGCTGATTCTCCAGGTCGTGCAAATCGGTGATAAGTGGTTGCTCACTTTGAATCAACGCACGCAACTGCTCGCGACTCAGCGCTCCTGCTAATGATGGTGTGGTGTCTGTCATAGCTCCCCTTCTCCGTTGTGCCGATGACAAGCTTACGCCAGATTGACCGGATTGCGGGCGTGTGGAAGAATCGGACGATTGCGCGGCAATCAGCAGACGCGGCTCAATGGATTATCAGGTGCCAGCAAACAACGCCTTCTCCACACTCAGACATGCAGACTTCCGCAAGTTGTGGATGGCGGATACACTCTCCATCCTTGGCTGGCAGATTCAGCGTATGACCATCACCTGGCATGTCTATGAGTTGACCGGTAGTGCTGTCGCGCTCGGCATGCTGGGTCTGATGCGATTCGCACCGATCATCTTCTTCGGTCTCTTTGGTGGTGTGGTCGCTGATCGCGGAGATCGTCGCAAGATCCTGATCTGGACGCATATCGCCCTGATGCTCACCTCGGCGGTGCTCGTCTTCGCGACCGCCAGCGGTTGGGACACGCTGGCAATCATCTACCTGGTCACGTTTGCGTCGGCGGCGATCAACGCACTTGCCGGCCCCGCACGGCAGGCATTGATCCCCAATCTGGTACCGCGCAACGAGATTGCCGGTGCGGCCACGATGGCGAATCTGGCGATGCAAGCCGCCAGTGTCGTGGGACCAGCGATCGGCGGATTGCTGATCGCCACCACCTCGCTCGCCGTCGTATACAGCCTGAACGCGATCGGATTCACGGCGGTCATCGCGGCAGCATTCCTCATCAAGGCTCGACCGGAGATACATATGCATTCTGAGCGTGGGCTGCAATCGATCAAGGCCGGCTTCGTGTTTCTCTGGCAAACACCGATCCTGCTGGCAGTGATGGGACTTGACTTCATCGCAACATTCTTTGGCGCGTTCACCAATCTGCTCCCCATCTTCGCCGATGAGATCTTCGGCGGCGGTGCCAATCGCCTCGGACTGCTGCTGAGTGCTCCCGCCGCGGGTGCGGTTGTTGGCAGCCTGGTATTCGGACTGATGCGGATGCCGGTGCGTCCCGGTCTCGGAATGGTTGTCTGCGTGATCGCCTACGGTGCCTGCATCGTTGGTTTCGGTATGAGTGGCAGTCTCTGGCCGGCGATGCTCTTTCTCGCCGGTACTGGTGCGGCCGACTCGATCTCGATGGCGCTCCGCCATACGATTCGCAATCTGGTCACGCCGGATAACTATCGTGGCCGCATCGCCTCCGCCCACTCGATCTTCGCGATGGGCGGTCCGCAACTCGGCGAATTCCGCGCGGGTGTGATGGCGAGCAATATCGGTGCACCGGCCGCGGTGATTGTCGGTGGCGTAGGCACCATCCTGGCTGCGATCGGCGCTGTAAGGATGGTTCCCCAACTGAAATCTCGCCTGGCGGATATGCCAGAGCCGACGGAATAATCCGTCGGCTCAAAGGCCCTCAGGGACTTCTGCCCGAACCTACATCGGTTCACCGCCGGTGAGCTGGGCCCAGACCTTGGTTGGCTTGTCTACCATCAGGATAACGAGATCACCCTTCTCGGCGCGATCTACCGCGGTTTGTGAGGCCTCCATCTCGTTCAGGATGATCTCGACGTCATCCATGGACTTGCCCGTGCCCTCGATGGCCGCTCGCAGAAGCTCCGCGATCTCACCCTTGGCGCGACCACGCGTGTTGTCGTCCTCACGAATGATGATCTTGTCGAAGATCTTGCCCGCGAGGGTACCAAAGGCGAGCATGTCGCCATCGGAACGATCTCCCGGCAGGCTGATCACGGCGGTCGTGCGCTCGGCGTCCATCCGCTTCACGAAGTCACCGATGGATTCGAGTCCCGCCACGTTGTGGCAATAATCCATCAGCACTCGCTTGGAGCCAAGATCGAGCAAGTTGAATCGACCTGGTGTGTTGGCGAAGCTGTTGTTGAAGGTCCGCAGGCCAAGACGGATGTAGTCCAGATTCACATCATCGGCCAGTGCAGCGGCGGCCGCAGCCATCGCGTTCTCGATATTGACGCGGATACGTCCTTCCATCGTGGCAGGAATCTGCGAGGCCAGAAGCAGCGATGTCTCGCGACGGTTCTCGATGATGGTGATCATCTCACCCTGGCGCGATTGTCGCAGGACAACGGCGCGGCCCTTATTGCGGATGTGCTCCTGAATCACGGGATTCTCTTCATCCATGCTGAAGAAGATGATCTCGCCACGAGCAACCCGGGTCATACCAACACAGAACTCGTTGTCGGCATTGAGCACGCTGGCGCCATCGCGCATCACGCTGGAAACGACAACCTCTTTGACGCGAGCGAGCTCGGAGAGCGAATCGATACCCTTGAGACCGAGATGATCGGACGCGATATTCGTGACCACGCCGATATTGCAGCGATCAAAGCCGAGACCGGAGCGGAGGATACCGCCACGGGCGGTTTCCAGCACGGCGAAGTCGATCGTCGGGTTCTTCAACACCATGCGGGCACTGGTCGGGCCACTCATATCGCCCGCCAGTATCTGCGTGCCATCGATGTAGATACCATCGGTGGTGGTCAGACCAACAGTGCGACCGCTGACTTTCATGATGTGGGCGATCATGCGCGTGGTGGTCGTTTTGCCGTTCGTACCGGTCACGGCAACGATCGGCACCCGAGACTCGGCACCCTTCGGGAACATCATGTCCACAACGGCGCGGCCCACATGACGCGGGTGTCCCTCGGTGGGATTGGTGTGCATGCGGAAGCCCGGACCGGCGTTCACCTCACAGATGGCTCCGCCATACTCGCGCGCCGAAACGGTGATGTCCTCGGTGATGAAATCGATACCGGCGATATCCAGCCCCACCACCATCGCGGCCTGTCGGGCGATCTCGATGTTGTCCGGGTGAATCTCATCCGTACGATCGATCGAGGTACCGCCGGTGCTCATATTGCCGGTCAGCTTGAGTTGCACGAACTCACCAGCCGCTGGAACCGTCTCCAGCGTGCGATTGTCGCGCTCCAACACCTCCATCGTTTGGCCATCAACCGAGATGCGGGTGAGGATCTTCTCGTGACCGACACCGCGGCGAGGATCGGCGTTGGTGATATCGATAAGCTGTTGGACGTTGTGGACACCATCGCCAACAACGTGCGCAGGTACGCGCTCGGCGACCGCTACAACCTGGCTGTTCACCACCAGAATGCGATAGTCGCGTCCCCGGATGAATGACTCCACCAAAATGGAGTTACCACGCGCTTCCGCCAATGCTGACGGATAGAACTCGCGGATATCCTCCTCGGATGTGAGGTTGATGAACACACCACGACCGTGATTACCATCCAGTGGCTTGATCACCACCGGATAGCCGATCCGATGCGCCGTGCGAACAGCCTCGTCCTCGGAGGTCACCACGATCGAGCGCGGCACCGGAATACCGATCTCGTGCATGAGTCGGTTGGTTAGTTCCTTGTTGCTGGCCACCTCAACTGCGATATTCGCGGTTTCCGATGTCACCGTTGCCCAGATGCGCTTCTGGTACTTTCCGTGGCCAAGCTGCACGAATGAGCGGCGAGGATCGAGACGGATATTGGGAATGCCACGTCGCGCTGCCTCCTGGACGATCGAGCCGGTGCTAGGTCCATAGGCCAGACGTTCAGCGACACGAATGACCTTGTTCTCGTGTTCCTTCACAAAGTCCATATCGGGTTCGGTGTGATAGATGATATCGTTCAGCAGACGCAGCGCAAGCTGCCCGGCCGCGAGTCCCACATCCTCCTGCTCGTACTGGAAGATAACGTTGTAGACACCGCGTTCCTGGGTGGAGCGCGTCTTACCACGGACAACCTCAGCACCGGCCAGGTTCTGCAGCTCCAGCGCCACATGCTCCAGCACGTGACCCATCCATGTGCCTTCCCGCATACGCTGCAGGAATCCACCTGGTCGCCCCAGCGAGCAGCCGTGATCGTAAAGCGACGGCAACAGCTCGGTGAGGTGCTCGTAGAAGCCGGGAATCTTGTTGGTTGGGCGGTCTTCGAGCTCACCGATATCCAGGACATAGTGGATCGATGGCATGCGTGCCCAAATGTTCGGACCGCGGTAAACAGTGGTCTGCAGGATCTTCAACATTGGGCTCTCCCTCCCGGCATCCTGCCGGCGACGTCTGATTGGGTTTGTACTTGTTTTCTACACCAAAGCCCCGCCGATTACGATGAACGGGCGAGGCTCCATTGCCTGCGATATTCGTGCGATCGGATGCGGGCTAACCGTCCAGCATCTTCCTTGTGTTCATATCGAAGCGTTTGCCCGATCCCAACACGTGTAAGCGGGCGTCGCTAACGGTGATATCACCGTACCGCTTCACCTCGAAGATATCACTTTTCATGTGTGATCCGTCGACAATCGTGACGCTATGTCGACCGACCACCCTCAGAATACCGTCGTTGTCGATAACCACCGAGGTATCCTCATCGATACCGATACCCAGCAGACCCGGATTCCCGGCCACGAGTGCCAGCAATCGTCCGATCCGATCTCGCTGGCGGAAGTGCTGATCGATGATGACATTGTTGATCAGTCCAAAACCAGCGAACATCTGGGCCATACGCAACTTGGGTGTCGGACCACTTGCTCCCATCGCGACCATATGGGCGCTAAGGATCGATGCACCGGCGCTGGTCCCGGCTACAACGGCACCAGCCTCGTGGCGCTCGCGTACCAACTGCTCGAGTCGCGTGCCGCCGATGATGGCCGAAAGCCGCATCTGATTGCCGCCGGTCAGGAAAACACCGCTGGCAGTGCTGACAAGCTCCAGAATCTCATCGTCATTCGCATCCTCGCGGGAGCCGATATAGACCACCTCAGCGGTCTCGACGCCCATGCCAAGGAAGATCGCCTTGTAGCGGAGACCGGCTGTCTCAATCGAGGAAGCAGTCGGCACAATCGCGATGCGAGCATTCGCACCGCCTGCGAGACGCACGAACTCGGAAAGGATGATCTTGTCGTCCAGCTTGTCCTCAGCGCCACCGATCGGCATAAGCACACCCGGACCAGCGGTCAGGATGGGATGGAGTTCATCGGTGGATACTGCGTTCGAAAGCATACGCGACCTCATATCGTCGGCTGGCACAGGTAGGGAGTTCGTTAGCGTGAGTTGATCGCTGGTTTCAACTCACCAAAATCTCCGCGAATGTACCGCGAATTCCGCGTGCACGTCAATCAATAGGCTCACTGCAAGCTTCTCCATTGAAGTGCGATACTCAAGCATGACGCCATATGGCAGATGGCGCAAGAGTTCATCACTGCTCTCACCTGCCGAAATTAACCTGTAATCACACAAAGGATGTACCCGGGTGACAAACCCTCTACTCGACAAGTTGGCACATGGACCATTGCTAGGTGATGGCGCGATGGGAACATCGCTCCTCGCGATCGGTCACAGCAGCGATACCTGTCTGGAACAACTCAATCTGACTCATCGGGAGGATGTTGGCAGTATCCACCGCGCGATGATTGCGGCTGGTGCGAACCTCATCGAAACCAACACCTTTGGCGGAAACCGCTATCGGTTGGAAGCTCACGGACTGCAGGATCAGGTGCGGCAGTTCAATATGCGCGCAGTCAAGATCGCACGCGAAGCGCGCGAGATCAGCGGCGAGGATGTGGTGGTGGCTGGCAGTATTGGTCCCACCGGTCGCACGCTGGCTCCGATCGGCCAACTGACCGTTGCTGATGCGGAGGCGGCGTTTCAGGAGCAGACCGAAGCGCTTCTCGAAGGCGGCGTTGACTGCTTCCTGATCGAAACGATGGGCGATCTGGCAGAAACCAAGGCGGCCATCACCGCGATCCGTCGTGTCTCGGATCTCCCGATCATCGCCTCCATGTCGTTCGGAGAGGATGGCCTCACCTATCGTCATGTCTCGCCCGAAACGGTCGCGACAGAACTCTCAGCACTCGACGTTCAGGTGATCGGTGCCAACTGCTCGGTTGGTCCGAAGGCACTACTGCGCGTGATTACGCGCATGCGAAAGGCGCTCAATAAAGCTGAGCGCACGCCGAAATTGATCGCGATGCCAAATGCCGGCTTCCCCACCGTTGCCAACGGCAGACTGGTCTACTCGGCCACACCGGAGTATTTCGCGTCATTCGCAGTCGATGCCTATAACGCCGGAGCCGATGTAATTGGCGGTTGCTGCGGCACCACCAACGACCACATCGCTGCGATGCGCAAAGCTCTTGATGGAGTGCTTCCGCGTGAGACGGAGCAGACTGCCAAGGCGTCAGCTCCGCGCATCTCCATCGTTGATACATCCGATCAGCCCAGCCAGATCAAGCAAGCACTGGGCAGGCGATTCTTGCGTTGCGTCGAGATTCAGCCACCCAAGGGCCTCAATCCGACCAAGGCCCTCGAAGGTGCCAGGCTGCTGAAGGAGGCGGGTGTGGACGCGATTACCGTCGCGGACTCACCGATGGCGCGGGTGCGCATGAGCGCGCTGACGATGTGCTATCTGATTCAGCACGAGGTCGGCATCGAGACGATCCTCCACTACACCACTCGTGATCGCAGCATGATGGGTCTGCAGAGCGATCTTCTGGGTGCGCACGCCAGTGGCGTCCGCAATATCCTGGCGCTGACAGGCGATCCGCCAAGCCTGGGTGACAATATCGCTTCCACTGGTGTCTTCGATGTCGATTCGATTGATTCGGATCATCTCGGGTATGAACCAGGTGCAGACAGCGCTGGTAATATCAATCGGTCGCAACGCCAACTTCATGATTCTCTGCGCCGTCGATCCGACCAAAGCCGATTTGGAGGAAGAAGCGCGACGACTCCATCTCAAGATCGAGGCCGGTGCCGAGTTCGTGATGACGCAACCGATCTCGATCCACAAGTGTGGCTGACTTCCTCAAGATATATGGCGAGCCAAAGCTGTCGATTCCGGCATGATCGGTATCCTGCCGCTGCAGAGCTCGAAGCATGCGGAGTTCCTGCACAACGAACTCCCCGCATCACGCTGACGAATGAAGCCCGACACCGGATGAAGCTCGCCGGTGAGCATGGTCGGCAGGAGGGCATCAAGATGGCGCAGGAGTTGCTCCTGGAGCTACGAAGGTATGCCGAGGGTGTCTACCTGATGCCGTCGTTTGGCGGTATGAGACCGCTGCCGAGGTGATCTCGATCCTGGGCGAAGATGACACAGGGCAATCGCATTTGACATGACGTGACAATCTGGCACACTCCGGATCATTCCTGTGGTGTTCTGGAGGTGCTCCTCATGTCTGCTCCCGATCTGTATCCCGTCCCAACGATTGCCGCAGCCTTCAGCGAGGTGGTGATCCGCGCGATGGGATCAGCCATGAAGCATCAGTTGCTGGATATCCTGACCATTGCCATCTGCGCCATCCTCTGTGGTGAGGATGACTGGGTCGGTGGAGGAATGGGCAGAAATCCGGGAAGCTGAGCTGACCGCCTGGTTGGGACTGGAGCATGGTGTCCCATCTCATGACACCTTTGGTCGCGTCTTTGCCCAGATCGATCCTGTGCAGTTTGAAGCTGGCTTCTATCGATGGGTCTCGGGAGAGCCTCCCTGATCGTCCGGCAGCGGTGATTGCGATTGATGGCAAGACCGCGCGTCGTTCCGGTGATCCGCAACGCGAGCAGTCACCGCTCCATCTGGTGACGGCCTATGCGGTCGAGCAGCGACTGGAGATCGGCCAGAACGCCGTTGGGAGCAAGGCAAACGAGATCACGGTGATACCGGCACTTCTGAGCGATTGGTGCTGAAGGGACAGGTGATCACCATTGATGCGATGGGATGTCAGCGATCCTTCGCCGAGCAGATCGTGGCGGGTGGTGGGGACTATGTGCTGGCCGTCAAGGGGAATCAGGGCGCGTTGTTAGGAAGGCGTGGTCGACACCTTTGCCCTCGCACCCCAAGATACGGAGGTCGATATCGTGGAACATCAGACCATCGACAAGGGACATGGTCGGTTGGAAACGCGCACCTGTGCGGTGATTGCCGATCCAGCGAGATCGCTCGGCTCAATCCCGCCCAGCAATGGCCCGGATTGCAGAGTATCATCCGCATTACCGCCACCCGTGCGTCCGCGTCGGCGCCACTGGCGGTTCCCACCACCAGTACCCGCTACCACATCAGCAGCCTCCTTCCGGATGCAGTGCGACTCAATCAGGTCATCCGCAGCCACTGGGCGATCGAGAACGAGGTGCACTGGGTGTTGGACATGATCTATCGGGAAGATAGCAGTCGTGTTCGTCGCGGGTATGCGCAACAGAATCTGGCGGTGATCCGGAAACTGGACGCTCACCCGCTGGAAATCCACACCCAATCCCAAGAAACGAAGCCTCCGCATTCTGCGCAAACGCGCGGGCTGGAGCATGGATATCCTCTTCGACATGCTCGGTCTCACCTAAATGCGATTGCCCTGGAAGATGACACCGTTATATTGTCGGGGCATGCCGCAAACTGATACACTATCCGCCGTGCCCGCTGATCCTGCGGTTCACCCTTGCGCGGAACGTATGCACACTTTATTGAGTTCCGGGTGTTCCGGAGAGATATGAGGTAAGACATGTCGCATCAGCTCATTCGCTCAATTGAGCAGGAGCAGTTCAAGGAAGTGCCCCACTTCCAGGCCGGTGACACGGTTCGTGTCCACGCCAAGGTGGTTGAAGGTACCCGTGAGCGTATCCAGGTCTTCGAGGGCATCGTGATCCGCCGCCGTGGTGGTGGTATCGCCGAGAACTTCACCGTTCGCCGTATTGCCAGCCACGCCGTTGGTGTTGAGCGAACCTTCCTGATCCACTCCCCACGTATCGACAAGATAGAAGTTACCCGCTTTGGTAAGGTTCGCCGCGCCAAGCTGTACTACCTGCGCGGACTCACCGGTCGTGCCGCTCGTATTGTCGAGCGTCGCCGCGATCTGACCGCCGCTGCCCGCAAGGCCGCCGAGCGCGCCGCTGCTGAGGAAGAGGCGGCACGTCTCGCTGCTCTCGAAAGCGGCACAGGCTGCTGCTGAGGCCGAAGCTGCAGCCGCCGCCGAAGCAGAAGCCGCCGAAGCTGCCGCTGCTGAGGTTGCAGAAGTAGAGACGGTTGAGGCCGAAGCTGCCGAAGCAGTTGCAGTTGAGGAAGTCGCTGCGGAGACCGAGGACAAGGCCTAATCTCCAGAGATTCTGACAAAGCCGGTGGTCATACGACTGCCGGCTTTGCTGTTGATATGTCACAATCCGGACATGACGATCAGCACCACTCCTCCATCCCCAACTGAGTTCGATATCCGGGAGATTTCTGCGGGCTGTGCTCGATTTCGAGCCTCACCAAATAGAGCCGTTCGTTGGGGAGCCTGGAGTCATGCCTTTGGACTGGATGTCGGTGACAGTCGATACGTCCTGCGATAGCAAGATCGCCGACGATTTCCACCGCGACCGGTTAGCTGCAGCAGCCCGCTGATCGATCTGCCAATTCTGCCGAGATCGAGATTTGGGAATGGCGGCATGGCTGGTGGTGTCTCTCCAAACGCGTGCCCGGCCGGCATCTTGATACGCTCTCAGCGGATGAGCTTCTCGCCACTATCCCTTCCCTAACCGCAATGCTAATCGCGATGCGTGATATCGATACCAGTGATTACGATGGCTATGGCAGTTGGGATGAGGAAGGGAATGGTCTCTATCCGTCGTTCGCGGCACAGCTCCTTGATGTCGCTAACGATTCGCCTAACGACCGTCAGCAAGGCTGGAGCGATAAGCTCAAGCTACATCCCGTGTCGGCGGAGGTGTTCGCGCGAGGCTACGAGCAACTCGTGTCGCTGACGACATATCTCTCCGACGATCGTGCTCTCATCCACGTGGATACGCTCAACTTCAACGTCAACGTGGAGCGCAATCGCATCAGCGGTATCTACGACTGGGGCTGCGCGATGTGGGGGGATCCGATCTACGATCTCGCCTGGTTCAAATTCTGGGAACCGTGGTATCCGCAATGGGCAGATGTCCATCTGGCCGACCGTCTGATCCAGGACGTCGGTATTCTAGGGCCTCACGGGAATGAACGCTTGCATTCCTGCTTGCTTCATATCGCGCTTTCCCACACTCGCTACCATGCCTTCATCGAAAACAGGCCGCTTCTGGAGGATGTGACGAACGCAACTCTGGCACTGATCGAGACGAGCAAATGAGCACCTTCGCGACCACGACCTGGGAGGAACACCTGATAACGTGTGGTTACATGGCTGTCGCGGGTGTGGACGAGGTGGGTCGCGGTGCACTAGCCGGACCACTGATGGCCGGAGCAGTGGTGCTGCCGCATTGGGACGCACTCATCACCGAAGCAAGATTCTGGCAGACGGTGAAGGACTCCAAAACGATCTCGTTCAGCAGGCGAGCGATGATGGCCGAAGGGATACTGCAGCGTGCCCGAGCGGTCGGCATCGGCGCGGTCGAATCAACCGAGCTGGATCGTATCGGTGTGGCGGCTGCGAATCGCTGCGCGATGGAACGAGCAGTCGCGGCACTGCAGGTGGAACCGGACTTCCTGCTACTGGATGCCACCACAATTGATCACGCGTTGCCCCAGGTGGGAATCATCGATGGCGACGCTCTCTCGCTCTCGATTGCAGCAGCATCCATCGTAGCCAAAGTGGCGCGGGATACGATCATGATCGAGATGGACACTGTCTGGCCGGGCTACGGATTCGTCGACCACAAGGGCTACGCCGCCCGGAAACATAAAGACGCCTTAAAGGCTCTTGGCCCCTGCCCCATTCATCGCACCTGCTACGCACCGGTGCGGGCATTGTTGGAGGTTCATGATGATTGATGATCGCAAGAGGGTTGGCACCAGAGCCGAGCAGTTCGTCAGAGCACATCTGGAGACGAAGGGATACCGCTACCTGCACAGCAACTGGCGCTCATTTCACGGAGAGCTGGATCTGGTGATGGAGGACGGCGACGAGTTGGTTTTCGTCGAGGTGAAAGCGCGACGATCGGAGTCGGCCGGCAGAGCTGAAGAAGGTATAAGCAAAAAACAGGCTCGTATCCTTCTGCGCACCGGCGAGATGTACTCGCAGGAAATGAATCCCACCAACAAGATCTGGCGGATAGACCTGGTTGCCGTGGGCGTTTCACCAGACGGATCGTACGAGATCCTCTCCCATTACGAGAACGCGATTGTGGTCGGTTAACTGACTATATCGCTTACACTTTTCACCGGCATTGAAGGGCAGATCAGTCGCCTTGCTATCAGTCGTTCGCGAGGGAACACTCACCGTGCAACCTGACTTTCTCGGCAATCCATTCTCAGCATCGAACTCGACCGAACAGCATCGGGCGGAAGGCCGTATCTCCGTCGGAGTGGCGGTACTCACTGTCAGCGATACCCGCACACGTGAGGATGACGGCAGTGGTCGCCTCATTCGCGAGCATCTCGGATTCCGCGGCCACGAGATTCTCGGGTACGAGATCGTGAAGGACGAGGAGATCGCCATCCGGGAGACGCTCAGCGGCTGGTTGTCTGACTCCCAAGTTCAGGCGATCATCATCAATGGCGGCACCGGCATTGCCGGTCGTGATGTCACCATTCCCGCCGTCCAGTCGCTCATCGAGAAGGAAATGCCGGGCTTCGGGGAGATCTTCCGCATGCTCAGCTATCAGGAGGTCGGGGCAGCGAGTATGCTCAGTCGCGCGACCGCGGGTGTAAGTAATGGCACGCTGATCTTCGCCCTACCGGGATCGACCAACGCGGTACACCTCGCACTCGAGAAACTTATCGGCCCGGAGCTCGGGCACATCGTTTACGAAATCACCAAGCAACAGTAACGGAGTCATCAATGTCCGGATCTCGCAAGCCTCAGATACTCAAAGGATTTCGCGATTACCTGCCTGAACAGATGTTGCTGCGGCAGGAGGTAATGCAACGCATTCGTCGCGTGTTCGAATCCCACGGGTTCGAACCGCTGGATACACCTGTGCTTGAGTACATGGAGATTCTCACTGGCAAGGCTGGCGAGAACGAAAAGCTGATGTATCACTTCCAGGATGCAGGCGAGCGCGAGATCGGACTGCGTTACGATCTCACCGTGCCGCTGGCGCGGTTCGTGGCCATGCACCAGAACGATATCGCTCTCCCCTTCAAGCGCTATCACATCGCACCCGTCTGGCGCGCGGAGAAGCCACAGCGAGGTCGATTCCGCGAGTTCTGGCAATGCGATGCCGATATCGTCGGTATCGAGAGCACCCTGGCCGATGCCGAGGCTGTCAGCACGTTTGTCGATGCCTACCGCGCTATCGGCCTCACCAATGCTGTAGTAGCTATCAATCACCGCAAGCTGTTGGAGGCGCTGGCGCTGATGGCAGGTGTGCCCGGTGATCGCGCGGCGGGAGTCTTCCGGATCATCGACAAGTTGGACAAGATCGGTGCTGACAAGGTTCGGACCGAACTCCTGGATTTCGGTGCGTCCGAGACAGCTGCAGATGCCGTTCTCCGCATCATCACAACCAGGGGGACCAACGACGACCTGCTCGATCTGGCCGAGAGCGAACTCGGTGGCATCGAGCAGGGTCGCATTGCGATCAACGAACTCCGCAGCCTTGTGAAACACCTGCAGGCACTCGGTGTACCCGCCGATGGCTATCGCATCGATCTCGCGCTGGCGCGCGGTATCGATTACTACACAGGTCCGGTTTGGGAAGCTCAGGTGGAAGAGCCGAAGATCGGTTCAGTTGGTGGCGGCGGTCGCTACGACGGTCTTGTGGGCACGTTCCTCGGTCGTGATATCCCGGCGACGGGTATCTCGCTGGGTATCGAACGCATTGTCGAAGTTATCCAGGAGTTTGATCTGCTCCCGACAAGCAGGAGTACCGCCCAGGTGGCGATGGTCAACATCGAGGAGACGATTTCCCAAGCTGGTGAGATCGCTCGGGAACTACGGGCCGCAGGTATCAATATCGACCAGAGCTTGAGTAGCAAGAGCATCGGACAGCAACTCAAGTACGCAGATCGACGCGGTATTCCGTATGCGCTGATTCCGGGAACGGAAGAGCTTGCCAACAACCAGATTTCGCTCAAGAATCTTTCAACTGGAGATCAGATCACGATTGATCGTGATCTGGCGATCGGCAAGATTCAGCAACTACTGAATGATCAGAAAGGCGATTCCGAATGAGCGACTATCCCGGACCTGAGGAGTGGGACACATATATGTGGGTGGTTGCGCACCCGGATGATCTCGAATTCTCCTCGGCTGGCACCGTCAAGAAACTGACCAATGCGGGCAAAAAGGTCGTGCTAGTGCAGGTGACCTCCGGAGATCGTGGCACACCGGATCGCAACTACACACCGGACACGCTTTCCTCCACCCGCGAGGACGAGGTGCACGCATCCGCCAAGGTGCTGGGACTCGCTGATGTGGTGTTCCTCCATCAGCCGGACGGCAACGTGGAGGCCAACCTGGCGCTACGCGAGAAGATCGTACGCCAGATTCGCACTTACAAACCGGATGTGGTTATCACCCACGATCCCTTCCGACCGTATGCCATGCATCCGGATCATCGTAATGTCGGATTGGGTACGCACGATTCCGTCTACCCCACCGCCCGCGATCACCTCTATTTCCCTGAGCACATGGCCGATGGCCTTGAGCCGCACAAGACGGCGGAGATCTGGTATTTCGGTGCCGAGTCGCCGGATGTCTTCATCGATATCACCGATACGTTCAACGACAAGATCGAGGCACTCAAGGCGCACGATTCCCAGGTCGGTATGCGTGACGATCTGGTTGAGCGCCTGCGCGAACGTTCCGCCGAGATCGCAAAGGATCAGCCATTTGAGTTGGCCGAGGCTTACAAGTCGATTCGCATGTTCCGATAGCCAATGACGCACGAACCACTGAAACAGCGTGCAGTCGACGCCGGTCGCGCTGCGTATGGCGATATCTGGACCATTGATGGTTGGGCCATCGCACCCGGTCGAATCGAATTGATCGGCAATCACACTGATTACAACGGTGGTCCGGTTCTGGCTGGTGCCATCGACCGTGTCATTGTGATTGGATCAGGCAGGATTCAGAAGGCTACCGAAATCGGACTCGTCGCCACCGATCTCGGTGGCAATCCGCAGTTCTGCCAGCCATACACGCTCAGCGACTGGAGAGCAGATCCTAACGAACACGGCCCGATTGTCTACGTTAAGGGCATCATCGCCGCGCTGATCGCACGGAGAATCCCGTTTCGCAGCGGTGTTGGTCTCGCGGTGGCTGGTGATATCCCGCCCGGATTCGGTATGAGTTCCAGCGCAGCGCTCTGCGTGGCAACGATACTAGCGCTGACGATTGATGAGATTGATCCGTATGAACTCGTGGCAATCGCCCGAGAGGCAGAGCACCGCGCTGGCGCGATGGTTGGCGCGATGGATCAAAGCGCTTCAATTGGTGGTGGTGTCATCCGCTTCGATGGTCGCGACAACACCTTCACCCGCATCGCACCGAGTCTCGGTGATCACGTCTTTGCCGTAGCCGATTCCGGCGTGAGTCGCTCACTCCGCACCTCCGCATATGGAGCGCGCGTGCGAGAGACGACGGAAGCACGCGAAATCATCGCTGCCGCTTATGGACGGGACCTGGCGAATCTCGCAGCTGTAGAACCTTATTGGGATGACCTCCTGCCGACACTCGATCAACACCTCTCGCCGGAGTTACTCGCACGGGTGCGACACATCGTCACCGAGACACGTCGCGTCAACGATGCGGCTGACGCTGTCGATAACAGCGACTGGATACGATTCGGGGAGCTGATGAACGAGTCAGGTGCCAGTTCAGCAGGCGACTACGATATCAGCGATCCCGTCGTGGAAGCGCTGGTGGCACATCTGAAGTCACAGCCCGGGGTACTGGGGGCACGCATGATGGGTGGAGGCAACGGTGGTCCGGCTCTGGTATTGCTCCGTAGCGATGCCGTGGACAACATTCGTGCGTCTCTGGATACCTTCTACGACAGACACCCGGTCAGAAACCCGGAGCGCGCGTTCCAGGTTTGTGTCTTTGGACCGGGTGCTCATCGAGAGACGTTCTAGTACCCCGCGGTTTGATCGACGATGTTCAGCAACTCTTCACCGGCCTGATAGCGCCGCAACTGCTCCAGCGTCAGCATGGCCATACGACGAGCCGCCTGAGGAGAGTTGCCACTGGTATGGCTGGTGATCAGCACGTTTGGGGTATCCCATAACGGGTGATCTTCCGACAGTGGCTCGGGGTCGACAACATCTAGTCCGGCACCAGCCAGATGTCCGCTTCGAAGCGCGTCAATCAACGCCTCCTGATCAACGGTACCACCGCGACCGACATTGTAGAAATAGGCGCCTTGTCTCATGGAACCGATCAACTCGCGGCTCATGATGCCCGCAGTTCCTGGTGTCATTGGCAAGCTGTTGACCACGTGATCGGCGGAGGGTAGTACCT
>JAMLHR010000030.1 GCA_023957015.1 Thermomicrobiales bacterium | reverse complement strand
GGAGCAAACTCGGAGCGACGATGACCTCCGTGGTCTCGCCATCTGCAACGACAACCTCATCTCCCAAAGGTTCATACATCCAGTCGCTACCTTCCCAACGATAGGTGCCGGGGGGAAGCGTGATGGTCTGGATACCTGGCTCATAGAAGTACAGTTGGTTCATCGGGTTGTCATCTTCGTCGAAGATGGTGATGCCATATTCGTTGTAATATCCATCATTGAACGGCAACCTGACATCGAAACTCAGATAGCCCTGAGTGGGTTCAACAGGTCGCTCCCAGACGACGGTCTTGTAGACATCGACTCCATCTTCAACCTCAAACGATGTTGCCGGGAATACAGATGGGTAGCCCTCGAAATCATAGAGCTCCAGGTCGTAAGGGGATGCAGGCACCGTACCAAAGACGGCATCGTTGTTCGCATCCACTCTCACCCAACGGCTGCCATACCATCCATGCAGAACAACATAGGCTCCTTCAAGCGAATCCCCGTCGCGCGATGGTTCCAGATGGATCGTGACGCGGGCACCACCGTCAAGCAGCAATGGCGTGAAAGTAACGGTATTATCACCACCCTCTGTAACCGTGAACGACGAACCCGGTGGCATCTCGTATCCCATGATGTTGTAGCCATAGGTGTAAGTTCCGTACGGCAACTCCATCGTGACGGAGGTACTGCCTGGACCAAACGGGACCGACTCAGCATCGACGCCGTTTTCGTAGTAGACCGTGACATTCAACTCCAATTCTGGTTCGCCATCCGGCCACACCACATTGAACGTCACCGGCGCGCCATCCTCGGCACTCCAGGTGATATCCAGGACAGTTTCCTGTCCGGCCTGAATCGTTACCGGTACTCTCCCACTCAGATAGCGCTGCCAGGTGGGGACCTGCACCTCGTAATCACCCACTGGCAACTCGGCAAACTCTACCGGCTCACCGGGGAAGAAGTTCGCACACCAGCTCTCTAAGGTAGAGCCCACCGGCCATACGCAGAAGGCACGTGCGTCAAAGTTCTCGGCAACCGGATCCATCGTGATGTTGAGCCGCAACGAACCTCTATCGCTGAACTCAGGGTTCAACGTAACGGTCTGAGGCACATCCTCCGTAACGACAATGGGGTCAGTGCTGACAATCTCCTGGAACCAGAGGCCACTGGTAGCCCAGGTGTATGTGCCGACCGGCAGATAGAACTCGACAGGATATCCGCTTTGCCAGATATGGTAGGGGCCGTATTGCGCCGATGTGGATGCGTTGGTGAACGTGATGAAGACGTAATCATGACCCGACCACTCCTCAGGGTAGTTGACGGTCACATTCACGACCCCTTCCATAGCCTGAACCTGTATGGACTGCAGAGTAAAATCCCAGGGTTGAGTCGTATCTGAGAAGGACCTGTACGACATATCGACAGGTTCGAACCCAGATGGAGGATAGACGGAGACTTCGTATTCACCGTACGGCACATTCAGCGTCGCGATGCCATCCGCATTACTCCTGCCAGAGCCATAGACTGGATAATCAGTGTAGTCATGCTGGTAAACACTAACGTCGACATTCTCAACGGGATCGCCATTCTGATCGGTGAAGGAGACCGTGAGTTGTGGGTGCAATGTCCAATCGTCTAGCGAAATGGTCTCATCGGCACCATCATCCAAATCGAATGATCCGGTTTGGGGGACATAACGATCCACGGTGGTGGCGGTCCACGTGTAGTAACCGACCGGAGCTTCTATCGTCGCCGAGGAATCGTCTTCGAAAAGATAGAGGTAAGTAGCCCAGACACCCTCATGGCTCAGTGAGATCGTCACCGAGGACCGATCGTCACCGAAGTCGGCTCCCGTAAACGTGATCGTCCCCCGTTCACTGACTTCTGAAAGTACAATGAAGGTTGTTCCTGACAGATTGATATCCCCGGACGAACCTTCCCACAACCATAGGGTCTCCGTTTGCCAGGCCACGGCATCAGGTCTCACACGCGTGACGATTTCACCGTTTTCATCAGATCGGCCCGAACTGCTATATCCAAAACCCGAATCGTATGAAATACCGAAGTTCACATTGATGTTCGGAATTGGATTTCCAGCGGTGTCCTGAACCACGAAATGCCTGGTCGGCCATGGATTCAGAGTGACGGATTCATACACCGCACTGTCTTCGACAGTGAACTGACCATGGAAGTCGCCATACTGATAGGTGTCGGTCTGAGCCTGATAGTCATAGGTTCCAGGTGGCAGCTCGACAGCTACCACACCGGATTCACCCACAAGGAATCTCATCTGATGGGCACCATATAGGAAGCACGGAACCGCTCGTGAACGGCTCTTCGCTCCCATCGCCATGCGCCAGGGTGAATGTCACAATCTGTGTATCTGTCGTGCGCTCGAGCACGACGACCTGCGGGTCGTCACCGTTAAGTTCCCCAAACTGCTCCAGCCACGGACCATACGCTCTGATGCGATAGTGGGTCACACTCGGATCTACCGGCTGAGTTACGGTTCCGTCCGCCTGGGCGACATTGCCGATGTAGGATGTGAACCCAGGGTCCATCCAGCCAATCTCAACCTCGGGACCCGGTATCGGGTTACCTTCGGCATCCACGAGCTTGATGGTGATCGTGGGCGGGTCATCGTCCAAACTCATCGGCGCGATGCGCAGCTCCGCCGGCGCGGGTGGAGCATCCACCTCGCCTTGTTCGTTATCGGCATCCGCGTCGGTAGAGTCCTCTGTCTCCTCGCTCGCTGCAGGATCATCCGACTCGCCCGACTGCTCATCGCTATCACCGGCGTCACCAGTGTCTTCGTTTGCCGCAGCGTCGTCCGCCTCAACCGACTGCTCATCCCCATCACCAGTGTCGGTGCTGGCAGACTCGGTACTCTCGTCTCCGCTAGTATCGCCAGCATCCTGATCGACGATGATCTCCTCGTTTGTCCCACCGACGATCGGTGTCGCATCCTGCGCGGTAACAATCGGAACGACTACCATGCTCACTGCAACCAACAGCGAAAGCACGAAATGAAGGCGCTTGACCATTCGTTTCCCTCAATCCAACTCCGAGAATAGGAGCCAATGCACGATAGATGTTTTCTGTTTTCACTCGCTGATCGGAATATATCATCAACGTATGTCAATTTGCACTACTTCGTTCACCCCAAATACATGGATTTTGCTGACACAGAGACACCCGCGGAACTGATCCGCGGGTGTCTCCACTCATTCATTCCGTTGTGATGTACCGATCAGCTCCTGCGAATGGATCGTTTAGCTCCCATCGGGATGATCATACCGAGCACGGCAGCTGCCGCCAGCATCGCCAATACGGGCACCAGGTGGTTCCCGGATTGTCCCGTACCAGTGGACGGCAATCCGGTCACATCATCCGCTTCCGTGGTGGAGGTCGGTGCCGGATCGGTCGGAGATGCGGTTGGTGTCGCCGTCTCCAGATAGGTCACCGCGACCTCGCCTTCCTCGTTCACTTCAACCAGGACCTCCGTCACCGGTGCTGTCCCGACCTGAATCATCGCTTCGATGGTATCCATCCCCTCCGGATAGACGACCAAGCGGTACTTCCCGGGAATCAGGCCGTCGATAACGATGGTGTTATTCGGACCAACCACGCCGGTGTAGAGCGGTCCAACCTGGAAGGTCGCGGCGGTCGGGGCCCAGAGCTCGAATGGTGAACCGGAGATATCCGCATCGCCCGGTACCGTGATGTGCACGATCAACTGCTGCTCACCCTCGGGTTCCTCGGTTGGCGTCTGTGTCGGTACCTCGGTTGGCGTCACCGTTTCGGTGGGTGTTTCCGTGGCTGGAACCGTCGTGGTAGGTGTCACCGTGGCCGGAGTTGTCGGCGTTTCCGACGGCGTTGGCGTCTCGACCGGATTGGTCGGTGTTACCGGTGTTTCCGACGGAGTTGGCTCCTCAGGAACCGGTATCGAGGCAATCCGTTGCATCACCAGCGTAACCTCATTGGTTCCGTCCTTCACCTCCACCTCAGTGTAAGCATCATGGTACAAGCCGTTGCTGGCACTCACGTACAACGTCCATCCAACGGGCAGCTGTACTTCTACCTTTCCGGCCACGATTGGGTATGGCCCGAATGAGGCACCGCCTTTGCCACCCGTGCTAAACCACATCTGCCCATTTGGAACTGCCACGTTGTCTTGATCAACAACATTGACCGTAACCAGTGCAGTCGGTATCTTCGACATCACGATATCGAACGACTGCCCGGACGCAGAAACCTCAACGATCCCGGACTCTGGCTCGGACATCACGTAGATGCTGGTCCCACCTCCCGGGCTAAAGACGGAGAGCTCGTAGGATCCAGATACCATCGCCGGGATCGTAAGGGAGCCAGTAGCACCGATCAGGCGAGAGAAGTAGGTGTCCGTTTCCCTATCGTATCCACTCAGAATGAAATCCCCCGCGGGCATTCCATCAGCAAACTCCACATTGAACGTGATATTCTCCACCACGTTCTCCGCTTGCTCCAATATCACGACTTGCGGTGCATCTTGGGTAGTGCCTTCAATGAGCTCGACAGTTTGCGGGATATACGCTCCAGCATCTCCAGCGGATACGCTGATCTCGCACCAATCATCTCCATGAAGAGCAACCATCCACAGACCGTTCGCAGCTGAGAAGGAATCGCCGTAGCACATCACATAGACATATGAACCTTCAATGGCGATACCACTGTCATCGACAACGCTCACCCAGCGGGTAGGTATCTCCGCATCCAGGGTGACGTTGATCTCCCCGGACTGTCCGTCCCAGGTGCCATTAACCGTTTGATAGTTGAATGCCCTAACGAAGTACGTGTATGGACCGGCTTCATTGAGCCGCACATCAACCGTAAACGCACCGGTACCCTGGAAATCGGTGCTGCTCCCTACCTCCACACCGGCAACACCAATGTATCCGCTCACCGGGTCGCTCCCTGTGGCGATGATATTGAACGTCACCGTCTTGATCGGCCGGGGCTGCAGTGTGATCATCTTTTCGATAGTCTCACTATCAATCACGACCTCGATGGATTGCGGTTGCAGAGCACCGTCATAGGCGTCCACCAGAAGCGTGTACGTGCCGTAAAGCACCGGTCCGATGGCATAGATACCGGAACCATCGATCGAGCGAGAGGCCACGACGGTACCATCGGCTCTGGCGAGAGAAACGGAACCATAGGTGTAGAGATGGTCGATATCCGGGAAGGTCACGTCAACCAGCACCACACCATTCGCTCCAACCTTGATGTTGAGCGGGATCGTGACATCCTCGTTCGTGATCCTGAAACTGCCGCTCTGCGCCTGGAACGGTCCCGAAGGGAGGTACTCCCACGTATAGTCACCTGGGTAAAGGATAGTACCCAACCTCTGAAGACCACTCTCGTAGATACCCGTGGAGGTAATGTACTCTCCGCCCTGCCTGATGACGAACTCACCTTGCAGAGTCACATCTTCCGGACCGGAGACATCAACCGTGACCAAACCGAAATCGGCCATTGAGACCTTGATCTCCAATAGACTGGGGGCGGAGTCGCTACTGAAGTCGACTTCCATCGGCAGATCGCCACCGAAGTAGATCCCGCGATCGTAATCGAACTGGACTGTCATCTGGCGCTTCGGCACAATGAGTGTGCCGCGAAGCGTGCCGTCATCCGCAGTCTGCATGTAGACGGTGGTGGAACCGTTGTCGGTGCTGAATCGCAGGCCCGTCGACTGCGGCAAGGCCCGGTTTGGTTGATCGGAGCGCATGACCACATCGACCGTTACCGTGTCGTAATACTCAAGGTTCACGGTCTGGGTTGGTGTGCTGCCATCGAAATCGAATGGATCCGATACATACGGCTTGCTCCAGAACGTGCCATCGACGGTGATGGTGTAACCCTCACCGTATGGGAGATCTGGGAAGGCAAGACTCTGCGTTCCATAGATGTACTGTGACTCATAGGCCAGTTGGCGGCCATCAGCATCCAGAACCTGCAACCACACGTACTGCGCGCGATCCGGTGAGCCAATGACATCGACATTGAGGGTGCCATTGGGCAGTTCCTCAAGCTGGACATCCCAGGAGGTACGATCCACAGAGAAGACGTCATTGAAGGAGGCCTTCTCCGCGTACTTCGCAGGAGCATTAACATACACCTCGTAGGTACCGTATGGCACATTCAGCTTCGCCACACCCGTATCATCGGTGGTGCCGTACCCATATCCCGGGTCACCTTCGTAGTCTCCCCGCTGGTTTACGTTGACCTGCACACCAGCAGCAGGATCGCCATGTTGATTGATTACCTGGATGGTGAGCTCGGGATGCAGCTGCCAGGTATCGAGGAGGAGCGACGCGTCCTGACCATGCTCAATGTGAAGTACACCGGTTTGGGGAACATACCGGCTAGACTTGATAGCAGTCCAGGTATAGTCACCCGCGGGAATACCGAAGGTGGTTTCGGGTTCGTAGCCATTGAGGCTAACATACTTGTTCCAGCCATCCACTCGCGAGATGTAGAGACTCCCCCAGTCATCCGTACCCCAATCGTCTCCCACCGTGACTGTCAGTGTGCCGAAGGCAGCGACCTGCCTGAGTGTAATCGTGGTGGTTCCCGATGGATCGAGTGTGCCGCGTGCCTCCTCCCAGAGATCAAATGCGGCTATGCGATAGTCGATGTAACCGTATGGTGGCCGAACCTTGACGATACCGTTGTCATCTGACCATCCCCAGTTAGAGTTGGAAAACTCGGCGTCTGAATACCAGAACCCAATCCCCACGCCAATATTCGGCAACGGATTGCCAGCTCCATCCTGGACATATACCGTGACTTCCGGCCAACGCTGAAGCTGAACATCGATTGGTCCGGCCTCTTCATTGAATACGAACGGCTCCGTCTGGTACCCCTGGAAGTAGCTCGAGTCGCTAAACCGAACCGTGTACTCCCCGCCGAATGGGATGCCGGGAAGCTCAATGCTGCCAGTGCTATCTATGTTTGTCCACTGGTAGGCAACTGTCCGCTCATCACTGTCCAGCACAGACACGTCACCCCAGTAACCGTCTGGACCATCAAGCGACACGTTGACGGTGAGGGTGCCATTCGGCAGTTCCTCAAGCTCAATATCCCAAGAGGAACGGTCGACGGAGAAGACATCATTGAATGATGTCTTCTCCGCATACATCGCTGGAGCAACGACATGCACCTCGTAGTTACCTAGGGGGACATTCAACGTAAAGTGGCCACTGGTGTCCGTTTCGCCGCTGCCGTATGCCCATTGGTCTTCGTCCGTGCGATAAACGGTCACATAGACATTGCTGGCAGGTTCCCCATCCTGATTCGTGACAGTGATTGTCAGTTCAGGGTGCATCTCCCACGTGGTTAGGATTACGGTCTTATTCTCGCCATCTCCTATGTTAAGAGTGCCAGTCTGAGGCACATATGTGCTCGTAGAAGAGGCAGTCCATGTATAGGTGCCCGCAGGCACCTTGATAGTATTCGACTGACTGTCTGCATTGATCGACAGGTATATCAACTTGCCTTTCTCATTTCGGAGAGAGATCGACACGTAGTCAGGATCATCATCAAAATCGGGCCTGGTAAATGTAACTGTCCCCTGTTCACTGACTTCTGATAGCTCAATGAGGGTTGTTCCATCCAGATCGATATCCCCGGAGGAACCTTCCCACACCCATTGGGTCTCCGTTTGCCAGGCCACGGCATCAGGTCTCACACGAGTGACAATTTCACCGTTTTCATCAGATCGGCCCGAGCTGCTATATCCAAAACCCCAATCGTAAAAAGCACCGAAGTACACAAGGATATTCGCAATTGGATTTCCCGCAGCGTCCCTAACCACGAACTGCCTCGTCGGCCATGGATTCAGGGTGACTGACTCATACACAGCACTGTCTGCGACAGTGAACTGACCATGGAAGTCCTCGTACGCATATGAGTTGGTTCGCGCCTGATAGCGATACGTTCCAGGGGGCAGTTCGATAGCTACCACACCGGATTCGCCAACGGAAAACTCCATGTACCCTTCAGTCGGAGAAACACCAGACACATACAGATACCCACCTTCGAACGGTTCCGGAGCATCGTTACTGTGCGCCAAGGCGAATGTCACAGTTTGTGTATCTGCCGTGCGCTCGAGTACGACAACCTGCGGGTCGTCACCGTTAAGTTCCCCAAACTGCTCCAGCCACGGACCATACGCTCTGATGCGATAGTGGGTCACACTCGGATCTACCGGTTGAGTTATGGTTCCATCCGCTTGGGCATTGTTGCCGTTGGAAGATGTGAACCCGGCAGGCTCCATCCAACCAATCTCAACATGTGGACCTGGGATCGAGTTCCCCTCGGCATCCACGAGCTTGATGGTGATCGTGGGCGGGTCATCATCCAAACTCATCGGCGAGATGCGCATCTCCGCCGGCGCGAGTGGAGCCTCTATCTCTTCCTTGTCGTTGTTGGCATCCGCGCCGTCAGAACCGTCGATGTCTTCGTCTACTGCAGAATCATCAGTCTCGCCCGACAGGGCATCGCTATCGCCGGAGTCGTCGGTTTCTTCGTTTGCTGCAGGGGCATCAGCCTCGCCAGACTGCTCACCGCTGTCAACGCTGCCTGCCTCAGCATCATCGTCTCCGCCGGTATCACCAGCATCCTGATCGACGATGATCTGCTCGCTTGCCTCACCATCGCCAGCGATCGGTGTCGCGTCCTGCGCGGTAACAATCGGAACCAACAACATGCTCGCTGCGACCAACAGCGAAAGCACGCAATGAAGACGCTTCAGCATCATTCTCTCCTCGCGAGTATGCCAATAGCACGGCACCCACTACGGGCCCGTTATGATGTGTTCCCCCATGGGTATGATCCTAGCACTGGGAGTCGTGGTACTAACAGGAAACTTACTAGCAACTTTGCGTATCAAAAACGCGAGGCGGGAACAGTTCCCACCTCGCGTTTCATATTCTCTCGATGTTGTTGCGTGCTACACCTGAGCCGGGAGCGACGGAGCCTCGATTCGCGGAGCGCGATCGCCGCGTGGTTCCTCCGGTGCCGGTTTGGGTGTGCCGCCAGCGGTCTTGCGACGCCGACGCGGCGGCTCGCCCACAAACGCGATCTCCAGCACATCCACGATGTGCTCCACCTGCACCAGCTCCAGTTCGTTCTTGACGATGTCCGGTAGTTCGCTCAGGTCCTTCGCGTTCTTCTTCGGCAACAGGAAGGTCTTGATCCCACCGCGGTGAGCCGCCAATGTCTTCTCCCGCAATCCACCGATCGGCAGCACCTTGCCCCGAAGGGTTATCTCGCCGGTCATGGCGACATCCTTGCGCACGGGCTTGCCGGTGACGGCGCTGATCAGCGCGGTCGCCATGGTGATACCCGCGCTCGGACCATCCTTCGGGATGGCTCCGGCCGGTATGTGAACGTGAACGGTGTGCTTCTCGAAGAAGTCCGGCGCGATGCCAAGTTCCTCACGATGCGCGCGGGTGTAGCTCAACGCGGCCCGAGCGGATTCCTGCATGACATCACCGAGCTGACCGGTGAGCGTCAACTCGCCCTTGCCCTCATAGATGTTCACTTCAATAGAAAGCAGATCGCCACCAACGCTGGTGACCGCGGCACCGGTCGCGACACCAACTTCGTCCTTCTCCTCGGCCAGGCTGAAGTCATAGCGCGGCACACCGAGCAACTCGTACACCTTCTTCGGATTGACCGTGACCTGCGTCGGCGGATTCTCGCCCGCGAACTGCCGCGCGACCTTGCGCGCCAGCGAACCGATCTCACGCTCCAGATTACGAACGCCGCTCTCCTCGGTGTACTCGCGAATCACCGTTTGCAGTGCCGCCGTGCTCACCCGCATCTGCCGCGCGGTGAGTCCGTGGCTCTCCAGCGTCTTGGGCAGGAGATAGTTCTCGGCAATCGCCAGCTTCTCCACTTCGGTATAACCAGAGACCTCAATGATCTCCATGCGGTCCCGCAACGCGGGTGGGATGGGATCGAGCATATTGGCCGTCGTAATGAAGATCACCTGGCTGAGATCGAACGGCACTTCCAGATAGTGATCGGAGAAGGTGGTGTTCTGCTCCGGATCGAGCACTTCGAGCAACGCCGAGGACGGATCGCCACGGAACGTATCCGCACCGAGCTTATCCACCTCATCCAGGACGATCACCGGATTCTTGCTGCCGGCATCCTTCAACGCTTTGATCACACGACCCGGCATCGCGCCGACGTAGGTGCGACGATGACCGCGGATTTCCGCCTCATCGCGCACGCCACCGAGACTCATCCGCACGTACTCGCGACCAATCGCGCGCGCAATCGACTTGCCGAGGCTGGTCTTGCCCACACCCGGAGGTCCAACGAAGCAGAGGATCGGGGATCGCAACTTGTCGCCCGCCAATTTGCGCACGGCGATGAACTCGACGATACGATCCTTGACCTTCTCGAGACCATAGTGATCCTCGTTGAGGATATCGGCGGCAGCTTGCAGATCCAGGTGATCCTCGGTCGTTTTCGACCAGGGGAGATCGACCAGCCACTCGATATAGGTACGAATCACGCCGATCTCGGGCGAATACGGATGCTGCTGCTCCAGCCGCTCCAGCTGCTGGATCGCCTTGGCGTGGACCTCTTCCGGCATACCCGCCGCTTCGATACGCTCACGCAGATCCTGCGCGACCGCCTCCTCGCTGCTCCCCTCGCCCAGCTCCCGCTGGATCGCACGCATCTGCTCGCGCAGGAAGTACTCGCGATTCTGCCGATCCATACCGGCCTGCGCTTCATGCTGAATCTCGTTGCGCAGCTGCATCACATCCATCCGCTGTTGCATCCACAGGCTGAGCTTGTGGATACGCTCCAACGGATCGACGGTCTCGATCATCTCCTGGCGCTGTTGCGGCGAAATCTCCGGCGAGAACGAGATCAGATCGGCGAGCCAACCAGCCTCATCCACGCTGCGGATCATCTCCAACACTTCGTTCGGGACGTGCGGCAGCATGGCGATATAGCTCTCGACCTGGCTCACTAGCGTCGCCATGGCAATGCTGGTTTTGGCGGGATCGTGAATCGGCTCCGGCACGATCTCCACTTGAGCCAATACGTACGGCTCTTCCTGGTGGATGCTTCTGATGCGGCCACGCGCGACACCGTTCAGGACGACGTGCGCGCCGCCCGGACGGGTGATGTACTGGGCGATCTCCGCCACCACACCCCATTCGCAGAGTTCATACTCGGCATCATCGCGATCATCAAACAAGGAGCTGAGCTCGTTGGTGGCACCATTCTCGCTCAGGAAGCGCTCGATATCGAACGGCGTATCCTGCATCAGGCCCATCAGGTCCGTCTGCACATAGGGGCTCTTCTGGATATCGTCCGAGAGAGAGGACACCCGCTGTTCCGCCAGAATGAAGATGCGGCGAGGGTCCATGTGCATGGCGCGGTCGACCGCCTGGGCCACATCATCGTCCATGATCGGCATCGGAATCGTGAGGTGTGGCAGCAGAAAAGCCTCGTCCACCACGATCGTCGGCAGAATCACGCGCTGACCGCGCGGCTTTCGCGTGCGGCGGGGTGTTGGAACGATCTCTTCCTCGTTGTGTTCGGTATCTTGCGGGGACTTCGGCATAGCTATTTCTCCTGTTCCATGTCGCGCCCGATCAAAGGAGTGTGCTCGCCATTGTGCATAGTGGTGACCGGGGTGAAATATCCATACCAGCAGCCGTTGCCCAACAACGGGTGAAAGCGTATTGTGATACATTCGCTAGCAATTGTCACATTAATTGGCCTCCCAACTGAGGCGCGTAACCCACGTTGTTCCTTCATTGAATTCTACTCGCCGGAGCTGCTATGTCGTCGTCTGATCCGCTACATGTTGCTGCTGATTTGCGGGCATCGATCGAGCAACTGATCGCCACCGCGATGCAGCAATCACGCACGAACCACGATCAGCAACTCACCGCCTTGCTGAAGGAGACGTTGCGGGAGCTCGAAACGCAACAGTCGGCTCTCGCAGTGATGGCGGAGCGGATTCGGGTGGCGTTGTCCGAATCCGAAGTCGAACCCACGGCGGAGTCCGAACCAGCATCCGCGATTCCCATACCAGCGGCAACATCAATCATCGCGCCAAATGCCATCCTTGAGGCCAGTGAGGTGGATGTCATCGCCCATGGGGCGACGCTCTCCCACGCTTCTGGTCTGCAATCGCTTCTGCGCGGTATGACAGAAGTGACCGAACTTCAGACGCGGCAGTTCGTCAATGGTGAACTCCGGCTCCATGCCGCGATGGCGGCGTCGCTCGATACCCAGGCGCTCAGTAGCTGGCTGGAGGCAAATAACGGCACGATCATCACATTGGCCGACGATGTCATCGAGATCGCCTTCTCCAGCCGAGCTTAGCGCCGAAACCGCGGGTAACACTCAGGATACCGGGTACTCTCCATTCTCCTCATCCTCACTGTTTGCATCTATCCGTACATCGATAGGGATAGATGCACTCCAGCATCCTGGGAAGACGCGTGAGATCTTCGTTCACTGATACACAATCTGCGGTTTCTACCAACATAAATTCCTTGGAACTCAAGTACATTTAAACGACCACTGATGGCATAAGAGTGTTGGAGAGAGCAAGCCATTGGACATACCAACATCCATTCAAGCAATCATTGTCGTCATGGTCGTCTTCATTCCAGGCTATATCTTCCTAACCTTCGTGCGGCAGTCTGTCGCCTTCATGAGCAAACAAGCCGATGCTCGGTTCTTCTTTGCAGTTATCGCCTGGGGTGGATTGATTCACGCTGCAACTATATGGATGTCCATCCCGATATACGATTGGTATCTGTGGGGAGATTTGAGAGAACACTGGTGGGGCATCACCTGGAGGGCGGTATTCATCCTCGGTGTAGTACCACTGATTGCCGGGATACTCGCCTCCTGGGTGATTTCATGGGACTGGATCGATGAGATAGTTCTTCGACCCATGAACAAAGACTTCATAAGTCGTATCGAATCAGCGTGGGACTACTCTATCAGGACAGGAGGAGACACCTTACTACGAGTTCACCTAAAAGACGGAACGATGATTGGCGGTTCATATAGGGACAAAGCATTTGCTGGCCCAGATGGGGACATTTTTCTCCAGGATGTGTATTATCTAGACCAATCGGGGACTTTTGTAGAGAAAGTACCAGACACAGCCGGTGTCTGGGTTTCCGCCGATACGATTAGTCACATCCTGTACTTTCGACAGGCTGTGCCCCCGGAGAAACCGAGTAAAACACTCATCAAACTACGAGACATACGCGACCGGTTAAAACGTCGAAAGCTGCCGAGAGACAACCAACCCAATGCTCCAGAGGCGATCCTGAGCCAACAAGACGCAGTGAAACCGGATATTCCAGAACCAGAGCAAGCAAACGGCCACCATGAAGAAGGGGGGCAGCACGATGTCAGATTCAACAACAGTCAGAATGCCCAAACCAGAATGGGGAAGAGAAGGGGTTCAACCAGAAGAAGGAAGCCTCGCCGGTGAGTGGAAACCAAGGCTCAAGGATCAACTGGTCGCTACAAAACCATTCGTTGGCCATATCAACGACGATGTTGTGGAACTACTAGTCTCACGACATCAACCAAATCACATGGCGGTGCACGCACATTACGTGGTCGGTAAGATGGACAAGAGAAACGCAAAAGAGTTGATTGTCGAGAAAATCGCACGGCTAAATGCTCGCCGAGGTACGCGGAAAGTTACGAACTGACCGTACTTCCCCTCCCCGAAAGACGCAAAACGAGCAAATCCTGCCACGCAAGCCGTCCAACAGCAATCAGGCTAACAACTTCGCCAGGCGGGCCTCGTCGATATTGCCGCCGCTCAAAACCGAAACGGTGCTGTCACCTGTACGCGCGCCGCACTTGCCGCTGAGCAAGGCCGCGGTGCTGGCGGCACCGGATGGTTCCACCAGGAACTTGGTGCGGGTCAGGATCAGCTTCATCGCCTGCACGATCTCGTCTTCGGAGACCAACACCACATCGTCGACGTAATGCGCGATGATTGCCTGCGTTAACTCGCCCGCCGCTGGTGCAGCCAAACCATCCGCGATCGTGCGGATATCATGAGCCTCTTCCACTACACCGCTCTCGAGACTGCGTTTGACGATATTCGCACCCTCGGGTTCGACACCAACAACGCGCACATCCGGTCGCAACGATTTCACCGCCAGCGCAATACCCGCCAGCAAACCACCGCCACCGACCGGGACAACCACTGTCTCCACATCCGGCACGTCCTCGAGTATCTCGAGTCCAACGGTCCCCTGCCCGGCCACGATATCGCGGTGATCAAACGGGCTAATGTAGGTCATACCGTGATCGATCTGGTACTCGCGGATGGTGTCCAGAATGCCTTCCATGCTGGGCACAAACCGTGTCTCGGCGCCGTAGCTCTGAATCGCCTCGACTTTGGCAGGAACCGCTCCCTCCGGCATGAAGATCAGGGCTCGGCAGCCCACCATCCTGGCGGCATAGGCGATACCCTGACCGTGATTACCAGCACTAAACGTGATGATTCCCCGCGCCTTCTGCTCGTCGGAGAGCTGGATGGCGGCATTCAAGGCACCGCGTACCTTAAAGGAACCGGTGCGCTGCAGCATCTCCGCTTTCAGGTGGAGCTCGGTGTTCGTCATCCGGTTGAGCGTGTTGGACGTAAACATGGGTGTACGGTGCACGAGGGAGGAAATCCGCTCGCGGGCTTCATACACATCATCCAGCGACACCGCACGCCAATCCGCCGGATTCACGATATCGGAACCAGTCAACATCAGTATCGGGAACTCCTTATTGAGGTATTCCGTACGAAAGCGGAACAAACGATCGGGTGCGTGGGTTCAGTATACGACCGCCTGCTGACACGCCATAGTATCCTGTACTGCAGAACCCGGTGGTTTGCGAGCCATGAGATGACTACACCCACAGGCCGAGCGTGCATGAATGCCTACTGATCCGACAAATAACAAGCGCCCGCCTGCCTCGAAACAGCCGCGCTCATCCTGGCGAGAGGGGATAACACCACCCCCACGACAGTCCGATGAACCCGACGCGCATGTTGGCACGCGCTGGCGGGAACTGCGACAGGAGTATGACGCCGAGGCCTCCTTACCTCCCCTGCCGGATCAGGGAAAGCAGAAGCAGCGGCGCTCCAGCGGTGGCAGTAACAAGGCCGTCATTTTCGGAGCTGTCCTCCTGATTGCGGTCGTCGCCCTGGCGATCCTGCCATTCAGTTCGTTGCTCAATGGTGATGACCCAAAGCCATCGCCAACCGCCAATGTCGCGCAGGTGACCGAGCCGGTTATCGATAATGGTTCCGGTACCGAAACACCGGTCCCTACCAATGTGCCCGCGGAAACGGTCGATAGCGACTTCCTCGTCTGCATCGATCCCGGTCACGGCGGCTGGGATTTCGGTCGTCAACGCCTGGATATGAACGAGTTTCCGCCACCGTGGATTCACGAGAGCGAGATCACGCTCAGCATGGCCTTCTTCCTGAGGGATGAGCTGGAATCGCGCGGTATCGCCGTGGTGATGACCCGTGAAACCGGCGGTGCCGTAAATTGGCGCAACGAGGATGTCAATGGCGATGGCCGCGTGAAGACGGATTCTGCTCAGGGCAAGATCGACGGTGACCGCGATGAGCTCCAGGCCCGCATCAATATCTGTAACGCCGCCAATGCCGACATCATGGTATCCATCCACCTCAACGGTACCGATGATCAGACGATTGGGGGATACGAGATCTTCTGGAACAACGCTCGCCCCTTCAGCCAGCTTAATCTGGATCTCGCAACCTTCCTTCTGCGCGAGATGTCCCTCGCGTTTGCCGATCAGGGGTATGATGCCTATTCCCGTGGAACAACCGATGATATGGATCTTCATAACGACTCAAATGTGTATGGTTCGGAGCAATTCCTGATCCTGATCGGGCCGGAAGTGGTGAAGCCGGAGTATACGATCGTGCCATCGGCCATGCCCGGTGTGATCATCGAGGCGCTTTTCGTGACGAATACAGACGATGCCAACTTCATTCTTAATCCCGCCAATCAGAAGCGCCTGGCCGTTGGCTGGGCGAACGCAATCGAGAACTATCGCGCCCAACACGGCGATGGTGAGTAGACGAGGGTCATATGCAGACAGTTAACCGACGTACTTTCATTAAGGGCAGCGCCGCTGGCGCACTGGTGACAATGCCGATCGCGCGCGAGCGCGCGCTGGCGCAGGAGGCCAAGCATCTCCCCGCTGGTTATGCCATGGTCACGAGTCTGCGTCTGCCATTGGCGGGTATCGGCGCGACCGATCTCGAACCGATCATTTCCGGCCACACGGCGAATTGGAGCGATGTGGGTTGCGCACTCAGCGTGCCCATCGTGCCGATGGCGATCGATGGCATCGTCCCCGCCGGTCTGACACCAACGGAGACTGCTACTGACTACGACGATCTGATCACGAAGCTGGACATGCAGCCGGGCGGATTCGCGGTGGTGCCGCTGGATCAGATCGACTTCCGCGTGAATACGCTCAAGGTCAACGGTATCGATCCACTGTTGGCCAGCGGTACCGATGATGCACCGGTGGCGCGTATCGGCGCCGTCGGCGATATCATCCCCGGTCGCAATGTGGCCGCACATATCCGTGCCTTTGGCGATTACAGCGTACCGCTCCAACGCACCAAACATGTGCTCTCCAGCTTCGATTTCACCTTCGCCAACTTCGAGTGCTTTATCAGCGAGACGCTGGAGTTCCCGGAACTCGTCGATGCGAATGCGCTCGATTTCGTCACCCGGCCGGATTTCGTGCCAACAATGGTCGATGCCGGTATCGGCGCCGTCAGTATGGCCAACAACCACGCCGTCTACAGCTGGGCTGGCTGGGGACTACCCGCGTTTGAAGACACCTACGGATTCCTGACCAACGGTGGTGTACCGGTATTCGGTGCCGGCAACAGTCTGGAGGAAGCGCGCAAGCCGTTCGTGACCGAGGTGCATGGGCTCTCGGTGGCGCTCCTCGGCGTGGATGGTATCACCGGCAACGAGACCTGGCCGTATGCACTGGGTGTTGTGGCCGATGCCGGTTCGCAGGCGACGGACAGTCACGGCGGCACCAATCCGCTCAATCTGCCGAACGTGGTCGCCGATATCGAGAAGCTTGTCGCTCAGTACGATATCGTCATCCCCTTCTTCCATATGAGTGAGCAGTACTACTGGACACCGCAGGACTGGGCGGTTGAGACCGGACGCCAGTGTATCGATGCCGGTGCGACCTGCGTGGTCAGCAGTCATCCACACACGATCCAGGGGTGGGAAAGTTACCACGGCAAGCCGATCTTCTACGGTATCGGCAACTTCATCTACGATCAGATGTTCAGTGTGGACACCCGTCAAGGATACGTGTTGGAACTGACTTTCCGCGGGCGGGAGGTGGTTAACTTCCGTATCCACGCGCACGAGATCGAGGATTTCACCCAGCCACGGTTCATGGGGCAAGGCGAACTGGCCGCGTTCATGGATCGATTCTGGCTGAGTTCGGATATGCTGACGAAACAGTTCGGGTAACGCCACCTTCGGACGCCTTCGCCCGACAATCGGTAGCGGCATTCGTATTGACAAAGTCAGAGAAGATCTGGGTGCAGACATGTAGACCCGGCGCCGAGCGAGCGCGATCGAGAGGATTGTTGGTTCTCAACGACGAGCGCTCGTGAGTTGCCCGGGTTCAACGTCTCAACACCAGCAAACTCCGTCTCCCGTTCCCTCGGTTCGTATCCGCGAGCATTCGATCCGGAGACCGATGGCGATGTTCCGTGCAGATGAGTCGTCGAACCCGCGCCATTCTTCGCGGCGATGCCGCTCGAAGCACGGGTCTACCGTTGCACGCCGCGTTCGGGCGATGGTCGTCCGACAATCGGTAGTCGCGTGCCTCGTGCACGCCCACGAAGCGAAGCTTCGTCCAGGTGATTTGGTGACCCGAAGAGTTGACGAGAAGTTTCCGCGAAGGACCAATGAGGCGTCGTCACTCAGAGGCGCGGAGCGCCGTGGAGTCCTACGCGAGGGCTCGCTTCGCTACTCCACTTCGTTCCGGCCGCCTGCGGCAGCGGAGCGCTATCCATGGACTGATTTCTGCCGTGATCAATGGTCGAGGCTGCCTACGGCAGTCGGCTTCGCCGGGAGATTCTTCAGCCCTACGGGCTTCTGAATGACGAGGTCGACGATACCATTGTTCGCCGGTGAAACCAAAGAGGAGACCGTCCGTCGGCGATCTCCTCCCTGGCAGGGAACCTTCAGGTGGATGTGTTTACGCCCGCCGTCGTACCTCACCGGTACGAACAACGAAGGCGAGTCCACCTACCATCACCGTGGCTGCGGTGACGATCAGCAACAGACTGCTGGGCGATCCACCGGCACCAGTCTGCGGCAGACTATCGACCGTCGCATCCTTCGTCGCTTCTGCGGTCGCCGTTTCCGTGGCAGCTGGTGTCTCGGTACCGGCAGGTGTCTCCGTTGCACCTGGGTCAGTCTGACCCAGATTCACGACCAGTTTGTCGGTATCCTCGCCGATCTCAATCGTGAACTCGATCAGATCGCCATCAACGGGCGCGATGCGGATCACATAGTCACCCGGGAGCAGATCCTGGCAGCGTGAGGATATTGTTGGCTTCCACGGTTCCGGTGTGGATGGCACCGGCCGGGAGTGTGGCAGCGGCGGGTGCATACACACCGAACGGTGCCCCTGCCAACGAACTCCCATCCGCCATGATCACCTGCACCGTCACAGATTGGCTGGTCGGTGTCTCGGTGGGTGCTGTCGGTGTCTCCGTTGGGGTTGGTGTGGTTGATACCAACCGACCGCCGATGATGGTTGGCCAGAGTTCATCAAGGTCAGTCACATGATAGAAGAAACGACCACCACTGTTCATCACCACATCGAAGGTGATGGTATCCGGTGAACCCGTGAGATCGAAGCACCATTTCTGCGACATCGTTCCGTGATTCGCCGGAATGTCCTTCTCAACGACTTGCTTCCAACCACCAGCATTGGTGAAGGTCAGCGTGCCCTTGCCGCCTGACTGATCGGCGACAATCCACACTTCCAAACCGCATCTGTCATCGTAGTTGATGTCCTTGGTGGGATAGAACACGGTCTCATCGAGGTAATCCCATTGCACGAACTCAACGGTTTCCTCACCGTCCAGCCCCACGACGAGGAGGGTGGTGGTGGGATTGATCTGAACACCGAACTCAACCAGATCGCCAGCAGCGGGCGCGATTTTGATCACGTACGCACCCGGGAGCGCATCCGGTATGGTGATGGTGTTGTTGGCACCGACGGTTCCCGTGAAGAGGGCACCAGCCGGGAGCGTAGAGGCCGCAGGTGCATAGATACCGAACGGTGCACCGGCCAGCGACGTGCCATCCGCCGTTTGGACGATAATCGACACCGGATTCGCTTCAGCGACGGGTGTTTCCGACGCCTCCGGCGATGGCGTCACTACGCCGACTTCGCAGTCGAGCGTGATCGTGCCACGATCAAGGTAGGATTCAGAAGTCGGCAACCAGAAGCTCACGCTTTCACAATTCGCTGCAGAGATTCGTGTATTAACTGGTCGTGGTGAAATCAACCAGTTATCGAACTTAAAGCTGCCATCAGCAAGTGTGACAAACGTTAATGGGCGCGCGTACTCCGAGGACCACATCTCCACCAAAGCGCCCTCTATCGGGTTGCCATCCGTATCCACGACTTTGCCAAACACGGCTGCATATTCATATGGAAGGAGTGTTAGGTTGAGGGTAACATCGTCCGTGGGTAAAGGGCTGTCAAGAATCGCTCTGTCCTGCCAAAATCCATCTTTATTTGCGCTGACAATAGGTGGACCCGCGGCTGCAGCGCCTATTCGCACCTCGGCAATGCTGTATAGACCGTCAACCCCCGTCGTATCGCAGAGAACAACGGACTGCGAATTAGTGACATACACTTCTACGCACACTTCTGCGCCATCTATGGGTGCGCCTAGCCCATCAGATACTTGACCAGAGATCGTGATACGTGTCTTTGCAGGCTCAGTTGGTGGGATGCCTTCTCCACCACTCACCAGAGAAACACCGCAGGTACCCACCTGTCCTTCATAGCGGTACTCCGCACCGTTCTGGAGAACCACATCAACCGTGACCGTATCAACGGCGTGATGATCAAACTCAACGGATACCCCATCATCCTCCGGTGCAGAAACCGGGACGGTTGAGGACCAGTTGTCTGACGTGTTGTTGAGATAGACCATGACATCCTTGACATCCGTATCACTGGTCCACGCGATATCGACACGGCTGGCATCGCAGGCACGTGTAATCGAGTCCATGGTGAACCCGGTATCACCTTCCTCGGCGATGGCGATTGGTGCTAGTCCGGTGATGCTCGTGAGCACGATGCTCAGCGCAGCGAAAAGCCGAACCCATTTGCGGAACATTGCCTTCTCTCCTCACGAATGCGTACGATTTCCCCGAACTCATTATGTTGGTCCCCTGCTTTTCACAACATTAGGGGGGCAATTTTGTCAAGTGAAGTTCGCTTACTTACTTTATTGAGGCCATGCGGGTTTCACGCAATGCCGTTCCCTACGGCGGCACCGCCCTCGGCCAGACCGTATGATCGCGCTTGACATTGATAGTTTAGTTCTATACTATTACGATGTAAGAACGAATACGGAGGTCTCGTTATCGCAACCCACACACCATCTGAACTCACCTGGATCCGCTTGATGCGGGTCTATCACCAGATCGATCGGCGCTCTGCGGCCATCATGCGCAGTCACGGTCTCTCCATCGGTCGTTTCGATGTGCTCAATCACGCCGGCATCCACGAAGGCTGTACCCAGCAAGAACTGGCCGATGCCATGTTCGTGACCAAGGGCAATATCTGCCAGCTGCTGGATGGCATGGAAGCGGACGGTCTGCTCTACCGACGCCGGAAGGGGCGCACCAATCTGATCTACCTCACCGAGGCCGGCAATGATCTCCGCACCTCGGCACTGACGGATCAGCTTCGCAATATCGAGGAGTCGATGTCAGCGCTCTCACCCGCAGAGCAATCAACACTCCAGGCACTTCTTCGAAAAATCGATCATTCACTTAAGGACACCACCACATCATGATGCCAACCACACCCCTCACCGGAATCCACCACATCAGCGCCATGACCGGCGACGCTCAGGCAAATGTCGATTTCTACACGCGCCTGCTCGGTATGCGTGCGGTCAAGAAGACCGTGAACCAGGATTCCGTCGATGTCTATCACCTCTTCTATGCCGATGGCGAGGGTCAGGCGGGCACCGATCTGACCTTCTTCGCGTTCCGCGGTATCGCCCGCAATCGCGCCGGTGCAGGCGAGATCAACCAGATCGTGCTCCGCGTGCCAACCAACGCCAGCATCGATTACTGGGTGCAACGTTTCGATCGCTTCGGTGTCAGTACCGGCACGGAGAGCAGGCTTAACGGCCACCGCCTCCTCCCGTTCGAGGACTTTGAGGGGCAGCGCCTGGCCCTCATGGCCGATGAGGGCGGCGATGTCAGCATCGTGCCGGGGACGCCCTGGGAGCACAGCACCGTGCCGGTTGAGCACCAGATCATCGGTCTGGGTGCGGTCAGTATCACCACCGGTCGGCCGGAGAATACGCTGCGTATGCTCACCGAGATCATGGGATTCACCGTGATTGCGGACGAGCAAGGTCCGGAACATCCCGATCACCGCATCCTGCTGCTGCGGATCCACACCGGTGGACCCAATGGACTGATGATCGTCCATGTTCGACCCGATCTGCCGCTGGCCCGCAATGGCGCCGGTGGTGTACATCACGTCAGTTTCCGCACACCATCACAGGAGGCCTTCACCGCCTGGAATCGGTACCTCACCGAGATGGGTGTGCGTGTCACACCGGAGATCGATCGCTACTACTTCAAGGCGATGTACTTCCGCGAGCCCGGTGGCGTGCTCTACGAGATCTCGACCGACGGTCCCGGTTTCGCGACGGATGAATCGCAGGAGACAATGGGTCAGCAACTGGCACTCCCACCGGCATTCGCACCGATGCGCGATGAAATCGAACCGATGCTGATGCCGCTCGATACCAGCTTCGCGCGGGTCACCACCGAGTACGGAGAACCGGTATGATCGAGAACACCCATCCCCACGGTGCCGGTGACGTCGTTCATACGGGAGCGGCACTGGCTGAGGCCGACAAGGCGATCATCCTGCTGCATGGTCGCGGGGCGCGAGCACTGGACATCATCCGTCTCTCAGATCGACTGGCACCGAACGATGCCACGATCGCCTTCCTGGCACCACAGGCGGTCAACAACACCTGGTATCCGATGAGCGGATTCCTGCCGCAGGAACAGTTGGCGCCGTGGCTGGAAAGCGCGTTGACCGTGATTGACACACTCATCGATCAGGCGACCGATGCTGGCGTACCTGCCAACAAGATCATCCTCGGCGGGTTTAGTCAGGGCGCGATGCTTAGTCTGGAATACACCAGTCGCGGTCGTCGCCAAATCGGAGGGGTAATCGCGTTTAGTGGGACGTTGATCGGTCCGGTAGACCAGCCGCACGCAGCACTCGCTGATGTTTCCGGGCTACCGATCTTCCTTGGTGGTGGCACGAACGATAGCTGGCTTCCGGCTGGCGCGTTGGAGAAGACGGCCAGTCTGTTCAAGGATGCGAAAGCGAATCTGGACTTCCGCATCTATGAGGGCATGGATCACATCATCAACGAGGACGAGATCGAGGCCGCACGTGCCCTGATAGCCCGCGTGTAGGCCGGTGTTTCTCGCCATCACCAATGTGCGTTGTTACGTAGGGGCGGATCCGATCGCAATCGGTATCCGCCCGAATTGCGCGCTGTCCCAACCAGGGGGCGATACCCTGAGCACGCTGCTGTTCAGTGGTTTCCAGGACGGGATCGCCCCCTACGCGAGAATGGAACGGGGAGGAGCGATAATCGCCCCTCCCTGCTCAGATCAAAACATCGCTAGACAGGAGACGGTGTCACCATCTCCATACCCTTGATCATCTTCTCCATCGCCGACCAGATTGCGCCCTCATGGAACGTATGGAAGGTGCCCATCTGGGCCACCATCGTCATGTACATTCCCATCTTGCCGACCTGCCAGAGTCGATTGTCCCGTACCGTATAGTCAGACGCGCGAACGCTATCGACGGCAACGGGCGAGCTGCCATCGCCATCCCACACCAACGGCACCTGGGCGTAGAGTCCGGAATCAAACTGCTCCATGATGCACATGCTCAGTGGCGTGAAGCGATCATCCGGAGATTTGCCCGCAACATCATCGGCGATATTACGCGCCACCGTACCCGCCATACCGAGTGCCAGAAACGCCTGTTTCACCGGGAAGTTGGCACCATCGCCAATGGCGAATAACCGCTCCGTGCCATCAACCGCCCACGTGCTCATATCGGCCTGAATGAAGCCGCGATCATCCACCGGTAACCCCGCGAAGGTGGTGCTGGCGATATACGGTGGGAAACCGATCATCCAGTCGAACGGTTCTTCCGAGCCATCCGCGAAGATCGCGAGATTCGGCTGCACTTCCTTCAGGTCAACACTGTGCCTGGCAGTGATCCCTCGATCCGCGAACTCGCGCTCGGTCGCCTCGTGGAGTTTCGCCCCAAATGCGGCGATATATGCGGGTTCGGCGGTGGTGAAGGCGATATCGAAGAGATCGCGCACATGCTGCTTGCGCAGATGGGTCTCGGTCATGAATACCATCTCGTACATGGGTCCACCGCATTTGTTGTACTTGGCGATGTTGAAGACGATCCGCTGGCGCTCGCCTCGCTTGGCTCTGACGATCATCTGCTCCACGGCGTGGGCAAGTTTCAGGGAATCCTCGAACCCCCAGATCGTGTACGCGTTCTCGGCCAGACCGGGAACCTCCGCCGGTCGCATGCCGGCACCGGTAGCAACAATGGCATAGTCATACGGGAGACTATGGCCGTTCCCACGAATCACTCTGGAGATGGGGTCGATCTCATCCGCCTGCCATTGCTGCAGTTCAATGCCGCGGCGACCGGCCGCCTTGCGTAAATCCAGGTGCGTGCGAGCCGGATTGCGAAAGAGCTTGCTATACGGTGGGTAGATAAAGAACGGACGTAGCGCCAATATGCCGGTATCCGAAACCATGACGATATTGACATCATCACCAGCGTGTCGAATGAGGCTGGATGCCGCCTCTACCCCGGCCATACCACTCCCGATCACCGCAACTGTTGGTTTCATCGTTGAACTCCTTGCCAGAACCGCCATACGCCTCAATGAGCTGTCGCATGCACTGGCCACAACATCGCTCTCACAATCTGTGATCGCCAACACTATAGAAGGTAAAGCAACTATGCGTAATGGCAGTTGTGTGACGTCAGATGGTGAGGTTGTACGGGTTTTCCAGACTCGCATCTCCGGAATGGTGCGCGCGTGCCGCAATAGCAACCCGGATGATATGTGCATGCATGAACGAATCGATAACCAACTGCGGAAGTTCCCTGACGGCGTGCTGAATAAGGAGTTCTACGCTTTAGTGGTTGAGAACATCGACACGAAGGTCGTTTGGCATCCAGGGAGGACATCATGGCACAGCTTACGAATCTGGAGTTCGGCAACATCCCATCCATGCGCGTTATCGGACGTGAGGTGTCCGTGACCATGGCAAAAGGCGTGGAGAATCCGGTCCCGGCCCTCTGGGACGCGAGTTTCCGCGATGGCACAATGGAGATGCTCGATAAACTGCCGCTTGCGATCGGCGATTGCTATATCGGTTGGATGGGCGATGCCGTTGAGAATGGTTTCGCCTACATCGTCGGGATCGCAGCCGTCGCAGATACACCTGTTCCGGAGGGGATGCAGTATCGCGATGTACCCGCCTGCAAAGTCGCCCGCGGCACGATCGCGGGCAATCTGCAGAACGGCGATGTCTATGGCAATGCCCATGAGATGACCGTTGCTGCGATCGAGACCAGGGGGTACCATCCCGACTACAGCCATGGTTGGAGCGCCGAAGTGTATCCCGATGGTCGCCGGTATGACACGGAAACCGGATCGATCGACTACCTTTGCCCATATACCGAATAGACCGAGGGCAGCATCCGCCAGTTGGCGGATGCTGCCCTCACGCTACACCTACTGAAATGACTACGGTCGACCGCGCATACCGCCGGGGTTGGTCTCGGAGAGTGTGCCACCGGCAGTTCCCGCATCGGTAACCGCTCCCGTGGCCAACGAGGTAGCATCCACCTCAAAGGTACCGCCGAGGAACAGTTCATTTGCCGCCGCCGGATCCAGATCCGGTGTGCTGATGATGAGGCTCTGCACCTCTGTCACCGGCTGCACCGCGATAACGACCTCATCGCCGTTCATAATGACCACGCCGGTTCCGGCGGCGATATTGCCATTGCCAATGGCCCAGATAACAGCCTGGGTGGATGAACCATCGATCATCGCCATCGGTCCACCGCTGGCGACAACAATGCCCCCATTGATCACCACCGGACCATCCGCATCCAGTCCGCTGTTACCATCGACCAACGCACCATAGGACACGACCGTGCCGCCGTTGATCTCGATACCGCCGTTGGAGTCGATACCGTCGCCAGCTGTGGTCTCGACAAAGAGCGTGCCGCTATTGATCGTGATCTGGCTGGTGCCATCTGTGTTGGCGTTCAGACCATCGTCCGTTGCATGAACGAGAATAGTGCCACCATCGATCACGATATCCGCCGTGGTCTCGATCCCCTCGTTCACCGCGGTGATATCGAGGAGCCCCTCACCCGCGAACGTGATATTGGCGTCAGCCCAGATCGCCGCATCCATCTCGTTGGTGCCACCATCGGCGACGTAGTTCTCAGAACCAGCCGTCGTCTGGACCGTGATCTCGCCCGCGCTGACGAACGCGATCGCAGGTCCATCATCGTTGGCAATGTTCACACCATCGAGCACCAGGGTGACGTCGGCCGCACCAGCATCGACGATGATCCCGCCCTGGAGATCGCCGCTCACCGTCCAGATGCCGCCGCTATCGATCATGACATCGCCACTTTGGCTGGAGAGATCGATGCTCTGCTCGGCTGTCTGAGCAGACACACCCTGCACGAGCAGCAGTGCGCAGAGCATCGCTGCCACCGTGTGTACCGAAAACCATGCCATTGCCTGTCGCCAGTAACCGTTCATCAAGTACTCCTTTCGCATTGTGCGCCATTTGCGAATCTCACACAGAGATTCACTCATGACATCAGCATCGCAGACGGGATGTATGACGGACGTATGGTCTCAGCGGAAACGAATCTGGCTGGTCATCGGTTCAACGGCAACGCCATTGACTTCATCCAGCCGCTGGCTCATGTTGCGGGCGACACGGGCGGCGACGGTCTTGGCCCAGGTGGCGCGCGGCCCCTCGAACATCTCGTCCAACGTCATCACCCAGTAATCCATCCAGCGCATGAAGTGGTGATGTTCCAGCGGCACCTTGTAGTTGAGTTCGAAGTGCACCATCATCATGCCGCCACGGTAACCGGGTTTCTGGAAGAGCTGAAGCTCCCAGAAATCACACATGATCGGGATGTGCGCTTCCAGGTCCATCTGGGCGATATCGATGAAGATCGGTCCCATCTCCTCGTCCAGGAACATACGTCCGTAAAACGAACGCATCAGATCGGCGATGTCCTCGCGGGTTTCAATATCGTGGCGGCGTTTGGATTCCATGGTGGCAGGCAGTTCTCCCCTTCCCCGTCTATTGAACCGCATTAACTAATGGTTCGTCATGGATGAATGCCCGGATGTTGTCTACGGTGGTGGTAGCGATCGCGCCCACCGCCTCCTGGGTGAAAAAGGCCTGATGCCCGGTAATGACCACGTTCGGGAAGGTCAGCAACCTCGCAAAGACATCGTCCTGCAGGATATTACTGCTCAAGTCCTGGAAAAAGATATCGTCTTCCTCCTCGTAGACATCGAGACCAAGATAGCCTATCTGTCCCGCTTTGAGCCCCTCAATCACATCGGCGGTATGGAGCAGTCCGCCGCGACTGGTGTTGATCAGCATGACTCCTGGCTTCATTCCGGCAATCGATTCGGCGTTGATCATGTGCTGCGTTTCCGGTGTGAGCGGCAAATGCAGTGTCACGATATCGGAGACAGCCATCACGTCATCCAACTCCCGATATTCGAGACCAGCGGCAATGGCCTGATCGTTGGGATACGGATCGTATCCCAGCACCGTGCACCCGAATCCATGAAGAATGCGTGCCACCACGGTACCGATCTTGCCGGTACCAATAACACCAACGGTCTTTCCGGTGAGGTCAAACCCCAGCAATCCATCCAGGGCGAAGTTGCCTTCCCGAACGCGATTGTAGGCACGGTGGAATTTGCGATTCAATACCAACATCAGCCCCACCGCGTGCTCGGCGATCGAGTTCGGTGAATAGGCAGGCACACGCACAACCCGTAACCCCAGCTCGGCCGCAGCCTCCAGATCGACATTGTTGAATCCGGCCGATCGCAACGCGATCAGGCGGGTGCCACCAGCGGCCAGCGTGGTCAACACATTCCGGTTGAGATGATCATTGACGAATGCTGATACGATCGTACATCCCGCGGCCATATGGGCTGTCTCGGGCAGGAGTCGCGGCTCCAGATACAGGAACTCCAACTCACCGGCTGTGTTGGCGGCATCCAATGACGTGCGGTCGTATGGTCGAGTGCTAAAAACGGCTACTTTCATTGCGCACGACTCCTGATGACATCGATCTCGGGGTCAAGTGTGACATGTTCGCGGACGGTCACCCAAACCGGAGTCCACCGAAAACGCGTACAATCCGAGCATTGATGCTACGGATGCAACCCGAGGACACCTCATGCTAGAGCAACGACAATTCGAGAACACCAGCGCTCGACCTGACGCCCACGGCTACTTCGGGCGCTTCGGTGGCGTGTTCGCACCAGAGACGCTGATGCCCGCCATTAACGAGCTCACGATCGCGTACGAGGAAGCGAAGAACGATCCTGAGTTTCAGGCGGAGCTGGAACGACTTCGTCGCGAGTACATCGGTCGCCCGACCGGTCTCTACGAAGCCAAGCGCTTCGCCGAGGTTGCTGGTGGTGGCAACGGACCGCGCATCTTTCTAAAGCGTGAGGATCTCGCCCACACCGGCGCTCACAAGATTAATAACGCGCTTGGCCAGGCACTGCTGGCCAAGCGCATGGGCAAGCAGCGGATCATCGCCGAGACCGGTGCCGGTCAGCATGGTGTCGCTACTGCCACTGCCTGTGCCCTGCTCGGTCTCGATTGCATCGTCTACATGGGCGAAGTCGATATCCATCGCCAGAGCCTGAACGTCTTCCGCATGCGCCTGCTCGGTGCCGAGGTCCGCTCCGTCACCAGCGGCTCCAAGACGCTTAAGGATGCGATCAACGAGGCGATCCGCGACTGGGTCACGAATGTCGATGAGACCTTCTACATCTTCGGTACGGTCGCCGGTATGCATCCCTATCCGATGATGGTGCGCGATTTCCAGAGCGTCATCGGTATCGAAGCGCGGAAGCAATTTGAGGAGCAGGTCGGTGGTCTGCCGGATATGGTCGTAGCCTGTGTCGGTGGCGGCTCGAACGCGATGGGTCTCTTCTACGATTTCATCCCGCACACATCGGTCGATATCGTCGGCGTCGAGGCTGGCGGTCACGGACTGGAAGGTCACGAACACGCGGCTACCCTGGTGAAGGGCGAGCAAGGCGTGTTGCACGGTAGCTGGAGCTATGTGCTCCAGGACGATGATGGTCAGATCATCGAGACGCACTCGATCAGTGCCGGGTTGGACTATCCGGGCGTCGGTCCGGAACTCAGCTGGCTGAAGGACAGCGGTCGCGCGGTCTTCGCGGCGATCACGGACGAAGAGGCTCTGGAAGGCTTCCAGCTCCTCTGTCGAACCGAGGGTATCATCCCGGCGTTGGAGAGCAGCCATGCCATCGCCTGGGCGGCCAAGCACACGAAGCACCTCGGCCCGAATGCCAGCGTGATCGTGAACCTCAGTGGTCGTGGTGATAAGGATATGCACACCGTAGCCGAAGCGTTTGGAGTTGAGCTGTGAGCCGTATCGCTGAGACATTCGCCCGCTGCAAGGCGGAGAACCGCACCGCGCTGATGCCGTACGCCACAGCTGGCTATCCTGACCTGGAAACCAGCGAACGCATTGTGCTGGCAATGGTCGAGGCCGGAGCGGATCTGATCGAGATCGGTACACCCTTCTCGGATCCATTGGCCGATGGCGCCACAGTGCAACGCACCAGCCAGATCAGTCTGGACAAAGGCACCAAGCTCAAGGATTGCATCCAGCTCGTCAAGAACGTCCGCGATGCTGGTGTGACGATTCCGCTGATGCTGATGGGCTACTTCAATCCGGTAGTGAAATATGGTGTCGAACGGTATGTGGCGGATTGCGCCGCGGCAGGGGTGGATGGCTTTATCATTCCCGATCTCCCGATCGAGGAGAGCGAGCGTATCCGCTCAGTCGCCGCCGAGCATGGCGTCGATCTCATCTTCATGGTCGCGCCAACCACAACCGATGATCGTCTGAAGCAGGTCGGTCAGGTGAGCACCGGATTCATCTATTGTGTCGCGGTGACCGGTGTAACCGGTGCGCGCGATGAGTTGAGCGCCAGTCTCGATGCCTATATGGCTCGCGTGCGGCAGTACACCACCCAGCCACTGGCGATCGGCTTCGGTATCAGCACACCGGAGCATGTGCAGCACATCGGGGAAGTCGCCGATGGTGCCATCGTGGCCAGCGCCTTGTTGAACTACCTGGCGACGCGCTCGGATGAGATGCCAGCGGCTGCAGCAGATTACGTCCGCTATCTGAAGGGCGAAACGGCCCTGGCATAGAAGGATTCCATCGGTAGAAGGGGAGCTTGTCTCCCCTCGAGAAGCGATCCAGCCCTAAACAGGAGATAAACCACCCACGAAACCCGCGCTCGTCATCATGTCCGGTCCACCAGCGGCCGGCAAGACCACCAACGCCCGACCGCTGGCCGATGCGCTGGGTCTCCCATTGTTCGCACTTGATCCCATTAAGGAACGACTGGCCGATGTTATCGGCCCCGATGCGTTGGCAATCGCCGATACGCTCAGTGTCGCGGCGACGCAGCAGCTTCTCGCAACGGCGAGCGAGGTGATCACTGCCGGTGGCGATGTGATGATCGAGGGCTTTTTCCGGAGCGGCGAATTCGATCATCTCCTCCTGCCACTGGTCACCAGAACGCAGGCGGTCCTGATCCATCTCTGGGCCGAGGATCTATTGCTCAAGGATCGTTACGAGCGTCGCGCCGTGAATCGCGAACGTCACTGGATACACGGCGATGAGGCCCGTATTGGTACGCTCACACCAGAGCTACCGGAGGATATGCGTCCGGCTCTCGATCTCGGCATCCCGCGTATTTATGTGAACACCAGTCATGCCGTGACGAGCGTTGATGATCTCGTGGCAGAAGTCAAGAAGGCGTTGCGCACAACAACATCATCCGACATTCACCTGGGTGAGTCGGCATGAGTAAACGAACACCTGTACTTATCATCATTTCGGGGCCTCCCGGCGCTGGCAAAACAACGCTGGCTCGACCATTGGCGAGATATCTTGGGATGCCGCTCTTCGAAAAGGACGCAATCAAGGAGCGCATGGCTGACGCGATTGGTCCCTATGCCCTGGAAATCTCCGGCAAGCTCGGTCGGGCGGCGATACTCGAGCTTTACGCGGTGGCGGAGGAGCTTCTCAGTAGAGGGCAAGATGTGATGGTAGAGAGCTTCTTCCATCACGGTTTGGCTGAGGGTGATCTGGCGCCACTGACGACGATGTCGCAAACACTCCTCATCCACATCTACGCCGACGAAGTGGAATTGTTCGAACGCTATCGGCAACGCGCAGGAGAATCCGGCCGACATCCCGTTCATGAAGTCGGCAATCGTATCGGCGATCTCCGCCACTATCTCGCTGAAGGCGTGTGCGATCCCCTCGACCTCGATATCCCCAGGATCTACATCGACACCACCTACGGTGAGATTGATGCTGAGGAAGTCGCCTACATGGTGCGCGAGCGGTTGGCGGCGCAGAACTAGCCTGCCCGCTATCCAAAAGCGTTGAACCCCACCTCCATTTTCATACCAAGAGGGGCAAGGATACTCGACCCGGACTGGGGCATAATGCTGCATGAAGAGACCATCGATGTGCAGGAGAGACAATGACCGATACTCAGCCGAAGTCCGGATGGAAGAGGATCATCTACCGCGTGCTGGTAGGCTTCTTCGTTCTCGGTTTCATTGCCTCTACCGTTGTGCTCTGGGCCAATGTGCGCGTTCAGGATAGCGATGCCTGGGCGCAGACAGTGGCGCCACTGGCGGACGATCCTGCTATTCAGGAGTTCGTCATCGACCAGACCGTCGCGATCATCGGCAACCAACTGAACGCAGATGAAGATGCGGGTCGGGTTCGCACCGCCGCCGTCAATCAGACGCTCCTGATCGTGAGAAGTCTTCTGGACGATTTCGTGGAATCGGAGGCGTTTGCCGAGTTCTGGGTTGAAGCAAATCTGGTGGCACATACCGATCTCATGAAAATCGCCGCTGGCGATGAGAGCGATCTGCTCGCGGCATACGACGGTCAACTGGTGCTTAACATCCAACCCGCCATCGATTGGGTGAACGCGAATCTCTCCGAGGTCCTCCCCGGAGAAAACTCGACCATCACACTTGAACCGGATGCAACCAAGATCGTCCTCTACTCTTCACAGCAGATCGAGACCATCACCAACGCACTCAGGTTGATCGATCGTCTGGCGGTGATCCTGCCGGTCGTCTCTTTGGCCTCACTGGCTGGTGCAATCGTGGTGACATCGGATCGGTTACGCACCTGCCGACAGATCGCGTTGTCGCTGATGATCGGGGCGGCGATCATGCTGGTGGTGATCGCCATCGCCAAGGTGTTGATCGCAAACGCGCAGCCTGAACAAAACCAGCAGGCAATAGCTGCACTTCTGCACATCGTGCTCATTGATCTGGTGCGTGCCTTCCGCATCGCGGCAGCGGTCGGTCTGGTGGTCGCCGCAGTGATCGCACTCATGCAGGCCAGTTCCCGG
>JAMLHR010000003.1 GCA_023957015.1 Thermomicrobiales bacterium | reverse complement strand
CATTGCGGATTATTGAGTTATCGCGTCTCGATGGACTCCCTGATCCTGTATTCGTGGATAGCAGACACAATTTCACTGTCAAGTTTTTCAGTCCCGACTCTGAAAATGGAGCTTCATTACAGAGTCGTATTCTGGCATCGCTTTCTATTCACGGAGAGATGTCTCTTTCAGAGTTGGTCAGCGCATTGTCCGGGACATCTTCAGCACGGGTGATTCAACTGGAGCTTGGCAAACTACGTGAAGCTGGTGTCGTCAAGATTGAGGGCACCCGCCGTTGGGCTAAATGGTCATTACGATCGAGATAAGCATAGGCAGTATCTCCACTTGCGTCTTTAGGTTCGTATCAATGTGAACAGGATATGTATTACGATATCTCCGTAATTTACATGATTGACAGGGATAAAATCCATGAAGATTGGCCTTCACGGATCAAAGGCAACCATTGTGTGTCTTTAGACGTTCTTAGGCGTCTTTAGGCGCATATAGATACAAGCCAACATCGGATTCCGACAGAATACCATCAAGTAGTCGGAACACATCATCACAGGAGTCCCGCATGCGTATCGAGTTCCTGGGAACGGCGGCGGCGGATGCCGTCCCCGATCCGTTCTGCAACTGCGAGTACTGCCAGGCGGCAAGAGCTGCCGGTGGCAAAAGCATTCGTAAACGAGCCAGCCTCATCATCAACGATGAGCTCATTATCGACATCGGACCGGACCTGGCCACTGCGGCAGTTCAGCGCGGTAAACCCTTCCATGATGTCGGTTACGCGCTCCAGACACATCCGCACTTCGACCACCTCGATCCCAATACGATGTTCATGCGAGCAGACGACTGCCTACCCGCAGAGCGGGCCACACTGCAGTACTTCCTCAGCCAGGCCGCGGTAGATACCTGGAACGCGATGTACTTCCGGAACGAATACGGGAGCGACATGCTGGATCCCGCCATGCTCGACCGACATGGGCTTCAGGTTGAGATTGTGGCTCCATGGCAGGCGTTCATGGTGGGTCCGTACCAGGTGCAATCAGTCAAGGCGTCACATGACGTGCCGACCGTGGAGTCCATGCTTTTCACCATCCGGGATACACGAGACAACTCCACCTGCTTCTATGGCACCGATACCGGACCACTCCCAGCAGATACCTGGCAACGGCTGGCATCACTCGGCTGGCGATTCGATGTGTGGATTCTCGATCACACGCATGGATTCCGGCCAGACTCCATCGGTCATCTCGGAGAAACGGGATTCCGGGCAGAAATGGCGCTGGCCCGCTCGGCGGGGGTCATTGACGCGGACAGCCGCATTATCGCCACCCACTTCGCGCATCATAGCCACATGCCCCACCCAGATCTGGTAGAGCGCTTCGCCCCTTCCGGATATGAACCCGCCTGGGACGGTCTGATCATCGAAACGCGGATGATTCCAACATAGCTACTCGCCGGAATCACCTGCCAAATCCAGAATCTCCTCGCGGGTAGCGATCAACATCTCACCGTGTGTCGTTTGCGCCAGTGCCGCCATGGCCGTTCCCAGCGAGACAGCTCGCGAGATCGCGGCGGGATTCTCCAGATATCCGGCCAGGAAACCAGCGACAAATGCATCCATGGCACCGCCAGCATCAACGACTTCCACGGTGTGACTCGGGCTAATGACCATCACGCCGTTCTTTCCCATGGCCATCCCTTCAATGCTGACACGCCCGTTCCCCCGACTACGCTGACGCATCATCGCGATGGCGGCGACACCGAGTCGCTCGATAGCGGCACGCATAACCACGTCGTATGCGCCCTCGATACCAAAGAACCTGGCCAGCGACTCCCGGTTCGTGAACAGCACATCCGTGTGGCGAACGATACCGGAAAACACCCGTCGAGCATCGGCTTCAGACCAATTATCCGGTCGGTAATCGAGGCCAAACGCGACGATCACACCGCGACGATTCGCCAGCGTCATAGCATCGACACCATCCTGCCTTACCGACGGCGAAACACCGAGCGTTTCGCCACTGACATAGAGGGCGGCAGCGCCCTCCAGAATGCTTCCCCAGTCATAGCGACCACTCGAACGGCGCGCAAAAACGCTGTAGGCGGTATCCACCTCAACCTGTTGCTGCCGTGGTTCCACACCAGGGTCGACAAACTTGAGACCGGTTCGTCCCTGCGCTATCACCAGATTTGTCGTACCCACATTCGCCGCCCGGGTAGCACGCAGAACCCGCCTCCCAAATGCGGAATCAGCGATGGTCGAAACCCATTCGGCTTCGTAGTCCAGGCTGGCATAGGCGGCGGCGGTGTTCAGTTCCGGACCACCAACCGAGATGTGCGCGATGTTCGCATACTCCAGGCGATCGCGGCCTCCAGATTCCAATACCACATACGATTCGCCGAAGGTCACCAATCTTCCGCTGCCATAATCACCTTCAATAGCTTCGGCGATGATGTCATCAACACTTTGTTCATGCATTGTCTTGTCCCGCAGGAGGTATTTTCCCAATTAGCAATCGCGAGTCGATTGCCGATCATCATACTCCAAATCGTATACATGCGACGATTTTGACGCTTTCTTCACAATCTCGAGATTGACATGCTCGCGAAAACTGTGTACAAAAGCAAAAGCAGTCCATAAAGCGCCGTGAACTGCGACAGAAGATAGACACCGATGGCATGATCCCAAGAGTCTGGACATGCTGGGTCTCAGGGCGCTTCTTGGGCAGGTAGCCGGATGTGCCGGACCGTCTCGCCCTTGTAATCGGTGAGGAGATACCGATGTCTCGTATCATCTTCGACAATGTTTCCAAGGTTTATCCTGGAAACGACACCCCCTCCGTTGCCAGCCTGAATATGGAGATCGATGACGAAGAGTTCCTCGTCATGGTCGGTCCATCCGGTTGCGGCAAGTCCACCGCCATGCGTATGGTGGCCGGTCTTGAGGAGATTTCGGGTGGTCGCATCATCATTGGTGATCGCGTTGTGAATGACCTTCCGCCGAAGGATCGCAATGTGGCCATGGTGTTCCAGAGCTACGCGCTCTATCCGCACATGAGTGTGCGCGATAACCTGGCTTACCCGCTCAAGCTGCGCAAGGTACCCAAGGCCGAGCGCGAGCAGCGCGTGGTTGAAGCCGCCCGCATCCTGGATATCGAACAGTATCTCGATCGTAAACCAAAGGCACTCTCCGGCGGTCAGCGACAGCGCGTGGCCCTCGGCCGTGCTATCGTCCGTAACGCCGATGTGTTCCTGATGGACGAGCCGCTCTCCAACCTGGACGCCAAGCTGCGCGTGCAGACACGTGCCGAGCTGGTGAAGCTGCACGATCGCGTGCGCACCACCACCATCTACGTGACCCACGACCAGACAGAAGCCATGACCATGGGCGATCGCATCGCCGTCATGAGCCTGGGTGTGTTGCAGCAGCTGGATACACCGCAGAATCTGTATGACACCCCGGACAACAAGTTCGTGGCTGGCTTCATGGGTTCACCGTCCATGAACTTTGTGGATGTCTCTATTGAGGAGCAGAACGGCAAGCTGTATGCCGTCAATCCCGGCTTCCGCATGTTGATTCCTGATGCCAAGGCCGCCAGCGTTGCCAACTACAAGGGCAAGCAGGCAGTTATGGGTATCCGCCCTGAGCACATCGTGGAGCAGAGCCGCGTCCCCGCTGGCGCCGTGCCGGAAGATGCCTTCATCCCGGTGACCGTGGATGTGGTGGAGTTGCTCGGTAATGAGATCTTCGTCTATCTCACCACCCGCAACAGCACACTTACGGCTCGTATGGATCCGGATCTGAAGCTCGAGCGCGGCCAGGAGATCAAGATTGCCCTGGAGCCAAGCAAGCTGCACTTCTTCGATCCGCAGACGGAGCTGAGCATTCGCTAGGTTATTTGACCAAGAAGGCGGCGAGGTGATTGCCTCGCCGCCTTTCCGTCACCGGGACGATACGCCAATGACAGACCTCGGTGTGGAAACTGGCGATTCCCTCCTCCAATCACTCTTCAAGTTGCCAGATAATCGCACCTACCTCACGAAGACCCAACTCGCCTACGCCGATGTGCGGCGAGCAATCGTGACACACAGCCTCCCGGCAAGCACCCCGCTGGACGAGGCTTACCTGCTTGCCCTCTTTCCAGTTGGACGGACACCGCTCCGGGAGGCGCTCAAGCGGCTCGCGCACGAGGGTCTGCTTGGCTGGCCCGCCCACCAGGCCCCCACAGTTCGCGACGTGGACGTCCATGAGATGCGCTATCTCTATGAGACACGACGTCTCCTGGAACCAACCATCGCCAAACTGGCGGCCCAACGATGTACCGAGATCGACAGGCGCAACATGGAACGTGCCCTGATGGCGATGGAGGACGCATCCGCTTCCGGCAATATCTATAGCTCGGTGGAGCACGACTATGCGCTCCACACGGCAATTGCCCGAACCTCTCACAATCGCTTTTTGGCAGAGTCAAGCAACCAACTCAACCTGCAAAGCCTCCGTATCTGGTACCGGGCGCAGGAACGACATGGTGTCGCAGGCGTCGAGGTGATGCACAGGCAACTCGTGCAAACCATCGCGTCCGGAGATGCTGACGAAGCTGAGCGCCTGGCAATAGACCATATCGCCAGTTCACTCGCCCGTCAGCAAGCATGGCTCGATGAAGCGATCCTTCCCTGGGGCAAATAGCCACATGGCGTTACATATCTGTTGCCCATTTTGAGTGTGTGTTGTAGGCTGTGGACAATCAACTCACGGTTACTCGATATATCGCAGATACATCAAGATGGAGAGGATGCTATGCTCGCTGCTGTTGTCCAGGTTCTCGCGAATGACGATGTCGATGCCAATCTCGCCAAGGCCGGTGGATTCGTCCGCGATGCCGCCGCCGCTGGCGCCGAATTGGTGGTGCTTCCGGAAATGGTTGAGTTCCGCGGAGAGAAGGACCAGGTTCCGTCAATCAAGTCAGACATACCTGGTCACGTGTCCACCTACTTCTCCAATCTCGCCAAGGAGCTGGGAATCTGGCTGTTGGCGGGATCAATCCATGAAAGCATTCCGGATTCCGAGCGCACCTATAACACCAGCCTCCTCTTCAACCGCGACGGCGAAGAGGTCGCCCGCTATCGCAAACTGCACCTCTATGATGTGCAGATTCCCGGACGAGTCGATGCGCTTGAAAGCGCCACCATCGCACCGGGTTCCGAAGTCGTGACAGCCGATATGGAGGGCCACCCGGTTGGCCTCTCCATCTGCTATGACATCCGCTTCCCGGAACTCTACCGAGCATTGGCAAACGATGGCGCTGAGGTTGTCTTCCTGCCCGCTAGCTTCATGCTCTTCACCGGGAAGGATCACTGGGAAATACTGATCCGCGCCCGAGCGATCGAGAACCAATGCTACATGCTCGCCAGCGGGCAGTACGGCGTCGATCCGCGCGGTGTCGCTTCCTACGGGCGCAGTATGATCGTTGACCCGTGGGGAACCGTGCTCGCCACGGCTCCCGATGGAGAAGGGTTTGCCATGGCGAATCTCGATTTCGAGCGCCTGCAACAGCACCGTCACGAACTGCCGAGTCTGGCAAATCGACGAAGGGAGGTGCTTGGCTAGAACTCATCTCACCAGTCAGCACCCATGCGTAATCCGACGTATCCCAGGGAAAGGTACCAGACATGTCGAAGATTCCTTTCAAGTTGACCCGTCGAGGATTTGTTGCCACTGGTTCACTCGCAGCAGGTGGATTATTGGTACCTGCCGCCAGTGCGGCGCCACGCATCACATCCACACGCGCCCGTATGGCACAAGACGCTGAGCCCAAACCCGGTGGAACCATGATCTACGGTCTCTCCACCGATCCTTCAAACTTCGAACCGCATATCAGCACAGGTGCCGCATCAACCTCGGTGAAGTTGATGTGCTACAGCACCCTCCTCACTTATAGCCCCGAGAACGAGATCATCGGGGATCTGGCCGAGGAGTTCGGGTGGATCGATGGCACCACCTACCAGCTTAAGATTCGCGAAGGCGTGACCTTCCATGACGGATCTGACCTGACCGTTGACGATGTCATCTTCAGTCTGCAACGCATCCAGAATCCGGATACGGCCGCGACGAATGCCTCGTACTTCGCCGAAGTGACCGATATCAGCGCTGGCGATGGCAACACCGTGAACCTGACGTTCAATCGCCCGTTCCAGGCGTTTGACTTCATTCTGGCCAACACCAACTCCTATATCGTGTCCAAGGCGTGGATTGAAAGCGGCGTTGACCCGAAGACCACGATGATGGGAACCGGACCGTTCGTCTTCAAGGAGCGCGTACCTGGTGTTTCCATCACTCTCGAGAAGAATCCGAATTACTTCCTGGAGGGCCTGCCGTACCTGGATGGCATCATCTACCAACCCATGCCAGATGACACCACCCGCATGACCGCAGTACGCTCCGGCACGGTCGACTTTGCGGATTACGTCCCGTACACGCAGATGGACATCATCCAGAATGATCCCAACCTGACGTTCGCCTACGACGATGTCTCGGGCTTCGGCTGGGTCGGTTTCAATCATGAAATGGCCCCGGGTAGCGATGTCAAGATTCGCCAGGCAATAGCCCACGGTATGAACCGCGACACGATGGTGACCACCGCCTTCGCGGGGCACGGATCGCCGATCACGGGCGGTCTGATTCCGGCAGGCATGATCGGACACGCACCTGACCTGGAAGGCACCTACAACGGCGACTACGAGAAGGCCAAGTCCCTGCTGGATGAGGCGGGTATGAATCCGCTTGAGTTCGATATGGTAAGCACATCCACCTACTCGGTCATCCAGCGACCGGCGGAAGCCGCCCAGGCAGAGCTCCAGAACGCGAACATCAACGCCAAACTGGAACTGCAGGAATGGCTCACCTTCCGCCAGACCGTGGCCGATGGAACCTTCCCCGTTCACTCCTGGGGTACAGCCATCGACTATGGTGATCCGGACTTCCTCTGGAATTACTTCCATAGCACCGGCAACATGGCCAAGCAGTTCCGATTCGCGGATGCCGATACCGATGCCTTGTTGGAGCAAGGGCGATTTGAGACCGATAGCGCGGTGCGTGAAGAGATCTATCACGATCTCCAGGCCCACACGCTGGAGATCCTTCCCTGGGTCCCCTCAATCCGCCGCGTTCAGGGTGAAGCCATGCAGTCGTTCGTCATGGGGTACACCCACCTACCCAGCTGGAACCCGATCACCATGCGCCAAATCTGGCTGGATAAGTAACCATGGGTAGGTTCATTGCACGGCGAATGATCACACTCGTCGGGCAGGTGTTGCTGGTTGCAACGATCGTCTTTCTGATGCTTCGTCTCGTGCCGGGTGATCCGGCACGAGCGATTTTGGGGGAAACGGCATCAGAAGAGCAGGTGGCAAACATGCGCACCAAGCTGGGTATCGATCGCCCGGTGTGGCAGCAGTATTTCGATTGGCTGGGCGATGCTATCCGTGGCGATCTCGGCAAATCGATCATCAGTGGCCGCAGCATTACCGATGACATCATGAGTCGATTGGGGAACAGCGCTGAGCTCATCGCGATCTCGGTGGTGATATCGCTCATCATCGCGATCCCGCTTGGCACGATTGCCGCGCTCAAGCGCAATCAGTTCCCGGATATCGCGCTCAGCTCCATCGCAATGTTGGGTCTCTCGCTACCGGGGTTTGTGGTCGGTACCGTGTTGGTGCTGCTGTTTGGGCTCAAATGGAAGATTCTGCCGCAGGCACGATTTGTGGAGTTCGGCGATGACCCCGTGGCTCACATGAAACTGCTGATCCTGCCCAGTATCACGCTGGCGATCGGGAACGCGGCTGTGCTCCTGCGGATGATGCGTTCGAGCATGCTCGAGGTGATGCGGCAGGATTACGTCCGCACCGCTCGAGCCAAGGGCTTGACCGATCGCCGCGTGATCACCTCGCACACGTTGCGGAACGCGATCAATCCCGTGGTGAGTCTAGTAGGACTCGAGATTGCGACATTGCTTGGTGGCATGGTCATTGTCGAGCAGATCTTCAACTGGCCTGGCCTCAGTACCTTGCTCATGTCTGGCGTACTCTCACGCGATTACCCGGTAGTACAGGGTGTCGTGCTTGTCATCGCCATCATCACCATCGTCGTCAACGTGATCGTTGACATCACGTATGCCGTGCTCGATCCACGAATTCGACTGACGTAGGAAGGGAGATGACCTCATGATTGCAACGGCAACATCTCCAGGCGCATTGTCCAAATCCGCGCCGAAACCGCGGAACCAGACACTGGAGATGCTGAAGCGACCGCGCATCTCCATACCGCTCGTGCTGCTTACCATCCTGGTCGTCACCAGCGCATTGGCGCCATGGGTCGCACCGGCAAGTCCCACCAAAATGATGGGAGCACCGTTGCTTTCGCCGGGTGGAGACCATTTGCTGGGAACAGACGACTACGGTCGCGATGTCCTGAGTCGATTGATCTACGCTGGCCGAGTCTCGTTGGGCGTCGCCATTGGGTCAGTGACAATTGCGGCGGTGTTCGGTATCTCGCTCGGTCTGATGGCAGGATACTTCCGCGGTGCCGTGGAATTCATCATCATGCGCAGCATGGATCTGCTGCTGAGCTTCCCGACGATCGTGTTGGCGATCGCGATGGTCGCATTCCTCGGTCCAAGCATCCGCAATCTCATCATCATCATCGGCATCATCTACACACCGCGCTTCGTTCGCGTGGTGTATGGATCGGCGCTGGTGTTGGGAGATAGCGATTTCGTCAATGCCGCCCGTGTCATTGGCGCGAGCGACACGCGAATTCTCGCCAAGGCTGTGCTTCCGAATGTCATGGCACCGATTTTCGTCCAGGTATCGCTCAGTCTCGGCTTCGCGATTCTGGTGGAGAGCGGACTTTCCTTTCTTGGGTTGGGTGCACAACCACCGACGCCAAGCTGGGGAAACATGATCTCCGGTGCCCGGCCATTCATGGAGCTCTACCCACATCTCCTTATCTTTCCGTCGATTGTTATCGGCCTCACCATCCTCATGCTCAACACATTGGGCGATGGTCTGCGTGACGAACTTGATCCGCGGCTTCGAGGAAGTCGCTAACAAAACGAAAGGTTATATTCACCATGTCTCTGCGCACAAAGGAACTGGGTCGATTGAGCTTCTCAGAGGTTGGTGAAGCGGCGGAGCTGCGCCCGATCCTGCTCATCCCAATGGGAACGGTGGAGCAGCACGGTCCGCATATGCCCGTAAATGCCGACAATATGGTGGCGCAGTTCGTGGCCAGCAAGGCTGCGGAGCAAACGAACGCGGTGTGGGCACCCTGCATCAATTATGGCTGCTCAGATATCTTCCGGAACTTCTCCGGCACGATCTCGATCGGGCACGATACGCTGGCGAAGCTGCTTGAGGAGATCTGCGAGGGTTACATCAAGTCCGGTTTCCGCCGCATTATCTTCGTGAACAACCATGGCGGCAACGAGATTGTAGTAGAGCGGATCGCGCGGATTCTGCGAGCTCGCCACAATCTGCTGGTCGGCAGCATCTACCCATGGTCGCTAGGGTATGCCCTCATGCAGGATCAGTATGAGGACGTAGCGGCAGCCTATGGTCACGGCGCCGAACCGGAGACCTCGGCCATGCTGGCAATGTTCCCGGAAGATACGACATGGGACAGGATTGAGACCGGTACCTTCCATGAGTTCCAGGGGTGGCAACCAACAGGGTATGCCAAGGTCAAGGTTGAAGGGCAATCCGTACCCGGCACGATCTATTTTGAGAGCGACGATATCGCCGCCAACGGTGTTACCGGCGATGGAACCGGGGCCACGAAGGAACGAGGCGACGTCTGGGTTGAGCGTGTGGTCGGCTTCGCCGTGGCCTTCATCAACCAGTTCGATGAGATCACGCGTGACCAGGAGTGGGCACAGTAGATCGGTATCCGACGCCGAGCACATCAAACGCGCAGAACCCGATCGGCTGGGATCGGGTTCTGTGCTATGTGCTGCGAATTACGGATAAGCTCGCTATTCCAGCTCATCCCATCCCTGCAAAATCGGTATACCGTCCAACTCGATCTGCTGAACACGATCGATACCACGTTCGGGATTTGAGCCGGAAAGGGTCACCATCACGGTGACGACTGTGTCATCATCCACGAAGACATACTCGAGCACAGACAACTCATCGTCGTTGCTCCAGGAAGCGATCAGGAGGCGATCGTCATCCGTCACGCTGCCGATAAACCCGGCATGGCGTGACTCCCGCGCAACGATATCCTCGAAATAGGCTGCCCGATTCGTTTCTGTTGTGGAGCGACCGATGAAGGACACCACCGTCGTGGGTCGACCTGTCGATACCAAACTAAACTCGCCAATCATCGAATCGGTCGGCGACCATTCCTCCCCGTAACGAACGGTGAAATCGTTCGTCTCGCTCACGAACTCGCCACCGAAAATGTCGGGTGTAGGAATCTTGGCGGTGGTTCCCACTGGAACTCGCTGATGCGTACCTGCTGCATCCGCCAGGGACGGATCAGCGGCAGATGCTTCGTTGCTTTCAAGCAACGCCAGCAACTCCTCGCCATCATCATCCGCCATTGCCGGTAGACCATCGATCGTAATCTCGGTCTGCATCGCCGTCAGCGACGATGGGAAAGCGCGCACCGGTGCTCCGGCGAACTGCATTGTTGGTCCGACACCAGCAACACCGGGATCAACCCGCATATACAGCACGAAATTGATACCCGAGAGCTGAATCACATTGAGACCACGGAACGAACCGTCCTCCGCCTGCCATTCGTAGACCTGCGTCGGTTGAGAATCGAAGTTGGCAACAAGCACATCCGAGAGACTGAAATAAACGCTGCGCATACTCATTTCGGGGAGCGGTTCATAGACGAACATGACCGCAAAGATCATGATCTCGCCCTGCAGCATCAACATGGTGGAGAAATCGTCATCGCCTTCGAGACTGGCTTCCCAGTCCTCGGTCCACCGTACCGTTGGTCCTCCCAGATCGGAGGTGAACTCTGTACCGCGCAGGGTCTGCGCTGCCAGCGTGGCTGGCATGAACACTGAAACCAGGCATAACGTGGCCACAATCAGTGCACTCAGCCACGAATACCCAAACTTCAGATGATCACGAACGCCAACTCGACTCATTCTCTCAGGCTGCCTCATCAGATGACCACGAAAGCGCGACGAATACACCCTCCCTCAATCGATAACGCCAAGACATAACCACGGGTTCCCGGGTATGGCGACGATGATATGAAACGCGTGAACCGCCGAAGCAGGCGGTCTGCTTCGGCGGTTCGTACCAGCCTTTATTCGTAATCAGGCATCGCCAGGAATGATGGACCAGATGTGCGCGAACGCTTCAGTTCGTAGAGTCCATCAACCTGGGCCAGCGCCAGAAGTCCATCCCAGAGCAATCCGGCCGCTTCACCCGTCGGTGGTGGGGTGATAACCGGACCAAAGTAGGCGCTGGTGGTGCCATCCGGTCTGGGGAAATGGATGACCGGTGTGCCAACATCGCTGCCGACGGCATCCATACCGGCATGATGACTTGCCTTGAGCGCCTCATCCAGAGTGGCGTCATCTGCCCTGGCCGCCAGATCGGCGGACAATCCCGCAGCTTCAAGTGCGGCTGTATAGCTGCTACTGCTGAATCCCCGCTTCTGGTTATGGCGCAGGGTACCCAGCTTCAGATAGTACTCTCGGAGCGCGTCCTTACCACCCTCCTGCTCGACGGCAATCGCCAACCGAACCGGTCCCCAGCCTGCCTCCATCATCTTGCGATAGTCATCGCTGAGGCCTTCGCGGCCTTCGTTAAGGTAGCTCAGGCTCATGATATTGAAACGCGCCCCTCACGCGCCGCACCTTCTCGACCTCCAGGAGCCACTGGCTTGTCATCCAGGCCCAGGGGCACATCGGATCTACCCAGATATCAACCGTCTCTGACACATCTCACTCCTTCACGCTGAATCGCGCGTTGCTGCCATTCATCTCATCATGATCCTACCAACCCTGAGAGGTCGGTACTCTTCCTTTAAGATAGGCGATATGTACCCAAGTGAAGCAAATTGTGGACGCATGGTCCGCATGTATGGCACCATTGCGGAACTGAATGAATTGTGAGAGTTCGTCATATAAGCGTGAGTACAGACACGTGGGCGCGTATGCACACCATGATCCGTAGTCCTTTCAATGACAGCATGAGCGATTCGTTTACAACCACAGTATCCGTTTATGGAAAGTAAGGAGTAATCCCATGGCTATTACACGACGGCAGTTTACCCAACTCATCGGAGTTGGCGCGATTGGTGCCGCGGTTTTCAAGGCACCCGCTGCCTTCGCCCAGGATGGCGGAACGCTGCGAATCGCGATGAATACATCGGATATCGGTAACCTCGATCCGCACTTCGCCTCTGGCTCGCAGGATCGCGCCATCGTCGATATGATCTTCAATGGCCTGGTGCGCTACGTGCCCGGCAAGTCCGATGAGTTCGAAGCCGATCTGGCCGAGGCGATTCCGGATCCAGTGACCAATGACGATGGCACGCAGAGCTGGACCTTCACCCTGAAGTCCGGTGTGAAGACGCACGCCACCGATGGTGCGGACTCCGCTGATCTCACGGTCGATGACCTGCTCTTCTCCTTCACCAAGGCGGCGAATGCCGAAACATCGGCCTACGCCGGAAACTATGCGGGCTGGGCATTTGCAGCCGGCGATGGTGAGAACGAGTTCGTGGTTACCGTACCAGTGCCGATCTCGACTTCTCTCTTCCTGCCGAATGTCGCCAACTACTCTGGTGGCTATGTCATTCCTCAGGCCGCCTTCGAGGCCGTTGGTGCAGAAGCCTTCGTCTCTCATCCGGTTGGTACCGGCCCGTTCGCGTTTGTGGCTCACACGCCACAACTCAGCGTTGAACTGACCGCACATGCAGACTTCTTCCGTGGCGCTCCTCAGCTCGCTGGCGTGAACGTGATGTTCCAGGCTGATGCCACCGCGCGCGAGTTGGCCCTGCAGGCCGGCGATTACGATGTCATCTACGGCGTTAGCGAGTCCTCCTGGGCGCAACGTCTCGATGATCTCGATGGCTTCACCGCTGATGTCTTCGGCGTTGGTGAGGTTGTCTGGCTCAACTTCAATATTGAGCACGATATCCTCAAGGACGTCAAGGTTCGCGAGGCGATCTTCAAGGCGATCAGCCGCGACAACTACGTCGCCCTCTCTGGCGCACCCGTTGGTGAGAAGGTCTTCTCCGTGGTGCCAGCCTTCCTCCCAGGTGGATTGAGCGAGGAAGACGCCGAGGCTGCTGGCGTCAACTACCAGCAGGATATCGAGGGAGCCAAGGCGCTCCTGGCGGAAGCGGGCTATCCTGACGGCTTCGAGCTGGACATGATCGCCTCCGAGCAGACCGCCTATCGCACCACATCCGAGGTGCTTCAGGAGGAGCTGCGCCAGATCGGTATCACCGTGAATCTGGAAGTGGTACAGCACGCCACCATGCACGAGCTGATTCGACAGGATCGCAACGCGATCACGATCTACATCGCGTTCCGCCCAACTGCGGACATCTACCTGACCCAGTTCTTCTCCACCGATGGCGGTGTCACCAACTTCTCCAAGTTCACGGTGAACGATCTGCGCGATCAGGCCCGCGGAGAGTTGGATGCCGATGCGCAGGCGGAACTGTGGCGACAGGCCAACATCGAGATTCTGCAGAACTATGCCGGTTACGGCTTGATGTTCCAGAACCAGGTGTTTGTCCGCCGTGATGAGGTTGACTACGGTCACGAACTGACCGCCGTGGTGCAGTTGTACCCGGGTATCAACGAGACCACCTCGATGGGGTAGGGTTCATCCCTCCTGATCGTACTGCGGGAATGGCCTGGCGGGTGGCCAGGTCATTCCTCATTTTCGCTCCACGTAGAGCAAAGGATTGCCGATGCTGCGACATATCCTGAGGCGGCTGTTGCTGGCTATACCCACACTGTGGGCGGTGGTAACCATCATCTTTCTGGTGGTTCGCGTCGTACCGGGTGATCCTGCCCGCGCTGTATTGGGCGATTATGCGAGCGAGGAGACGATCAACGCCTATCGCGAGCAGATGGGGCTCAATGATTCACTGTGGGTGCAGTACAAGAACTATATCTTCGGACTGCTGCAGGGTGATTTGGGGAACTCCCTGGTAACTCGCACACCGGCCTGGGATCAGATTCGAAACGTGCTGCCGCACACGATCGAACTCAGTATCGCCGCCATCATCTTGGCACTCGCCGTCGGTATCCCGATGGGTGTGATCAGTGCGATGAAGCGGAATACCACGATTGACTATGTCACTCGCGTGGTATCGCTGGCGGGACTGAGCGCGCCTGCGTTCTACATCGGCCTCCTCCTCATGTATATCTTCGCGGCCAAGCTGGGGTGGTTCCCCGCGGTGGGTGCTGGAGATTTCAGCGATCCGTGGGATAACTTGCGACGTCTCGTCCTTCCGGCGCTGACGCTAGGGATGGTGGAAACCGCCTCGGTAACGCGCATGACCAGATCCGTGATGCTGAACGTGCTGAATGCGGACTATGTCCGCACTGCCCGTGCAAAAGGACTGGTGGAAAGCCGGGTAATGCGCGAGCACGCGCTGCGATCCGCAATGGTCCCCATTATCTCGCTGGTCGGTATCTTCACCATCGGTCTCATCGGTGGATCGGTGCTGACCGAGCAAGTCTTTGGTCGGCCAGGACTGGGCAGTCGCCTGGTCGGTGCCACCCGGCAGTTTGACTACAACATGGTGCAGGCCATCATGGTGGTGTATGCGTTCATCATTGTGATCGTGAATATCATCGTGGATATCGTCTACACCTACGTTGATCCGAGAGTGAGGAATTCCTGATGGCTACATCGATTGCAGCTGCTGGTGGCAGCGCGCCAGGAACGCCCAAGAAAGCCCTCATCTCGCAACGTCAGCGGGCATTCCGATCATTCATGCGGAATAAAGCAGCCGTTGTTGGCGCAGTGATGATCGTGTTTCTGGTCATCATGGCGGTATTCGCCCCCTGGATCGCACCCTATGATCCGCTGGTCCAGAGCACGATCAACAAGTTCCAGGGTCCATCCAGCGCACACTGGCTGGGTACCGATGACTATGGCCGCGATGTGCTGAGCCGCATCATCTGGGGTACGCGCGTAGCACTCCAGGTTGGTATCTTCTCCGTGATCATCGGTGCCGTCATCGGCATCACACTTGGTGTCACCGCCGGGTATTTCGGTGGTGTCATCGATAACGTGCTCATGCGTATCGTGGATATCATGCTCAGCTTCCCGGATCTGATCACCGGTTTGCTGGTGATGGCCGTGCTCGGTGCTGGCAAGACCAAGCTCATCATCGCCATCGGACTCACGGTCGCGCCCAGATTCGCGCGAATCGCCTACGGACCGGTGTTGGGACTGAAGGAAACCGAGTATATCGAAGCGGCCCGCGCCATCGGCCAATCCACACCAAAGATCATCAATCGCCATATCCTCCCGAATATCGCAGGTGAGATGATCGTGCTGGGAAGCCTGTGGACGGCGTCCGCGATCCGACTCGAAGCCAGTCTGAGCTTTATCGGACTCGGCGTTCCGCCACCGACGCCAACCTGGGGACAGATGATCCGGGATGGTGCCGTGCGTCTATCTGACTTGCCACTCTTAAGCCTCGCGCCAGGCGCGGCACTGTTGATAGCGGTGTTCGCCTTCAACCTGGTCGGTGATGGCTTGCGCGATGTCCTGGATCCGCGCGCAAATTAGGTCTGTTCAGATTGCTCCTGGCCGGTGATAATGGCGAAAGTGTGCCATTATCACCGGCCAGGTTCGTTTTCAGGGAGCAGATCAATGTCCACATCTGAGGTGATCGTAATTGGCGGCGGCATCACCGGTTGCGCTACTGCCTATGAGCTCAGTAAACGAGGCGTCAAGGTCACGCTCTTCGAGCGCGAGTCGATCCACGCGATGGCCAGCGGTTGGACGCTGGCCGGTGTGCGCCAGAGTGGCCGTGACGCGACAGAGCTCCCCATCGCGCGCGAAGCGATCAAGCGCTGGGCGCACCTGGGAGAGGAACTCGAGGCCGAACTGGACTACGTCCAGAATGGCAATCTCCGTCTCGCTTTGGTTCCCGACCATGAAGCGATGATTCGACAAGTCGTCGCCGATGGGAACGCCGCCGGTATACCGATGGAGTATCTCGATACCGCCGACGCTGTCCGACAGATCGCGCCGGAAGTGAACGAGACGGTGGTGGGTGCCAGCTTCTGCCCCACCGATGGCCACGCGGACAATCACAAGGTGGTCAGAGCCTACGACGACGCGGCCCGTCGCCTTGGGGCCGCCATCATCAGCGGTGAAGAAGTGCTTGGTCTGACCACGCATGGCGACCGCGTCACCGGCGTCACTACTGCCAAGGGTTCCTATACCGCCGATGTCGTCGTTGTGGCTGCGGGGATCTACACACCCAGACTGCTGGAATCGCTGGGATTGTACCTGCCACTGAATATCGTTCACTGCCCGGTCGCCCAAACCGTACCGACAGATGACTTCACACTCAGTCCCGTACTTGGTGTCGCTACCGGTTCGTTTGCCGCCCGGCAAACAGTCGGTGGTGGTGTCCGCTTCATCGGTGCCAGTGTGCCGTGGAACGAAGGGCAGCACACGCCGGCAAATGTTGGCATGACCGTCCGCCAGAAAGAAAACATGACCCGTAACGCAATTGCAGTGCTGCCGCGATTGGCCGATCTACGAATCGAACGGGTCTGGGGCGGCTTGATCGACGACACACTGGATCTGATCCCGGTGTTCGATGCCGTACCAAGTCATCCCGGTCTGGTGGTTGGTGCCGGATTCAGCGGTCACGGATTCGGTATCGGCCCCATGAGCGGCGAGATATTGGCGAATCTGACCACAGAGGGAGGCGATCCTCGCTTCGATCTCTCGCCATTCCGACTCCATCGCTTCGCCGAAGGCGTCACCGAAGTGGAAGCAGAATTGTTCGGATAGGTGGACGGATGCCCTATTTGAAGATTGTGCATCCATTCACAATATCGTCAGGATTGGCACGTAGAATCGGGAGAGCGGTTCGCGCTGATTCGATGAACGCACAGGATTACGCTTAATGCCAACTCCCTCTCCGACACCTGGTCTTCTGATCGCTAACCGCTGGCTTGTGGTTCTATTCACCATCCTGATGGTGGTGACGGCGGCGCTGGCGGGGAACGGTCTCCTCCGCGCCGGTACCGATCCCTGGTTGATCACCGGGCATATGCATCTGGGGAACACGCTGGTCTTCGTCTCTATCGCGCAGATGTTGATGAGTTACACGCTCTTCTCCCAGAAAGTGGTATCGGCGGCGGTATTGTCGATATCCGCGCTGGTCTTCGTGCTCACCTTCATCCAGACAGGTCTCGGGTATATGACGCGCACGCGCATGCTCGATATCGTCGGCTGGCATATCGCCCTGGGTGTGGCACTCACCGCCACCATCGCCGTGCTGGCAACGCTTCTCTGGCAGAAACCACGACCATCGGAGGGGTAATACCCCACCGTTAGAATTACCGGTTACCCATACTACACCCCCAATCCCGGGCTCCTACACTAATGGCAGGAGTTCGGGATTTCTGCCAAACACCGCAGGATGAACGAGAACATTCCAGCACATCGTTCCAGGGAGGATTTCATGGAAACCAACATCTCGCTCGATAGAATCGTCCAACGCGCCAAAGACGTGATGACGTTCAACACTCGCACCTATGAGGAGATCACACGCGATCCCTCCGCCACACCGGAAGCCGGAATTGTGGTGGCCACGGTAGCGATCGCCTCCGGACTCGGTTGGTTGCTGCAAGGGCCCGGCGCCCTGATTGGGGGCGTGGTGGCGATGCTGCTCGGCTGGGTGCTGAGCGCGGCGATTATCTACTTCGTTGGCACCCGCATCACATCAACGCCCCATACCAGCAGCTCGGTCGAGCGCGTTATGCGTATCGTCGGCTACGCCGCGGTGCCGAATGTCTTCCAGTTTGTGACCGGTATCTGGCTTATCGGTGGCATCATCGGTTCGGTTCTCTGGCTGTGGACACTGGCGACCATGATCGTCGCGATCAAAGTCGCACTGAACATGGATACCGGCCGCGCGGTTGCCACAGGGCTGGTCGCCTGGATCGGTAGCATCATCACCTTCGCGATCTTCGGTGCCATCTTCAATATCAGTCTGAACGTTCCTTTCTAGTCCACTCCCCCTCCCCTCTTTCCGAACGACGCCCGGCCAGCCACCGGGTGTCGTTCCTTTTCCCGTGAGGGTTTGGTAGGATTTCATCTGACTTGGCTCTTCTGCCCGCACCTGCGAGAACACCATGAATACGCCCTTTGATATCCGGCCCGGTGACAACAACAGCGAGGAAGCGATTCTGCTGGGAAGTTATGCCTTTGCTTCAACACCCGCCACCGAAACGCCCGAACAGGCAGAGCGACGCCGGGCAATGCGTGTCACCGATCGCGTCTTCCTCAGCTATGTCGATGATGTCGCCATCGCGAAAGTCGCGATCGTGCCGATGACAACCAATGTACGTAATACCGTAATTCCTATGGGTGGTATCAGCGGTGTGGCCAGTATGCCAGCGGCCAGACGCGGCGGACACGTCCGCGAGTTGCTCCATCGCGCGATTCGTGACATGCATGAACAGGGCGAAGCCGTTAGCACCCTCTACCCGTTCAAGACTTCCTACTACGAGAAGTTCGGGTATGCGGGTTGGCAGGCACCGGTCTGGCTTCATGTGAATCCGGCCGCACTTGCGCCGTATCTCACGGCGGAGAAGAGCGGCACGGTGAAACATCGACTCAGCGGCGCCGCCATTGAGGATGTGGCAACGATACTGGCCGGAACACAGCGCACGGTGCATGGCATGAGTCTGTTCCAGCGCGCCAAGCAGGATGCCTGGCTCTCATTCAACAAGAGTTGGGTGATGACCGTGCATGAGGGCGACGACGTCACCGCCGCGATGGTCTATCGCATGGATATCGACAAGCAGGAGATGGTCGTTGATCTCGTGCATTGGTCGACCTTCAACGGCGAATTGAATGTGCTGGATTTTCTGGCACGCCACGTTGATCAGATCAAGACGGTGCGCATGCCGATGATCCCGAACGAGGAGCCACACCTGTGGGCGACCTATGAGGGATCGATGGACGTCATCACCAACGACGCCGATAGCTGGGGACCCGCCATGGGTCGCATCGTGACCGTTGCCGGACTAACCGGGATTGGCGCGGGAGATGGTGCCGTCTGCCTGACGGTATCCGATGACCAGGCACCCTGGAACAACGGGACATTCACATTCACTGGCCACGACGGCACGTTGCTGGTGCATGAGGGAGGGACACCGCAAGGTGAGGTCACGATCCATGGCCTCTCGGCGTTGGTATTCAGCGGCATTGATGCCCGCCTGTTGCCAATCCGCGGTTGGGGACGAGTACACACCGACGCGATGGCGACGTTGGCGCAGATCTTCCCGCCAGTCGTACCGATAATCGAGTCGATGTTCTAGATCCGGCTGCGGGTGGATCACAGTCACATCCAATGTGCCTACGGCAGAATCTCCCGGCGGAGGCTCGCTCCTGCGTAGCCCTGCGATCTCGAGCGGAGCCGCAGGGGCCCATCTGAACCGAGAAAATCACTGAAGGGCTCTAGTCGGACATGTAGACCCGGACCGATCAAGCGCGAACCATCGATAATCCTGCGAAAGAGGTCGCGCTTGTGAGTTGTCCGGGTTCACTCCGCCGATGGAGCCCAGATTCGCCACTGAACCCGGATAACTCACGGTCGCGGTTAGTTGGAGGACAGCTACCCTCTGGACTGCGACCGATCGGTCCGGGGCTACGCCTTCCGGACATCCTCTTCACGGATCCACTCGGTACCGATGCGCAGGGGCCACGGCTCTACGCGCATCTGTGACTGAGGCGACGGTGGCCACCGAGGGGCGAAGATCCGCACCCTTGCCCGAGCGTGCACGGGCGCGACTACCGACGAAGCAAAGAGAGTCCAGGGAGCGATCGCTCCCGGGACTCTTTGCACTCTGAGGGGGGTTCTGGTCGTCGTCATCGTGGGACATGTCTGGATTGTGCGAGTCTGCGTATCGTTGGCGTTAGATGGCATCCGCGACCGCCAACAGCACCTTCAAAGGCGGTATTTTTCCGTGGGGTTCCGAAGCACAATGGGGTGTTACCTGCCGGGGTGGTGCTCCGCTCTTCCCGGAGTTGCATCCGTCGGTCACGCGGGTCCGACGCTGGCGGTACCCCGGGAATGCCGAATGGACGGCGGACACGACTCCCGTCAGGATGAGGACCCACCCAGACCACCCACTGCGTCTTACTGCACCTCGGCCGACCACTGTTGCTGGTCCCTCCCGTTCCCGATGCATTACCCCACTTCCCACCGTTGCCCACCCAGAGCGCCAGCTGTTCCACCGGATAGGGCAGCTCCCATCCGTGTGATTGGCGGGCATTGACCTGCATCATGTCACGCGATCTCGTGACGATCCACGCCCACGTCCAATCCCGGCAATCGTGATGACATCGGGGATGGTCCTCTTCTTGATCACCCAGGGACCGGTCACCTGGATCCGTAGATGACGTCTTTGCCCCGCACCCGAATGACATGTCTCCACCCGGAATGCTCCTGTCCCTGCGGCGGTGTGAGACCGCGGTCTCCTTCCGCACGTCGGGGTGGTTCGTTCGGATCGGGGATGGTACAGCGCCCGATTTTACGCGCAATCCCTCGTGCCGGGTAGGTTCCCGACTATAGGCACCATCCCCCGTCACCACGGGGACGATCCTGTTCACCGCGTCCATCGCCTCCCGGATGATCCAGACCCTCCACGCGGCCTGCCATTCCGTCTGACTGCCCATGGCCGCGGGTCGGTGATGGAGCTGGTGCAAACACCAGCGGATCACGACTGTCTCCTTCCGCGGTGGGTGGTGTACCTCGTCCTGGGCATGATGGATGCCAGGCTTCGGTGGTGTCCGCGGGGATCGTCCCCACCTCCGGCATCTTCCGCCCGGTCCGTGGGAGCTGGCATCGACCACCACCACCACCGGATCATGACGTGCATACCCGCGATAACCTGACGCTGCAACGCGCTGATCGCAACCGTGGGGCCGGAGAACACCCGGTAGGTCGCGGTCCAGTCACCCATGCCCATGACGAGGGCATGCGTGAGACCATGCTCCGGCCCCAGAACCAGCTCGGGGGGAGCGCAGCGCAGTCCTGCGTTGGTGGGTAGCGTGACGGAGCATGGTGGCCAGGTAGTAACAAACTGGGTCGAGAACGTGGTAGGATCCGGGCATCACAGACTCCTTGGCCATGGATCATGAAGAGGCCGCCAGCCCGTCTGACCCCAAAGTTAAGGGTCCGGGGCGATCGCTCCCGGGACTTCTTTCGTCCCCCCGGGCAACTCATGAGCGATCACGAGTTGCCCGGGGTGACGGGTGCCGGAGCACCCGTCTGAGGTTACGGCTGCTGGCGGCGGGTGCCGATGGCACCGACTCCCAGAGCCATGATCAGGAGGGCGGCAGACGCCCAGACCATGGTGGCCGCACCAAGTCCGTTACCAGACCCGGCACCCGAACCAGTGTTCGGCAGGACCTCAACCGTTGGCGGTGTCACCGGCTTGCACGGGATCTTCACCAGTGCGTCGCCCGGATCTTCCACCGGCTCCTCACCCGCAGGTGGCGTGTCTCTCACCAGCGCGATGTTGACAACCTGACAGGCGTCAATATCTGCCTGGGTGATGATGCGCGTCGCCTGGAGCGTGACGCTCTCACCTGGGGCCAGAGACTCGATCGTGTTACCCGCGACCCAGGTCAGACCTGGCAGCGGATCGGTGATCGTCAGACCCTTGAGTGTCGCGTTACCGGTGTTGGTCACCGTGAACTCGTAGGTGGTCACATCGCCAGGATTGGCAGATGCATTCGCACCCAGATCGAGCACGCCCACCTTATCGAGACTCACACCACGCTTCTGCGGAATCGGCACGTCCTCAGGATCCTCATCCTTCACCGGCTCCTCGCCATCCGGCGGGGTATCCGTTACCGTCGCCAGGTTGTGACGAGTGGCAGCATCGATATCTTCCTGCGTAATTCCGTAGGTCGCGGTGAGCACTGCGCTTTCGCCTGGTGCCAGCTCGTCGATCGTGTTTCCAGCCACCCAAGTCAGACCTGGGAGCGGATCAGTGATCGTCATGCCCTTCAGTGTCGTGTTACCGACATTCGTCACCGTGAACTCATAGGTGATTACGTCACCAGGATCGGATACGCCATTCTCACCCAGGTCGAGCTCACCGGTCTTCACCAGATCGATCTCGCGCTCCTGCGGAATCGGCACTTCTTCCGGATCCTTATCCTTCACCGGCTCCTCGCCATCCGGCGGGGTGTCTTCCACAACCGCCAGGTTTTCGCGCGTACCGGCATCGATGTCGTCCTGCGTGATCGCGTAGGTCGCGGTCAAGGTCGCACTCTCGCCTGGGGCCAGGGAATCAATGGTGTTGCCATCGACCCATGTCAGACCTGGGAGCGGATCGGTGATCGTCATGCCCTTGAGCGTCATGTTCCCAACGTTGGTCACCGTGAAGCTGTAGGTAATCACATCACCAGGATTGGCGATCTTGTCCGTACCGAGATCAAGCACACCATCCTTCACCAGGACAATGTCGCGCTCGCGTGGGATCGGCACATCTTCCGGATCCTTATCCTTCACTGGCTCCTCGCCATCCGGCGGGGTGTCCTTCACCGTCGCCATGTTGTGGCGTGTACCAGCATCGATGTCTTCCTGCGTGATCGGGTAGGTCGCCATCAAGGTCGCACTCTCGCCGGGGCCAGGGAATCAATGGTGTTGCCATCGACCCATGTCAGACCTGGGAGCGGATCAGTGATCGTCATACCCTTCAGCGTCGTGTTACCGATATTGGTCACCTTGAAGGTGTAGGTGATGATATCGCCTGGGTTGGAAATCTCATTCTCGCCCAGATCAAGTACACCATCCTTCACCAGGAGGATCTCGCGATTCTGCTTCACGTCAGTCTTGGCACAATCATCTTCTTCCGTCGTGTCGTGCTCGACAATCACACAGTTCTCAATCGGTCCACCTGCATCGATGTCCGCCTGGCTCACGACGTAGCTCGCCGGAATCTCAACACTCGCGGTCGGCGCAAGACTCGCGATCGTCGGTACGCCGTTCACCACGGTCACACCCGCTGGCATGGTGCCCCATACCACGTTCGCCGGACTCGCAACTCCCGTCAGCTCGTCATTCACCGCCAGCGTGGTCAACGTCACGTTACCCGTGTTCTTCACCGTGATCGTGTAGTTGATCGTGGTGCCTGCCATGCTCACTTCACTCAGATCAGCAACCTTCTTCGCCTCAACCTTCGGATCCTTCTTCACCTTGGTCTTCGCGCAGTCGTCACCCTTCGTCGTGTCGTGCTCGACAATCACACAGTTCTCGATCGGTCCACCGGCATCGATGTCCGCCTGGCTCACCACGTAGCTCGCCGGAATCTCAACACTCGCGGTCGGTGCAAGACTCGCGATCGTCGGTACGCCGTTCACCACGGTCACACCCGCTGGCATGGTGCCCCATACCACGTTCGCCGGACTCGCTACTCCTGTCAGCTCGTCATTCACCGCCAGCGTGGTCAACGTCACGTTACCCGTGTTCTTCACCGTGATCGTGTAGTTGATCGTGGTGCCTGCCATGCTCACTTCACTCAGATCAGCAACCTTACTCGCCTCAACCTTCGGATCCTTCTTCACCTTGGTCTTCGCGCAGTCGTCACCCTTCGTCGTGTCGTGCTCGACAATCACACAGTTCTCAATCGGTCCACCGGCATCGATGTCCGCCTGGCTCACCACGTAGCTCGCCGGAATCTCAACACTCGCATTCGGTGCAAGACTCGCGATCGTCGGTACGCCGTTCACCACGGTCACACCCGCTGGCATGGTGCCCCATACCACGTTCGCCGGACTCGCTACTCCTGTCAGCTCGTCGTTCACCGCCAGCGTGGTCAACGTCACGTTACCCGTGTTCTTCACCGTGATCGTGTAGTTGATCGTGGTGCCTGCCATGCTCACTTCACTCAGATCAGCAACCTTCTTCGCCTCAACCTTCGGATCCTTCTTCACCTTGGTCTTCGCGCAGTCGTCACCCTTCGTCGTGTCGTGCTCGACAATCACACAGTTCTCGATCGGTCCACCAGCATCAATGTCCGCCTGGCTCACGACGTAGCTCGCCGGAATCTCAACACTCGCATTCGGTGCAAGACTCGCGATCGTCGGTACGCCGTTCACCACGGTCACACCTGCTGGCATGGTGCCCCATACCACGTTCGCCGGACTCGCTAGCTCCTGTCAGCTCGTCATTCACCGCCAGCGTGGTCAACGTCACGTTACCCGTGTTCTTCACCGTGATCGTGTAGTTGATCGTGGTGCCTGCCATGCTCACTTCACTCCAGATCAGCAGCCTTACTTCCGCCTCAACCTTCCGGATCCTTCTTCACCTTGGTCTTCGCGCAGTCGTCACCCTTCGTCGTGTCGTGCTCGACAATCGACACAGTTCTCGATCGGTCCACCAGCATCGATGTCCGCCTGGCTCACCACGTAGCTCCGCCGGAATCTCAACACTCGCATTCGGTGCAAGACTCGCGATCGTCGGCACGCCGTTCACCACGGTCACACCTGCTGGCATGAGTGCCCCCCATACCACGTTTGCCGGACTCGCTACTCCCGTCAGGCTCGTCGTTCACCGCCAGCGTGGTCAACGTCACGTTACCCGTGTTCTTCACCGTAATCGTGTAGTTGATCGTGGTGCCGCCTGCCATGCTCACTTCACTCAGATCAGCAACCTTACTTCGCCTTCAACCTTAGCGGATCCTTCTTCACCTTGGTCTTCGCGCAGTCGTCACCCTTCGTCGTGTCGTGCTCGACAATCACACAGTTCTCAATCGGTCCACCAGCATCAATGTCCGCCTGGCTACGACGTAGCTCGCCGGAATCTCAACACTCGCGGTCGGCGAATTCGGTCACAAGACTCGCGATCGTCGCCGCGTTCTGACCCCGGTCACTCACCTTTGGCATCTGGTGCCCCATACCACGTTCGTTTCTCCGGACTCGCAGCTCCCGTCAGGTACTCGTCATTCACTGCCAGCGTGGTCAACGTCACGTCTAATCCCAGGTCGGTCGTTCTTCACCGTGATCGTGTAGTTGATCGTGGTGCCTTGCCATGCTCACTTCCTTCAGATCAGCATGACCTTCTTCGCACTCAACCTTCCGGATCCTTCTTCACCCTTTGGTCTGTCTTCCGCTCGCGCAGTCGTCACCCTTCCGTCGTGTCGTGCTCGACAATCACACAGTTCTCAATCGGTCCACCTGCGTCGATGTCCGCCTGGCTCACGACGTAGCTCGCCTTGATCGTGACAACTTCACCGACCTTCAGGGTCGAGATCGTGCCGAGGAACGGATCCTCATTGAAGCCCGCTGGTGCCAGGCTGCTGCTCGCAGTACCCCAGACCACGTTTGCCGGACTCGCTACTCCTGTCAGCTCATCGGTCACAGGCAGCTTGGTCAACGTCACGTTACCCGTGTTCTTCACCGTGATCGTGTAGTTGATCACTGCGCCGTCCTCTGAGACTTCACTCAGATCGGCAACCTTACTCGCCTCGACCTTCGGATTCTTCTTCACCTTGGTCTTCGCGCAGTTGTCCTTATCCGTCGTGTCGTTACTGACGATCACGCAGTTCTCAATCGGTCCACCCTTGTCGATGTCCGCCTGGCTCACCACGTAGCTGTACTTGATGGTGACAGTCTCATCAACCTTCAGGGTCGTGATCGTGCCCAGGAACGGATCCTGATTGAATCCGAGTGGTGCCAGGCTGCTGGTCGCAGCACCAGGCGTCACGTTCACCGGACTCGCGGTACCGCTAATCAGGTCGGTCACCACCAGGTTCTTCAGCGCCGTGTTACCAGTGTTCTCAACCGTCACGGTGTAGTTGATCACCGTGCCAGCATCGGTCACTTCGCTCAGATCCGCGGTCTTCTTGGCGTCGACCATCGAGGAGCAACGTACCAATACTGTTTCCTTGTCGCCCTTATCAACCGGGGTGACCCTGACGGTATTGGTGATTTCACCACAGACGGAGCCATCAACCGGGATCACGGCACCGAAGGAGATCGTGACCTCACTCTTGTACGGAATGGTCAAGCCAGTCCACTTGAGTGTTTGTGCACCCGAAATCGGATCTGTACTCGTGGTCGGTCCACTGATCGTCGTACCGTTCGGGGTAACAACAACCGCACCGCCATTCCAGAACACGTTCATCGGCAGGGTGTCCAGGACCGTCTGATCCTTCGCGCTTCCCTCACCCGTGTTCGTGATCGTGATCGTGTAGGTGATGGTGTCACCCGGCTTGTACTCAGCCTTGTCCGCCTTCTTGACGACCTTGATCTCTGGCTCACACGTTTCCTTCTCGAACGTGATCGTGTACGTCACCTGGTTCGGGTTGTTGTCAACCTTCTTCCATGTACCACCATTCGCATCCGGTCCCGTCGGCGGGAAGTTCGCTGGCCATTGCTGTCCGACGTTCAACTCGTAGGTGACAACAACCGTCACCGCTTCGCCACCCGGCCAGGTGAAGTCACCAAAGCCAGCTGCCGGGTTCCCAATCGCGTTCGGCGTCACGCTCACAACCGTCCATCCGGTCGTTGCGTTCAGCGTCAGCTTGTGCGGTGTCAGCACGTCAGACGTACAAACCGCCTTCGTCACCTTCACCGTCGGCACATCAGAGTCAACACACGGCTCGAGCTTCATCGTATCGGTGACCTGGTAGCCACCATCCGGATGCGCAATCGGCGCCGGATTCGTCGGCACGATGTAGTTCGCATTGATCGTGTAGCGCACCGTCAGCGTGAACGTCCCGTTCCCGGCACTCGCCGGTATCGAGTAGGTGTTCCCTGCTCCTGGCGTCGCTGCACCCGTGTTCGCAGCATTGCCAACTTCGGTGTAGGTCACATGCGTGATCGTCACACCAACACCTGGAGTAACCGTGAACTCGTTCTTGCCCGTCGTCTGACCATTGACACAGGCGATTCCCTGCGCCGTGATCTTCGGCAACTGCGGCTTGCACTTCACTGTGATGTCAGCCGAATCCTCATTGGACTCGTTCTTCTTGTCATCAACAGCGACGGCCTTGTTCGTCAGCTTGACACCCTTCTCGCATTCCTGCGGTGTCGGGTTGTAGTCGCTGCCCAGCTTCGGCGTGCCGGTCACGGTCACCGATATCGAGTCGTCCTTATTCGGGAGATCACCGATAGCGAACGAGACCTTGCCATTACCGAGATCGGTCAATGTGAGCTCAGCGCCGTTCTTCGTCACCTTCCACGTGTAGTTCGTGGTATCCGGCAACGTATCCGTGACCACGACACCCATGGCTGGGCCATCGGCCTTGTTGGTGACCTTGATCTCGTAGACCGCGTTCTGACCAGCAACGATCTCACCCTGAACAGCCGTCTTCTCCAACACGAGTTCCGGCAGATTCGGCTTGACCTTGAAGTACTCCTCACCACACTTGCTCACAGCTGTCGCGTTATCCGGGTACTGACCAGCTGGCGGGTTGAATGTGACCACCCAGTAGTAGGTACCGGCTTTGTCCGTCGTGAAGTTGCCGGAGTTCGGCATCTTGTCCCACGGAGTCTTGTCCAGCTTGTGCTCTTCGAAGAAGACACGATTGGCAAGCGTGCACTGCTGATCCGAACCACTGTTGTGGAACAGCTCGTAGGTGAGCGTACCGTCCATGATGACCGTGCTGGTACCCGGGGTGACCTGCGTGGTGTCATAGACGACCGTACCGATCTCAACCGTCGTGTCGTTCTTCATCTCGTCGACGACGCCAACCTGGAACATCTTGGTCGAGATCTCGGGCTTCATCGGCTGGCTATTGCAGCCAACTTCGAAGGTTGCCCAAGAGTTCGGATCACCGTTGTTCCAATCGGCACGCCCAGTGATCTTCCGCCATGGCTTGTCATTGAAGGTAATCACCCACTCATTGACCACGGTCTCCTGCGTTGCCGCCGAAAGATCCAGGTTGAAGGGGTTGACCACCACCGTCGGATTGGCGTAGACGCCACCTGGCACCGGCTGCGGGTGCAGCGTGATGGTGAAGGAGGTGTTCCCCGTTGCGGTGTTGTAGACACAGACTGTCTCGGCACCGTACTGAATGGCATCGTACTTGCGGAACTGTTCAGCACCGCACGGGCTATCCACCTTTATCTGGCCATCTGTGCTGACAAACTCCACCGTCCAACTGTAGATCCGACCCTCAGGTGCCTGAACCAGTGGCAACAGATACGGATCAGAGATCGGTGCCTGCGCATTGACAACGTTTTTCTCACTGGTGTGAACTGGGTTGCCATCACAGGTGGCGTTCGGGTAGAGCTTGTAGGTCACCTTACCGGAGGCATCGCCTGGCATGTTTGAGAACACGGCCTGGTCGGTCACCGATACCGTGCCAGAGACGAACGACTTGTGCGGGATCACGTTGTTACTCGTGTCACGCATGATCGTCACCATGGACGGATTGCCACTTGGCGGATTCACCTTGAAGGTCTCGGTGGCGCAGTCGCTGTTCGCACTGCGTGTCAGTTGGGCGTTGTTACCGCTACCGCTACGGGTGAAGGTTGCGCTCCAACTGTAGTCACCGCTGATTGTGACCTCGTACCAGTCCGTACCGCTGGCCAGCACACCGTTCGTAACAGAGACGCTATCTTCGAACACGACTGTACCGGTGCAATCGGCACTGCGATAGAGCTTGAAGACAACATTACCGTTAGCAGAGCCCGGCACGAAGTCCTTGAGCGTACCCGTGTCACGAACAAACATACCAACATCAATGGTCTCATTATCGGGCAGGATCACCGCACCAGCATCGGAGTTCGCGGTGTTCTTGTACATCTCGGTGGTCAGCGTTGGCTGCGCCTCAACAAAGAAGCGCTCGTCGCCGCAGGTGGTTGTCCAACCTTCGTACCTCGTCGCAGAATCGCCCGTTGGTTCGAACTTCACAGTCCAGTTGTAGACACCGTAGGCATCAGCTGCAATGGTGGTGGTGCCACTTGGCTGGAACACACCATCAACAACATTAACCGAGAAGCTTTGAACCACAGTGGCACTGGTGCCACAACTATTGGAGGTGCTGCTGTGCTTGTACAGCGTGTAGACGAGTGTGCCGTTCGGTTGGATACCAGTCAGGTCAACATTGCCTGGCCACGTGACCGTGTTGTTCAGCATCGTGTCGCCGACGGTGACCGGTCCCAGGACGCGGATGTTCTGCGTCATGTTCGCCAACGGATCACCGGACTTCATCTGGGTGGTTGTCGCCGATGGCGTGACCTTGCTGACGATGACGGTCTCGGTGAGACACTGGCTACTCACCGTATGGTTCTTACCACCGGCAGTCCACTCGTAGGTCACCTGGAAATCGTATTCGCCAGCCGCAGTGAAGCGATAGGCTTCGGCCGATGGTATCGCCGGGACGGCATCGCCAGCCTTGACGTTATACGTCCAGGTCTTGATCGGTGTGGAGCCACACGACTGGGTATTGAAGAGCTTGTAGGTCACCGTTCCATCGAATGCAACCTTGTTGGGATCATTGTTCTGGGCAATGCTCCCGAAGAAGGTGGCGGTATCGCGGGCGCTACGGCCCATCGGAATGGTGCCGCCATCGGCAATGGCATTGTTGTTATCGGCGCGATAGACCTGGGTCTGGATATAACCTTCACCGTCGCCCGCTGCGCTGACGAAGAACTGCTCGGTCAGACAATCATGCGTCGCGGTTCCGTAGTTCCCATCGCCGTTATAGGTCGCCTTCCAGTTATAGCGACCGATACCAAGCGCTGGCGTCACACCGTTCGTCGGTGCCGGAGGAATCGTGCCATCGGCGGCGACAGTGACACTCTGGGTAAACAGCGCTGTTCCCTGGCAGGTGTCATTCGCATACAGCCGATATGTGACCGTACCCGTTGGCTTGGGGTCAGCGGGGTCGAGACCGGTGAACACAGCCGTATCACGCACCGTCGCCGGCGCATTGATCGTCTGGTTGTTGGTCATATCCTGGAAGTTCTGACTTCCCTCTGGTTTGTACTGCGGTATGGTGGTTATACCAAGCGTCTTGCCTTCAACGGTGAACTTCTCGTCACCGCAGTTACCGCTGACCGTATCGTTGAACTCATTGCCATTGTAGGTAGCCACCCAGTTGTAGGTACCGCGAGCGGTCATCTCGACCGATGGCGAATTCGGCACGGTGCCGTCTGGGTTGATCGTCACCGTGAACTCTTGCGGAGTTCCCGTGCAGTTGGCATTGGCATAGAGCTTGTAGGTCACCGTACCGGTGTAGTCACCAGTCGCTGGCTTGTACAGGCCAGAAACCGTGGCGGTGTCATACACCTTGGTGTTCAGGTCAACAGACTTACCAGTGATTGGCGTGCTGCTGCCTTCCTTCATCACCTCGGTCGTAATCGAAGGCTTGGCCTTGATCACATTGAACGTCTCGGCACCACACTTGCTCTCGGCGTCGCTGTTCAGATTATCGCCGCTATAGGTGACGATCCAGTGATACGTCCCAACTGCGGCTGGCGTGAACTGGGGAGACTCCGGCAGCACACCATTGGTGATCTGCAACGTTGTCGGCCCCAGAACGACGGTGTTCTGAGCACAGGTGCCCATCATCAACGTATAGGTCAGCGAACCAGTCACCGTTGTGGAGGCGTTCGTGAGCGTGGATCGGTCGAAAACGGTGGCACCGATGGTGACATTGCCGTTTTGATTAATCCCTGTGCTGGTGTTGGTGCCCGTCACGCGCCGCATCGCCGTTGTCAACGTCGGCGTCGTCTTACCAACGATCACCGTCTCACTCTGGCATTCGGATTTGGCACCCTGGAAGTTCGTGGCGGCACTACCGGTTGGGGTGAATGTCACCTGCCAATCGTAGGTGCCATCGCCAACCGTGGCCGAATCGAAGAGCGGGGAATCCGGAATGACACCGTTCGCGCCGACAATCACCGAGAAGGTCTTCTCAGGCGTACCGGTACAAGCCGCATTGCGATAGAGGTTGTAGACAACCGTCTGCCCCTCGAGCGCCTGAAGCGCGCCCGGGATTCCATCCAGCCCCTTGAACTGAGCGGTATCGCGGAACTTGGTGCCGGCGACAACCTGGCTTCCGTCTGGCAGGTCCTTGCCCTGCTCATCCTTGGCCATGGTGTCAATTGCCGGAATGATCGGATTGAAGACGGCACATGCACCATGCAGGGTGTTCTGAACACCGGCCGCCGTCGCAACGTAGGTGAGCGGGCGTGCCACAACATCAAAGACCTCGGATTCCCACCGATTGGTGGAAGCATTCCAGGTCATGGTGCCGGGCGTGATGGGGCCGCCATTGCCGAAGCGATCAAACACCTGATAGGTGAAACTCGGCGCTGGAGAAGCATCCTTACCATCAGGAACATTGAGGACAAAGATCCTGGACTGGATGCGACCTTCTGAGTTCAGAGGGGCGCAGGTTACGCCAAACTCCATCGCGCCAGTATCAAGTGGCGTTATGAGACTCTGAATCTTGGGTGAGGAAACGGTGGCGGTCAGCGGAATGGTCTGGTTGCCATTGCCATCACCCACTACGGTGAAGGTGTTGGTGATCGGATCCATACCGGCTGGTGAGATCACCAGCGTGTAGTTGCCGTCAATCACGTTCGGAATGACGATCGTGTTGCCAGCACCAACGGTGCCCGAGGCGTACTCGGTCAGCGCCGCCATGGAGGCGAGATCGGCATACAGCTTCCACGGCGCACCGGTCAGGTCAGTTCCACCGGCATCAATGGTCAGCGTCACGTTCGTGGTCTGAACCGATGGAGCTTCGGTTGCAACCTGGGTTGGAGCTTCCGTTGCAACCTGCGTCGGAGCTTCCGTGGCAGCTTCTGTTGCTACCTGCGTCGGAGCTTCCGTGGCAGCTTCGGTTGCTGCCAGCGTCGGAGCTTCTGTGGCCGGTTCCGTTGCAACTTCGGTAACGACCTCAGTGGCGGTTTCCGTCACTTCCTCTGTGGCTGGTTCCGTTGCCGGTTCCGTCGGCACCTCTGTCGCCTCATCAGTCGATTCCGTCTGAAGAGACGCGGGCACGATGGCCGGAGCCTCGGTTGGCGTCTCAGACGGTGTCTCCGTTGGTTCCAGCTCGGGTGAGCCAGTGACAACATCGACACCTGCATCCTGGAACGCCAAAAGCGGTCCCTGGACGAGAGATGTCCTCTCTGCCACGACCGCCGATACCGCTACCGGAACGGGCAAGATTCTGTTGGTCTGGATGGTGACCGTCAATGGATCGGCCAACGCAAAGCCCGTGGGGCCGGAGGTCTGTGTGACCTTCAGCTTGCCAGGTGGCAAGTTGCGGAGATCGATCTGGCCGTCGCCGTCTTCATCACAGGCGCTGAAATCATCAACACCTGTCAGCTTGAATGTGAAACAGCCATCGGCGAGGTTCGCACCCTTCTCATCCCGCAGGATGATAGTGACGCCACCCGTCAATGGACGAGATGCCTGCATCGATTGTGCAAATGACGATTGCACCATCGAGATCATCATGAATACGGCCAGGAACACCCTGAACCTTGTTGAGTTAGCGAACCTCATCTCTGCTTCCCCCATGTTGCATCCGCTGGCGTCACGAAGGGAAACACCTGACCAGATGCAATTGTCTGCGTCTTATTGGTGACGAGATACCGACTGTGTTCTCTCCTAGCCATAACCTCTTTCTCCGCGTGCCAAAGCATCGCAACCCCAGCCTTTCTGGTGACCATAAGGTGTTACGCGCGCGTACCAGTAGCTATCTGAACGCCACACCACACCAAAACGGGCCAGCACAAAAGCTGGCTATACAAACCGGCTGATGCGTGAACATCAACCGAATCCTCTGCGTGCATTGACAGGTAAACCTGGTCAACGTCGCCTTAACGCGTATGCGTTCCCAGGGTGCCTCGGGTGCCATGCGGGTGTACCGACCGCATTGACCGTACGGCGCTGTCAACATACCGTGCGCGTAGCATAGAGTATCCGTACGGGGGCGTCAACTCCGCGTATCGCCTGTGAATACGCGTCCAGCTTTATTTTTTCGGTGGGCGACTTCTTTAATTATGCGGATCTGATGCGGAAATTTGGGGGGTTATTTTGACCGAATTTCCGTGGAATTTTTCTCTTAAGCATTTGCTTATTTTTTCGGGGCTGTGAACGCATGCCGCAATGCACCACGATTGCTATATGAGCGATGCGTAGTGTCCAAAGGCAAGCCGGAACTCCTCCACCGCGGTGGTTTCACGCTGCTGTAGTTGCTCGATCTCCGCCTCAAGCTTACGCACATGTCGAGTAATGGCGACATTGGCGAGTGCCGCGTCATACCAAAGCGCACGAGTTTTACTGCGACGCAGTGCGTTAAGGCGTGCCTGGGTCTGAGCACAGCGCTGTATGATCTGCGCAAGCTCTCGCTGCAGTCGCTCCAGCTGGCGTTGGCGATACCGATCCACACCGTTATCCAGGTTATGACCCCGCTGTAAGCGTCTTAACGCCCCCAGGTCGCGTTCCTGCCAGGCATGGTTGATGCGGAGCATCATCTCCTGGCGATAGCTCGCATCCTCCACATCGAGCGCGAGATCCGGGTGCCAGATCTTGGCGAGTTGGCGATAGGTAGCGCGAAGCTCATCGTATTCAGTCGCCGGCAGCTGCCGGGGATGCATAACGGGAGCGCGCTGCTCCGCCCACTCCCATGCACCGGATGCGGCGCCGATTGGCTGGTCGCCGATCATGTCCTGATCTACGTATATTCCGAATAAATCAGCAATGGCGAGGAGTTCTTCCGGAGAGAAGACCATCGACAGGTGTCGATCCGGATCGGCGAGAAGCCGGGCGTGGATACGTTCGGTATAGCGCTCGATCTCGACGCAGCGGCGGCGCAGTCGGTTGCGTTCGGCCGTGAGACTGCTGCTCTGGTTCGCGACTTTGCGCTCAAACAGGCCGAAAGCGGTCTCCAGGGGCGAGAGCTCTCGCTGGAGCCGTGTCAGCTCACGCTGCCGGTCCGCGATCTGCATCGCCAGCAGCGCGCATTCGTATTCGATCTGGATCGTGATGGGAACGAGCTGCGAGTTCATGAAGTCCTGCGGGGTCGAGTTCCACGTGTCCGCCACCAGGCTATCACGTACCATTCACCTAGTATACGAACGCGGTGCAACGGCGCTATTTATGGCTAAAGGATAGAGACTCATATGCTTGCTGGACACATTGGCGTCGCCGCCGGCGCGAAACGCTGGGCCCCACAGGTTCCCATCTGGGCATTGCTGATCGCCAGCTTCCTGTTGGACATCCTCTTTCTTGTCTTCTGGGCACTTGGTATCGAGGATATAGAGGCGATTCCGGGCCTGGATGGCAGATACGGAACTACGCAATTCCAGATTGACTGGAGTCACTCCTTTTTCGGCACCTTGCTGGTCTGTCTGATCGTATTGATCCTGTGCACACGCTGGTGGGGCGGCAAGGGTGCGTTCGTGCTGAGTTGCGTGGTGTTCAGCCACTGGTTCCTGGATGTGATCGTGCATCGGCTTGATCTCCCGATCGCACCGGGCGACGCCGGAGTGACACCACGCGTTGGTCTCGGTATGTGGGACTTCCCGATCTTCGTCGGTATCCTCGAACTCCTGATCGTTCTCGGTGGTGCGCTTATCTGGTACACGATGCCGGATTCCACCTCGGCAACCCGCCGCGCCGCCATCATCACCGCAGTTGCCGGTGTGGCAGTATTGGTTGCGGACATAATGATCTAGTACCCGAAGTTCCGTAAATCCCAAATCATCGGATATACCCCTCCGATATTTCCGAGAGTCCCCCACCGAGACTGTGACTGGCTGTGACAAGATGAGTCGACCCATGTGACCTAATGGCACATGTGTCGACAGGGGGCAGGGCGGCGGTATAGCCTCCATTCGGTTCGGACATGTAGACCCAGATCGATCGGGCGCGATCGAGAGGATCGCTGTTGACTTCCGGGGAGCGCCCGTGACCCTGCGATCTCGATCGGAGCCGCAGGGGTCCGGGTTCAACGTCTCAACAACACCAAACTCCGGTTCCAAACCTCTCGGTTCATACCCACCAGCACCACATCCGGAGGTCGATGGCGATATGTCGTGTCGGTGAATCGTCTAACCCGCGCGATTCTTCGCGACTTTGTCGCTCGAAGCACGAGTCTGCATTTGCCCGGTATGAATTGCGAGCCTACACCGTGCGAGTGAACTTCTGGAACTTCTCGGTGGCGGGAGCGAGCACCGCAGCGGTGGCGCAGAGCAACATCACGATGACCATGATGCTGCGCATGCTGGTGGCCTGCGCCACCCAACCAAGGATCGGCGGACCGGCAAGGAAGCCGGTGTAACCGACCGTTGCTGTACCAGCCACGGCCTGTCCTCGCGGAAGTGTAGGATGATTCCCCGCCGCCGAGAACACCAGCGGATAGATGACCGAAAGCCCTAACCCGACGAAAACGAAGCCCGTGAGCATGCTCCACGGCTGGTCGATCAGCGTAGCGATGCCGAGTCCGATCGCGGCCAGCGATCCGCTGCGGCGGATCAGCTTGCCCGAACCCCAATGGCGCACAAACCAGTCGCCGGTGAATCGCCCGGTCAACATAGCAAGACTGAAGGTGGCGTATCCGAGTGCGGCGATATCGTCGCTCGTCTGCAGGTGCTTGTTCAGATACAACGCGCTCCAGCTATTCATCGCCCCCTCACCGACCGCTGTACACAGCGCGATCACGCCCAGCATCCACAGCGATCGATGCGGAAAGGTGAAGATCGGTGTGGATGCGTCGCGTTTGTTGCTGGTGAGATCGGGAACCAGGTATCGCTGCAGCACCGCAATCAGCACCACGTTGATCACGGTCACGACGATGAAATGCGGGAGCGGTGTGATCGACTGCCAGGCCATGAAGGCACCGATACCGGCCCCAAGGAAGCCACCAAGACTAAAGAACCCGTGCAGCGAGTTAATGATGCTCCTCCCCGCCCGCGCCTCAATCTCGATTCCCTGCGCGTTCATGGCCAGATCCATACCGCCGTTGCCAAACCCAAAGAGCATCAGGGCCAGCATCAGCATGACGGCATTCGGCATGATCGCGATCAGTGGCAGCGCCAGGAAGAAGACCAATCCGTAGATCATGGTCATGCGGGCACTACCGAGCGTATCGATTAACCGACCCGTGATCGGAAACGAGACGAACGCGCCCAGCGCCATCCCCATCATCACAGTGCCAGTGCTGCCGGTGTTCATACCCAGCTCACTCACGATCGTGGGGACGCGGCTGATCCAGGCCGAAAGGGTTAACCCGTTGGCCAGGAAAATGGCGGAGATTGCCCAGCGCGCCCGCCGATCGGCAGGTGTCATCGATCGAACTGTCCGGATCGTGCCATAGCGCTCATCAGGTTCATGATCAATTGCGCGACCAACATGGATGTAATGCCGCTCGGATCAAGCGACGGAATAAACGATGAGAAGTGCGCGGCAACGATCCGGCCCCGGTTCGCTGTACCTCGTAGCAAATCTGTTGCTTGCCAGTATCCGAGACCACCCATCGCAGGAGCACCAGCACCGGACGCAATCGCGAGATCCATCACATCAACATCGAAGTGGATGTAGATATCCTCCATTGTTGGTAGAGAATGAGCGATATCCCGACTGCCACGATCATAGATCTCGCGGGCAGTTATGAATGTACTACCGTTGGCTTTGGCATCCATCACATCCTGCGCACGCGCGCTGCCGACACCCCGCAATCCAAGATGAACGGGCTTGCCCATGTGCTCCATCTCGGAGGCGCGTCGCATGGAACTGCTCCAGCCATCGTTGAGCCCCTCGACCTCGTCACGATAATCCAGGTGGGCATCGAAATGGACGATAGAAACATTGGAGCTGGCATCAAGACCACGCATGACCGGTGTGGAAGTGCCGTCGTTTCCGCCAAGCGTGATCACAGTTGCACCGTGACTTCGTATGAGACGAACGGCCTCCTCGACCTTCGCATGATTTTCAGATCCACCATCGGGATCGCCCATGACATCACCGCAATCCACAATTCGTATGGGGCGGCCACCAAGCATGGTGCCGCCAAGATCAAAGTCGTAATGATCACGGAACTTGCCAAATTTCTGCGAGTGTTTCCTGATAGATTCTGCTCCCTCGGAGTACCTCGGGCGATCAGAATATGATGGATAGATGACGCCGTACGGAGTACCGATGATGGCAATGTCCGCCTCAAGCGTGGCCAGATCATCACAGCGTTCGGCCATGGCGAATGTCGGCTGATCAGCGGGAACGGGTGTTACGAGCGTGGTCATATCGTCTCCTCCTTCACGGGATTCATCTTCGTTAATATCAGGATACCGAGAAATACCATGGCAACAGCGCTAATCGCGATCCGAAGTGTGGTGAAATCGGCAATGGTTCCCACCAGCAGTGGTCCAATCAGGAACCCCGAGAATCCGATGGTGGCCACAGTAGCGACTGCGGTGGCGGGAGGGATACCCGGCACCCGATTGGCGCGGCGATAGGTCACTGGTACAACTACCGAGAGCCCGAGACCCATGATGGTGTAGCCGAGAATAATGGCCCAGGGTGCATTGATGAGCATGCCAGCTCCCACACCGGCCGCGGCGGCAAGTGTACCGATGATGAGCGTCCTATCAATACCGATCCGGGCAATCACGGCATCGCCCACTAATCTCCCACCGGCCGTGGCAATCGCGAAGGCTGTGAACGCCCAGCTAGCCACAGCTGCGCTCGCTCCCAGCTCCTCCCGAAGATAGAGCGCCACCCAATTGTTAACCGTCTCCTCGCCGAGCGCGATACAGACAATCGTCAGTCCAAGCGGCAGGAGCGCCTTGGGTGGCAACGTCGGCAAGCGTCGCTGTTTGCGCATTGCGGGTGCCGGGACAATATCATCGGGCAGCATGCTGCGGGTGATCAGCAGCGTGACCGGAATGGCAATGGTTCCGAGAACGGCAAATTGCAGCGAGAGCGCTACCTCTGCTTGCGCCAGCAGTCCACTGGAGAACGATCCCAGCAGGGCGCCGACGCTGAAGAGTCCATAGAGCGTGGAAAGGATCGGTCGATGGGTCTGCCTTTCCACTACCGCACCCTGAACCGAGGTACTGATGTCATAGCCGCCGGTGAACAGGCCGAAAACGAACATACCGATCCCGAAATGGATCGGCGTGATGGCGTAGCTGATACCGACCACCGCCAGGGCGAAGGGAGTAGCGAAGAGCACATGCGTGCGTGGTGATCCGATTCTGAGGACGCACTTCGCCGCCAGATTGAAGGCAACGATGTTTCCGAAGGCAAAGAGGAAGAAGATGGTGCCAAGCGTGGCCGGATCGACCTCGACCTTGGTGGTCATACCGGGGATGCGAGGATACCAGCTGCCCTGAATGAAACCGCGCAGAAGGAAGGCAATGGAGATGGCGACTCGGGGCGCATTGCGAAGCATCGGATCTCGTATCGGGAAGTGGGTACCGGCGGTCCGCAGGGGCGAACACCGACGAAATGGTAGCATCCACCCCCGCTACCCACAATACGAGTGCGCCTACCCCTTCACGGCACCAACGCCGAATGCGGAGACACGCGTGCCTCCGCATTCTTCACAGGTCCTGGGCGACGCTAGACCGGGACGATCTGATCCTCAAGCGTCTTCGATCTCTTGGTGATGATCTCCGGTGCGTCCTTGCCAACGATGACGGTATCGTCATGCCGGAACCCACCCACACCGTAGATGTAGATACCCGGCTCGGAGGAGAACACTTCGTTCTCCTTAAATGGGCGATGCAGGAACGGCATATCCTCCGGGAACTCGTGACCGCCAATACCGAGTCCGTGACCGGTACGGTGATTGATGTACTCCCCGAAACCGGCATCCTCATAGGCACGTTGGGCAGCGGCATCGGCACTGGAGACGGGATTACCGGCAATCATCTGGGCGGCGGCAGCCTCGCAGGCGGCCGTGGCAGCATTGAACGCCCGAATTTGCACATCGGATTTCGGCTGACCCACGAACAAGGTGCGCTCGTTCTCAACCACCAACCCGTTCAGCCGCACAATGATGATATTGACGACACTGGTGCCAACCTCAAAGGCTTCGGCGGCCTCAGCACCCGATCCGTGCGGTGCCGATGACCAACTACCACCGGAGGAGAAGAGACGAACCTCTACCTTCTCGTTCGGGAAGCGGCGAGCACCTTCTTCCATCATATGCATGGCAATCTCGAAGTCGAATGCCTTCACATTTCGACCCGGCTTCAGGAGTTCCATGTACTTGTCCTGCCCCCAATCGGTTAGCAGGGCGGCATCGCGCATGATCGCGAGCTCTTCCGGGTACTTCACACCACGCATATCCACCAGGAATCGGGTGGCGTTGGCCCAGCTGATCTGCGGCATCGCGATCTGCATCAGCGGATGAGGTCCGCCTTCAACAGCAATCGTGCCGCGGCTGACACCGCGCTCGGCCAGCCGATCGGCAACAATCGCGCCGAACTGATCGCGCGTGAAGGTGCGGTTGTAGGTCGTTTGATGCTCCTGATAGATGGTGTAATCGCGGACGAACAACGTATCCCGGTTCTCAGCGAACTTGAGGTGATTGGTGCTGAGCTCGTTCATCACCAGGAATGGCTCGGCACCGCGCGGGAACACCGCTGCCACCGGGCGCTCCCACGGTTCCACATCCAAATGAAAACCCGTCACCATATAGAAGTTGAGCGGTGTGGTCACGATCAGCGCGTTGTAGTCCTGAGCTTCCAGCCAGGCCTGAATCCGAACGGCACGATCGGCGAAAACGGACTGCGGTACGAATGCCATCTAAGTCTCCTTCTGCCACAGTGACCGAGCAGCGCGCATCACTGCGATATATCCAACACTGGTATCACGGTACGAGCGAATACGTATCCTGACAAGAACTCATTAGCGATTGCGGATACGGGGATCGAGCGTATCCCGCAACCAGTCTCCGGTGATATTCACGGCCAGAGCAACCAGGGCCAGGGCCAGACCCGGGAAAGTAATCAGCCACCAGGCCGAGAGGATGAACTTGAGGCCATCGCTCACCATACTTCCCCAGGCGGGTGTGGGTGGCTGCACACCGAATCCGAGGAAGCTGATGCTAGCCTCGGCGATGATGAATCGCGCCACCTGCAGTGTGCCGATAACGATCAATGGTGTGGTGATATTCGGGAGAATGTGACGCAGCAGAATGACCCACTCCCGCGAACCGATGAGGTGCGCGGCCTGAATGAACTCTCGTTCCCGCACGATCAACGTCTCACCACGAGCAATACGGGCGTACTCGATCCAGCCCACAATCACGAGCGTAATCAGGATATTCTTCAGACCCAATCCCATGATGGCATTGATGGTTAGCGCCAACAGGATGAACGGGAACGAGAGCTGCACATCCACCAATCGCATGAGAATGGCATCGAACCAGCCACCGAAGTAGCCAGCCATCATACCAATGGGAATACCGATAAGCAACGCAAAGAACACCGTGCCAAAGCCAACAACAATGGATACCCGCGAACCAAGAATGAGCCGACCAAAGACGTCGCGACCAAGTTGATCGGTACCGGCGATATGGCCATCGGTCATCGGTGGCAGGAGACGCGCTCCGAAGTTCGGGCTGTTGATATTATCCGGGACGAGCATATCGGCAAAGATGGCCATCAGCACAACAGCGATCAGGAAGATCACCGCCACCGTCGCCCATTTGTCCTTGAGAAGTGGTCGCAAACGCCGCCGGAGCGTCGGTTTGGCGACCTTGGTGATGTCGTTTCTGTCAACAGTGGCTGATGCGGCCATTAGTTCAACCTCACTGTTGGATTGACCCAACCATAGGCGAGATCCGCAATGATGTTGCAGGTTGTATACATCGCCGCAAAGAGCACCACCGCCGCAGTAACCACAGCGAAATCGCGATTGAGCAACGACTGCACCATCATGCGGCCCATACCGGGCCAGGCAAAGACCTGCTCCACCACAACGGCACCTGCGATGAGGTTGCCGATCTCCAGCGCCGTCATCGTAATGAGCGACACACTGGCATTCTTGAACGCATGCCGTTGCAGGATGATGCTCTGCGTCAATCCTTTGGCGCGAGCGGTGCGGATATAGTCCTGCCCCAGGACATCGATAAACGTGGAGCGCGTCAGGCGGGCATACCGCGCCATGCTAAATGCGGAGAGCGTGATCGCTGGCATGATGAGATGCTCCCAGCCACCACGACCACTGGTAGGTAACCACCCGAGTCGCACGGAGAAGAACATGATCAGAATCACACCAAGCCAGAAACTGGGGATGGCCTGACCAAGCACCGATAACAGCCGGGCGAGTTTATCCCAAATTGATCCGTGTTTCACCGCCGAGAGAATACCGAGTGGCACACCAATGGCGATCGCCAAGACCAACGCAATGGTGCCAAGGAGAACGGTGGCGGGTAGGCGCTCGATTACAACTTCCATAGCTGGCCGGCGTTCTCGGGATGAGTCACCGAAGTCCCCGCGAACAGCATCCTGCATGAATCTTCCGTACTGCACCAGAACGGGATCGTTGAATCCCATGCGCTCCCGAATCGCATCCATATCCTGTCTGGATGTGTCCATCGGTGCGAAGAGCAGAACGGGATCACCCGACAACCGCAACATGAAGAAGACAGCTGTCAACGCCAGGAAGATGACGAGGATACCCGAGAATATGCGACCTATAACGTATCGCTTCACATGTCTCCCCCCGGATAGATCGCTGATGAAGAGGTTTTTGGCTGGTAACTCGCTGGCTGTCTATCTGCCCCGGGACGGTCCGGCGGAAGTGAGCATCGCTCTCCTCCCGCCGGTCCATCAATGCCAACGAATCAGATTAGCGGGTTAGGCACCGCTGGCCTCAAACATCCACAATCGCTCGTCTGCGCGTGGCTCCCACACGATATCGTTGGAGATACCGTAGCTATCGTGCTGCTGCCACAGGAAGAGCCAACCAGCCTGATCGTAGATCTCCTGCTGGATCACATCCCACTGCGCCCGGCGCTCATCGGCGTTCACCGTGGCGCTGGCGGCGGAGATCTTCTCCTCCAGAGCAGCATCGCCGAATCCACTGTAGGTGGAATCACCAACGAAGAGATAGGCGATGGTACCAAAGGCATCAAGCGCGGGACCCCAACCGAGATAGAACATATCGCCGGTCTGGCGGTTCACGATCTTGTCCAGGTGGGTGCCCCACTCGTTGTACTGCACGTTGACGGTGATACCGACCTCGCCCAGCGAGGCTGCGATCGCCATCGCCGCATCGGCGTCCATCGGGTAACGACCTTGCGGTGCATCCATGGTGATTTCCAGGCCATCGGCGTAGCCAGCCTCGGCCAGCAGTTCGCGAGCGCGGTCCGGATTGTACTCGTATGGCACGAGCGAGGTTAGACGCTCCGGATTCAGTTCCGAAAGGCAACCGGCCATGCGGGTGGCATGATCCTGGAAGATACCGGCGATGATCCCATCGACATCCACGGCGTGATTAATCGCCTGACGGAGTGCCTGATTGTCGAAGAAGACGCTGTCCTCACGGTTGGTCACCAGAGCGACATAGTTAACACGGGAGGACGGAATCGACTTGATGCTAGCCAGACCGCTATCCTCAACCGTCTGGAAGGAATCAACGGGCACATCCTTCACGATCGCGAGCTCGCCAGCCAGCAGGGCGGCAAGTCGGGTCGCAAACTCCGGCATGGTGCGGAACTGTACTTCCTTAATAAGGACATCCCCTGCCCAGTAATCTTCACGAGCGGAGAGGGTGATGTATTCGTTACGGACCCACTCCTTGACGGTGTATGGACCGGTACCCGATGGGTTCTTCATGTACTCCTCAAGACCGACCTCTTCGATCTTGGCCGTGTCCATGGGATAGACCTCGGCGATGCGGTCGTGAGCCAGCGGGAATGGATTCTCGGTTGTGATCTCGATGGTCTTGTCATCGATCACTGCCAAACCGGTGAATGGCTTCCAGCGCTCCAGATAGTGACTGTTGTTATCCGGATTGGCGGCGAACTCGAACGCGGTCATGAAATCCTGAATCGTCAGGGGATTACCGCTGCTGAAAGTGACGCCTTCCTGAACCAGAGTCAGATGCCAGGTGAGGTCATCGATATTGGTGAGCTCACACAGCCATGGCTGGTAACGGAACTCATCATCCTTGTTGCGGATGATGGCGGCATCGTGTAGATGGTAGGTAATGACACCGGTCGGGCCATCGACGATATGGTTACCGATGAGGGTGAGCGGATCGGAACCAACACCGAGGGCAACGCTATCGACGGTGTTGCCCTGCGCCGAAACGGAGAGCGCGCCCATCGCGTTCATGCCTGCCAGCATGCTGTAGGAAACCGGCAGCGATGCCGCCAATTGGGTAAGTCGGCGGCGGGAAATAGCATTCTTCACGGAAACAACCTTTCCTCGTGGCTCGCCAAGGTGACGGGCCTCAGTCCATCCCCAACGGGGCCTCGCACAATGCGAAGTCGGAACACTGTCGTCTGCATACATTCATCATTGAAGTATGCCGGAATTATAGCAAACGCCCCGGATTTCGGGCAATTTCGATACGTCCGTCCTGCACGATCTCCCCACTCCAGGGAGATGCCCAAGAGCACCCAAACACGTTAATTTCGCCAACAACGTACAAACACAACAAACCTTGTCGTTATCACCTTCTGATGATGATTAGTTTGTTACGCACAAACATTGTGACAACCTGAACAATCACCGTGAGAATCGGGAATCTTCCCGATTGTAATTAGGAATCTGGTGTGTATGTATCACAACTCCGTGATATGATTGAGCGTAGATATTGAGGGTGCATTCCCCTCTTCACTCGGGCGTCTGACCGGGTGCTGCCTCTCGGCCTCGTGCGGTCACTGCTGTACGAGGCGAAACCTTTATGGAAGGAACCATGAGCGACCTCAACGCCTTCTACGGACCCAACGCCGGGTACGTCCTGGAACAGTACGACCGCTATGTGGCCGATCCGAATTCTGTATCCACAGAGTTTCAGACCTTCTTCAGTTCCTTCGATCCAGCATCTCTGGAGGCAGCCGCCAGCGGCAGTTCCCAGCCAGCGGCGATGGCCGTTGCTCCCCGCGAGGATATGATCGAAAAGATCGTGGCCGCAGTGCAGCTCGCCACCGGTATCCGCGAGTATGGCCACCTGGCCGTACCGCTCGATCCCATCGGAACACCGCCACCCGGTGCGCCGGAAATCGAGAACAGCAGCTACGGTCTCACCGATGACGATCTGCGCGCGATCCCGGCATCAGCCGTCGGTGGCAAGGCCGCCGAGGGTGCCGCCAATGCCTACGAGGCCATGGCGCGACTCCGCTATCGCTACACCACCCGTATGGGATTCGATTTCGATCAGGTCCAGATCGCGGAAGAACGCGAGTGGCTGGAAGCTGCCGCCGAGAGTGGCGAGTGGGACTACGACCTCAATGTGGATCAGAAGAAACGCGTGCTCAAGCGCCTGACCCGCGTGGAGGGATTCGAGCAGTTCATCCACAAGACCTATCCGGGTGTGAAGCGATTCTCCATCGAAGGTCTTGACATGATCGTGCCGATGCTCGATCTGGTCATCGACGATGCCGCAGAGAACGGTGCCCGCGAGGTCGTACTGGGTATGGCCCACCGCGGTCGCCTGAACGTGCTGGTTCACACCATGAATCGGCCCTACGGCAATCTAATCGCCCAGTTCGAGAATCGACATGATGAAGCACAGCCACCCTCCGGATTCAATCTGGAACTGGAGGAGATGCGCTCTGGCGATGTGAAGTACCACATGGGTGCGCGTCTCACGCGCCACCCCATCACCGGCGAGAAGCTGACGGTGCCGATCGTGCTGGCTCCGAATCCGAGTCACCTGGAAGCCGTGAACCCGGTGGTGATGGGTATGACCCGTGCCGCCCAGGATGACCGGGACAAGGCCGGTCCGGCGGTACAGAATCCGGATCGCGCAGTCGGTATCCTGTTGCATGGTGATGCCGCCTTCGCCGGCCTCGGTATCAACGCCGAAACGATGAATATGAACGCCCTCAAGGGCTTCACCACCGGCGGTACCGTCCACATCATCGAGAACAACAATATCGGCTACACCACACTCCCTTCGGATTCACGCAGCACCACCTATGCGGCCGATCCGGCCAAGGGCTTCGAGATCCCGGTGATCCACGTCAATGCTGACGATGTGGTTGGCTGCCTGAGCGCAATCCACTTCGCCATGGCCTATCGCAAGAAGTTCCACAAGGACTTCGTGATCGATTGCGTCGGTTACCGTCGCTACGGCCATAACGAGGGCGACGAACCGCTCTACACCCAACCGATCACCTACACCAAGATCGCCAAGCACCCGACGGTGCGCGCCGTCTTCGCCAGGCAGTTGGCGGATGAAGGTGTGATCGCGCTCGACGACGCCGAGAAGATGAACAAAGAGGTCTTCGATGAGCTGGCGGTTATTCGTCGCGGTATCACCGAGGGCAAGGACACCTATCCGATGGAGTGGATCGAGCCGATGCAGCCGAGCCACGAGATCGAGACAAAGATCAATCTGGAGCGGCTGGACGAGATCGACCAGGCCATTCACGACTTCCCACAGGGATTCGTGGCCAATCGCAAACTGGGTCGGCAGCTCCAGCAGCGAGCACAGGTCGTGCGTAGCGAGGGCGGATTGCTGGACTGGGGTCATGCCGAGAGCATCGCCTTCGCCTCAATCCTGCAGGATGGCACACCGATCCGCTTCAGCGGTGAGGACAGCCAGCGGGGCACATTCAACCATCGCCACCTGGTGCTGCACGATGCCGAAACCGGCGATGAATTCACGCCGATGTACCAGGTACCCGGTGTGAATGTCTCCTTCACGGTCTACAACAGTCCGTTGAGCGAATACGGTGTGATGGGCTGGGAATACGGCTACAACCAGAATGCGCCAGAGACGCTGGTGCTCTGGGAGGGTCAGTTCGGCGACTTCGCCAACGGCGCCCAGACGGTTATCGATCAATTCATCGCTGCGGCTCGCTCCAAGTGGGGCGAAAAGCCAAGCCTGGTATTGCTGCTGCCACATGGCTATGAGGGCCAGGGTCCGGAGCACTCCAATGCTCGCCCCGAGCGCTACCTCCAGCTGGCTGCAGAAGACAATATGCGTATCGCCAATGTGAGCTCATCTGGCCAGTACTTCCATCTCCTGCGCTACCAGGCCAAGACGCTCACGACCGATCCGCGGCCGCTGGTGATCTTCACACCGAAGAGTCTGCTGCGTAATCCACTGGCCGCGAGCCCGGTGAGCAAGCTCACCGAGGGTCGCTTCCAGCCGGTGATCGATGACCCCCGCGCACAGAACCGCAAGGAACTCGTCACGCGCCTGATCCTCTGCACCGGTAAGGTCTCGATCGATCTGGAGCAGAGTCCGGTTCGCGATTCCGAGAATGTGGCGGTTGTACGTGTGGAAATGCTGGCACCGTTCCAAAAGGGACCGCTGCACGAAGTGATCAGCACCTATCCGAACCTGCGCGAGATCGTGTGGTTGCAGGAAGAACCACGCAATATGGGCGCCTGGAACTACATGGGGTATCGGCTCCGTGATCTGGTGGAGGATCGGATTCCGGTTCGCTACATCGGTCGACCGGAGCAGGCGAGCCCAGCCGAAGGCTACGCCGAGAAGCACAAGGAGAATCAGGATCGCATCGTTGCGGCTGCGTTCGCCGATGTGTTGCCCGCCGATTCCGTCGATCGTAATGGTCACCGCGATGAGGACGTTCCGGTTCGACGGGAAGACGTCTCGGTCGCGACAGCCGACTAAGAGTTGAAGAAAACGGTGCTCGTGTTCGAAAATCGACGCGAGCACCGATAGTATGAAGAGAGCGGTCGGAAAGCGGTGCGCTAACTGACGGGTGCAGGAGATCGGGAACACGATGGCTATTACTGTGAAAGTTCCGGCGTTGGGTGAATCGCTTGTCGATGCTGTGGTGGAGCCTGGCTGAAGGCAGAGGGCGATTCCCGTTTCCACCGGCGGGGCGATTCTGGAACTCGAAACCGATAAGGTGAATCTGGATGTCACCGCCGATCAGGACGGTGTGTTGAGCAAGATCATCGCCCAGGAGGGCGATGTAGTGGAAGTTGGCGCGACGCTGGCCGAGATCGAACCGGGTGCTGCTGCGCCAGCACCGGAGACGGGCAAGCAGGAACAACCCACCATCAATGAAAACGCCGCACCCGAGCCCGAGCAGCAGACAGCTGGCAGTGGCCCTGGTGTCCGCGCCACGCCGGTTGTGCAACGTCTGGCCGAGGAGCACGGCATCGACCTCTACTCCATCAAAGGCACCGGTCCAGATGGGCGCATCACTCGCGATGATGTGATGATGGCGCGATCAACAGCTGCTGCTCCCGCTGTGCCAGCAGCGCCTGCTCCGCCACCAAGTGCTGTGAGCGCCGCTCCGAAGCAGATGCCTGCGGCTGCGCAGCCGCAGACAAGCAGCAAGAGCGCACCGGTTGAGGTTGCGGATAATCGCACCGAGCGAGTGCGCCTGAGCCGACGTCGTCAGACAATCGCCAAGCGTCTGGTTGAAGCACAGCAGACCGCTGCCATGCTCACCACCTTCAATGAGGTGGATATGACGGCGATTATGGATGTACGTAAACGCCGAAAGGACGCATTCAAGGATGCGCACGGCGTGAATCTCGGCTTCATGAGCTTCTTCACCAAGGCCGTAGTGGGGGCGCTGAAGGCATTCCCGGATGTGAACTCCGAGCTTGACGGCGATTCGTTGATCGTGAAGAAGTTCTATGACATCGGTATCGCGGTCGGTGTGGAAGAAGGTCTGGTCGTGCCGGTTGTGCGCGATGCCGACCGCAAGGGCTTCGCCCAGATCGAGCAGACGATTGTTGAGCTCGCTGGTCGCGCTCGTGAGGGCAAGTTGGGGCTTGAGGAACTGCAGGGTGGCAGCTTCACCATCACCAATGGTGGTGTTTATGGCAGCCTGCTCAGCACTCCGATCCTGAATGCACCGCAGGTGGGTATCCTCGGTATGCACACGATCCAGCAGCGACCGGTTGTGGTCGATGGAGAGATCGTGATTCGTCCGATGATGTACATCGCGCTCAGCTACGACCATCGCGTGGTCGATGGCAGCACGGCTGTCCGCTTCCTGGTGAAGGTGAAGCAGTTGCTGGAAGATCCGGAGACGATGCTGCTGGAGGGGTAATCTCCACGGCATAGATCCAGACGATGATAACAACGGGGCGGGCGGCATTTGCTGTTCGTCCCGTTTTGCGTATCCCCTCAGAGTTTGTGAAGCCAGGGATGATCGGGATGCACCTGCCGGAGCGCATCGGCCAGCCACGACCGACTCCCTTGATCCAAAGCTGGCAGACAAGCCTCAAAGTCTAATGTGTCCTTGGGGCGGGCGCGCTTTGCTTTGAGCAAGAGTTGCACCTCTGGGCGCAGAAACGTGACACCATCCTGTTGCCACAGCACGTCAGCCAGTGGTCGGGTGATACTTGGATCACGTTTGCACGTCCAGGTCACGGTGTCGGCATCATCAAGGAGGACATCGTACTCCCAAGGCTCCGCGCCACTCGGGCGAAGCCACAGGTTATCGCAATCCTCTGGCAGTTCAGGCCCGACTTCGGTCATGGGAGTTAAGCTGCCCGTAGCGGCCCACACATCCATTTTCTGGTGCAGAAATGAGCACAACAGGGGAACATCAGTCCGCGGAATGCCGATATCAAGGTCATCATGGACACGGGATATGCCTGTGAAGGCCTCGATTGCCCAACCACCCGCGATCCACCATTGACCCGGATAGTCCATGAGCAACAACGCTGCATCCGCTGGTGTATTGTGCTTCCACGGTCCGTAGAGGCGAGTAATCTCATCATGGCTCAACATGACCGCATGATAGGTCTTTGACGCATGACTTACCAATGTGGAGGATCACGGGCTCCTCCCAGAAGGCGGGCATCCCGTTACAGGCTCCGGGTCCGCAAGCATTTTGTCACTTATCAACTGGTAGGCTAGAGAGGAAAGAGGAGGGTACTTGGTGATCTCAAGGCGTCAACTCGTCTCAGCCATCGCGTCAACCATAGGCGGTGATTCGACCACCATTCGCGCCTATCAGGCAACGCAAATCTATATCTGCCAGGGTGCGCACATGATCGCCGAAGTTCCCTTCAACTGGGCTATCCATCCAGGTGTGCCAGGCTCGATCACTGCAATGGGCGGTGAGTCTGGCTTTCTGGACGCATGGCCCGTACACGCGGACTCTTTGGAGCAGGCAAGTGCCCAATTGGAACGCGTCTATGGGGTCACCTTCGATTCGTCGGAGCGCGTCAACTGGAATGGATTGGATGGCGTGCGCGGCAATACAATCTCCGCCTTCACGCCCGCGAGTACAACGTCGCTCATCGTGCCAAACCCGAATCCTGTTCCAACCATTGATGGCGAGGGCACCTACCTCCATATTGTCGGCACATCCGAGAGTTTCGATACTATTCTCGAGACGGTATCGCTTGGGATTACCGCCGTCTCTCCACAGGATCTGGCACAAAGCGTCATCAGAGTGGTGAGAGGACATGCGTATTTTCGAGACGGTGTCGATTGGGATACGTTGGCTAAATGGGCGACAGGGCTGATGACCCAAAGCGATGTCAGCACCCTACTTCCCTCCCGACTCACAAGTCTGCTCCGTTCAGCGGGCGACAAGCATACGACTGTCTATGATATGCGTTCCCGAACCTCAGTCAGCACCGCAAGGGCACCGGAGTATTTCCCGACCGGATCGAAAATCGGTTCGTTCGGATATCTCAGCTTTCCAATGACCAATGGATCCACAACTGAGTATCACGCGGAATATGCCGCCCGTGGTAGCGCGCTACGTGACGCACTCTACGACGATGATGTATGCGGGTGGATCATTGATTTACGCCAGATGACTGGTGGCAGCACGCGCGTACTGGGCACGATCCTCTATCCGTTCCTTCCTGAAGGCCGGGTCGCTGGATTCGTAGATGTTGATGGCGGTCAACATTGGACCACCAAAAGCGACATCCTGAGGAACGCCGCTCCGCTCCTCGCCGTGCATGGCTTAGAGCCAGTCGAGTCTATCGACTTCGATATCCCGGTTGCGGTCCTGACGGGATTCCAGACGGCCAGCGCTGGCGAATTTGCGTTGCTATCGTTGATGAGCCGTCAGAATCTCCTGTCGTTTGGATCGGCAACTGCCGGTTACACGACGGCGAACACTACATTCCATCTCTTTGATGGGAATATGATGGCACTGGCAACCATGGCGGGACTTGATCTGAAGGGCAGCGTCCATATCGGCGCTATTGAACCAGATATCGAGGACGACTCGATTGGAATGTCCACGTCCATCTCGGAAACCACACTTGCGCCGATCCTAAATTGGCTTGAGGAATCGTGCTCGCGATAATCTCCCCTATCTTCTTCACGACGAAAACTGCATTACATGCAATCCACCGGGATACTGGAATCATGGATCTCGTCCTCACCCTATACTTATGACGTACGCAACCTGGATACCGTGGGGAGAGTCGGTCTGTATACACCTGCCGAATACACTGCGCTATTCGCAGATTCAGGAGAAGCGAAAGCTCGCCGACCAGCCTGGCAGATCCTCTCGCTGGCCTATCTGGCGGGATTCTTCATCGCCATGGGTGGTGTCGCCGCCAACACCGCCGCGCACATGATCGGCAACGAAGGGCTGGCCCGACTCGTTATGGGTCTGCTCTTTCCCTTTGGATTGATCATGGTGATCCTCACCGGAGCAGAACTCTACACCGGCGATACCTTGATGGCCATCACACTCAAAGAGAAGCGCATCACCCTGGTCCGCATGGTCTATCACTGGATATTGGTGTTTGCCGGAAACGCGATCGGGGCGATCTCGGTGGCGATTGGCATGGCATTCTTCGGTCAACTCAATATCTCCGGTGGCATGCTGGCGGTGTTCTCCATCAAACAGGCGGCTGCAAAGAGCACGATGGATCCGATGAACGCGTTTGTGATGGGTATCTTCTGTAACGTGCTCGTCACTATCGGAGTGCTGATGGCACTCGGTGCCAAGGATGTTACGGGCAAAGCGGTGGCCGCGTTTGTTCCGATCTCCTTCTTCGTCATTGCTGGTTTCGAGCACAGTATCGCGAATCTCTACTATGTCCCGGCAGGACTCTTCGCCAGCACGATCGATCGTTACCGCGACCTGGCGATTCAGGCTGGTATTGATGTCGATATCGCAAGCTGGGGGTCATTCGTCACCCACAATCTGATCCCGGTCACACTCGGCAATACGGTGGGCGGATTAGCTGTTGGATGGCTCTTCTACTGGTGCCATATGCACTACAGCCGAACCCATCAGGCTTCTGAACGAAGGGAAATCACATCATGACACACCCAGTTCCCGCATTCATCGAGACAATCTGGAATGAAGGCCAGATCGATCGCATTCCCGAGTTCATCGCTCCCTCCTACACCGTGAACGGAGAACCCTTCGGTATCGCGGGGGTGCAGCGAAATGTAACTAACTGGCGAACGGCGTTCCCCGATCTCCGCCTGACGATTGAGCAGTTCGTGGCCGATGGCGATACCGCTGCTGCCTTCGTGCGCTTAACGGGCACGCAGACGGGCGAATGGAAAGACATTCCGCCAATGGGTGCCAAGTTCGATTTCCTGGAAGCAGGGTTCTGGCGCATTGATAATGGACTGATCCTGAGTGGGAACTTCCTGGTGGATCGCACCATCATGCGAGACCAGCTGACGGGCCAGTAACACAACGACGCGAAGAACGGTTGCCCAGACCTCTTCTGCCGTGCTGGATCTGACTCTCGTTCTGGACCACTGGCAATCTTCAGCTATCGGACAGATGATCCATAGGGCATAATTACCGTCTGAAGAGACACGTTATCCCTATTCAGGACGACACCGTGGCCCAGCCGAAACCGAGAGTCAAGTCAACTGGCGAGCTCATTAGTAGCAGCATTCGCACCCGCCTCTGGGTGCTGTTTGTAATTGTGGCGCTCAAGCTGCTGGTATTGGTGCAACTGCTGTTCTTCCGCGATGTGAGCTGGTGGTGGGTGATTGCGGGTGTGGTACCGGGACTCATCATCGGCAAAGCAGCGGACCGCATGTATCTGCACAGCTGGGACAGATCTCAGGGGGCGGTGGTCGCGCGCATGGACAAGCTCGGCACCTTCGTCCTGGTGATGTACCTGCTCTATCTCATCTTCCGTAATGACATTGTCGAAGCCGGATTCGGCCGAGGAGATATCGCCAGTGTGGTCGTTACCAGCCTGGCGGCAACCGTCATCCTCATGCGCATCCATCTCACGTTCGAGGGGATCAAAAACGTATTGCGCGAAGCCGGAATACTGGATGGGGACCACAACGCTTGACCCGCGCTGACAAGCGCGAGTTGCCGGGTTTAGCTCTCCGTATGTAAGACAGGATGCGATGACGGCCCTTCAGCGCTATGGCACATCGGTACTCGGGATACTCATCTTCCTCCTGGGGATGTGGCAGTTCGCGGCTGCGATCGACAGTCGCGAGTTCCATCGCGATGAAGCGAGATGGATACATCGCACAATATACCTACAGGAAGCGATGCATCCCTTCAGCGCCTATTGGCAGGATTCCACCTGGCAAACCAGCGGTCGATCACTGGACGAGATATATCGACTGCGAGCGCAGCCACCGGTTGGTTCCTATATCATCGGTATCGGCATGCTGCTGCAGGGCGAACCATTACCGCGCATTGGTTACTGGAATATGGATCACGATGACGCCTGGAACCAGGCTCACGGCAACAAACCAGGCGATGCTCAGCTCGTAGCAGCACGACGGACAACGGCATTCGTTGGTGCACTGACTGCGCTGCTGATCTATCTGATTGGATTGCGCCTGACCAACCCGGTTGGTGCCGCTGTCGGAGCGACGTTCTTCGCTCTACATCCATTGGCGATTTACCTCGCCACCTTTGCGGGCTCGGACATCACCCTCCTGCTCTTCATCGCGCTGAGTGCGTGGCTGGCGGCGCGACTGGCGGAGAAGCCATCGTGGTGGCGAGCAACTATGCTCGGTATCGCCATCGGTCTCGGAGGTGGTACCAAGCTGAGCCCCCTGGGCATCGCCGTGGCACTTGCGCTCATCGGTGTCGTGCTTGTTCTGTGGAACACTCCCGCTATCACCAAGAGAGGGCTATGCCAGAGCCAGATCAGGTTGGGTTGGATGTTGCTGAGCACACCGTTGGTCGCAGCGCTCACGTTCATCGCCAGCTATCCCTATCTGTGGCGACATCCGATTCAGCACAGCCGAAACCTGCTCGATTACCGCAGGCTGGGGATGGAGATACAGGGCGATATCTGGTCCCAGAATGCCGTTGGGGATCCACTCGAGGCAATCCAGCGGAGCTGGAATCGACTCACCGGTGTCGAGTGGTCAGTACTTGGACGCTTCTTCGGTGTGGCGTGGTCGCTGGAGGTTTTGCTGGCGCTGATCGGTGGGGTGGTTCTGGCGTGGCTATGTTGGCGACGCGGAATCGGCAGCGCGACGGCGTTGATCGCAATCGTGTTAGGAACGATGGTGGCAATCACCTTTGGCGGCATGGGTGTAGATTGGGCGCGCTATCATGGTCCGATCCTGTCGGCGATGGCGGTAGGCATCGGTGTGACGTTTGGCGTTATCGTTAGCCTCCTCAGAAAGGAACCATTGGCATGAATCTTCGCCTCGCCCGCAAGGAGGATGCACCGACGCTTGCTCGGCTTCATCGTATTTCCGTAGAAACCGCCATGCCATGGCTACCAAAGCTCCATACTCCCGCAGAAGACCTCTGGTGGATGGAGACAATTGTTTTGCCGGAACAGCAGGTCTGGGTGGCCGAAATCGACGGTGTGATCGCTGGATATGCTGCGGTGCTCGGCGATATGTTGGAGCAGCTCTATATCCTGCCCGAGTATCAGGGTCGGGGAGTCGGGAGCGCGCTCCTCCAGAAGGCGATCGAGATGGCCGAACCGCCAATGCGATTGTGGACGTTCCAGAGAAACGAGGCGGCACGAGCGTTCTACGAGCATCGCGGTTTCGAAGCGGTTGAGTTCACCGATGGTGCCGACAACGAGGAAAAGGAACCAGACGTCCTCTATTGTCGAGCGTAGGGCAATCACCGATTACCATCGGACCTCCCGCAACCCTATCGGTCAAATACCCAGATCAATCCCTCGGCCATGGTGCCACGCCACCAGGCGTGATCGTGACCGCCGACATACTCGCGGTAGGTGGTGTCGTATCCCTTCAGTTGCAGGATATCGTGCAGCCAGCGATTGCCGAACGTCTGCCAGATTCGGGCTGGAGCGGGTCCATTTTCGACGCCACCGCACTCGTGCCAGATGCGGATTGGCACGCGCTCAGCGGTCTGGAACTCCTGGATCAGCAACGGGATATCCGCCGGTTCACCGACCGGATCCGCGGTCATGTCGCCGTTCCGCGTCGCCCAGGTTTCCATCAGATTGGGATGCATCCAGCACGAGGGTGAGTGCATGACGACATTTCCAAAGACATCCGGGTGATGGAGCGCGGTGTAAGCGGAACAGAAGCCACCGTAGCTACCGCCATTCAGGATTGCGTCCCTGGGGTCGTTGGAGAGTTTGTATTCAGTATGCAACCAAGGCACGAGTTCGGTGGCAATGGCACGAGAGAAGTGTGGATTACCCGGGAGTTCCTGATCGCGAATCTCGATCTGGTCCACCAGAATCGCGACCAATGGCGGAATCATCCCCGCAGCGATGAGGTTATCGATCACGTCCGGTGCCGGGTGACCGGGTTCCTCGCCATCGAAGATGACGACGAATGGATATGGTCCCGCTGACTTCTCGTATCCCGCGGGCGTATGGACCAGGATCGCGCGCTTATTGCCGAGAGTATCGGAGTGGAAAGTGTGCTCATGTATCGTGCCGCGCGGAACGGAGGGGTCGGCGTGGCGCCAGGTCAGCGACGCTGCCTGCGGCATCACGATCACGGAGGTGCGCCCCTCTTCCTCCCAACCATCGCCCTCGTAATCGCGTGCCAGCGGATCGGCACCACGCCAGGGCTCGCCACCATCCGCCCACGTAATCAGAAAGCCATAGGACCCTCGCAGATCGTTACGCACATGCCAACTGATGTACCAGATATCGGTGCCATCCAATTTGGAGAGACGACGCGCCTCCCGCGCCTTCCAGCTGAACGGTTCGATCACCTCGATGCTGGCGATCTCGCGATCGGTCTGGCGATAGAGCCAGGTAACGAGGCACGCGTTCGACGTATCTGATGGTTCGATCAGGGGCGTGCCCTCTTGCTGGATCACGGTCCAGAAGTCTTGCAGGAGACGCTCGGATTGATCCGGAGCGGAGGCAATCGATTCCGCTAATGATCGCAGGTGTGGTGAGATGATGGTGGATGTTGATGCTGTCGTCATCTGATGGCACTCCGATATTACGTACTTGGGGATTTGATGGTTTCCCGAGTATTTCAGTCGGATTATTATACGGCACCGTCGAGAGACGTTATCACCGGCCGGTTGGTAGTAACAGGGACACGGCCAAATGCCAATGCAAATGTTTGTAGGCTTTATCCCGACACGATATCAGCAAATTCCCGATACTCACGGCTATTGATTGCGTCCTCGAACTCGTCGCGTGGATGATCGATACGCGCGATCTTCCTGGATGGCTCGCGAACCGATCCGGCGGTGGCCGCTGATGCCTGGCAGGACTTCGATATCGCACTGATCGTCAGCGATCTCTCCGGATACCTGCAGGATCCTGACTGGAGTCGGGTATTCGGTGAGCCGATCATGGTGCAGGAGCCGTACAAATCGGCATTCGGCTGGGAGATGCCGCCGATGATGCACCGCTATGCCTGGCTTGATGATCTTTGCTGAGTTATCAACGCGTTGATCTACAGATGATGGATGAGTTAATGCAGCGTTGCCGATTTCCACAACGACGCCTCTGCGCCAGGTGCTGCTTGATAAAGACGGGATTGTTGCCGACTAAAGATCTCTCTCAACCGGAGCTGCATTCTGGCATACACCTCCGACGGAGAACGGGTATCTAGCCTGCTGCAACGAGTTTTGGTGGTGCCTGAACAACGTTGCCAAAGCGAACGCGCGCGGTCAGTATCCGATGAAGTGGTCTCCCATCTGGAATCGCCGGTGCGGGACATGCTCTACCAGATGCTGGGTTGGTACGTCGGCGAGTTGTATGCGTGGCACGTCGCATCGGCAAACAGGGCAAGTTCTGGCAAACCTCCTGCCAACGGAAGATTATGCACTGCTGCTAAGCACCTACCCTCACGCCGACCGCGACGATATTTGGAAGGCGATCCACGGTATCACGACGTTGTTCCGTAACGCCGCAAGGCAAGTGGCGGTATCACAGGGATTCGGTTATCCATCGCACTGGGACGAGGGCATGAGCGCCTGGCTCACTGCCGTCGAACAAGGCCAGGTACTCAGGCGAAATGGAGCTCGACAACCACTAGGACCGGGGACAACGACTGAGCAAGGGGTCTGGCATCGACGCGTAAGCTTTATCCCGACACGATATCAGCAATCTCGATACTCACGATCATATCCGAGGACTATGGTAGGTATTGTTACATCCGGGTGAGAGTCGGTCATCCCCGGATCGCATTCGTGACAGGAGCACACACATGAGCACCACCAAGTCTATCGATGTTCGCCCGATCGCCCCGCGTGAGCGACATCCGCTCCTGTTCCAGACGTTCGACGATCTGGCTGCCGGTGAGTCGTTCGAGCTGGTCAACGACTTGCGATCCTGCCGCTCTATTACCAGTTCATGGCCGAGCGTCCGGGTCAGCTGGGGTGGGAGTACCTGGAAGAGGGTCCTGAGACCTGGCGCGTGGTGTTGACCAAGCAGGCGACGGAGTAACGTCACTCCCGGATCAATTGCTCGTTCACATAGCGATGAGTCATCTCCCACTCACGCATGAAATCGTCGAGGAACGTCTGCATCACCCGATGCCGTTCCTCGGCGATTCGCTTACACGTGGCGGTATTCATCACGCCAAACCTCGTTGCTATCATTGCATCCAGTTGACTGAAAGGGATCAGGATGGGCACAAACCTGCTGAAATACCCGGCTCTTGGACCAGGAGGATGCTTCGGCATCGTCAGTCCATCGTGGTTTGGTGGTGAGACATTCCTGCCACGCGCGATGCATGGTGTTCGCTATATCGAATCACTGGGCTACCGGGTCAAAATCGCACCGCATGCCTTCAACAATCGCGGACATGTCTCCGATACTGCCGAAAACCGCGCTGCAGATATCAATGCCATGTTCGCCGATCCTGGGGTGAACGCGATCATGTGCACCATCGGTGGTACGCATAGTATCGATGTGATTCCATATCTGGATTTCGACCTGATCCGCGCCAATCCCAAGCCGTTCATCGGGTACAGCGATACCACCTCACTCAATGTCGCGATCCATGCAATGACAGGTCTCTGCACGATCAACGGCCCCTATCTGCTGAGCGATTGGGCCGAGTTCCCCAGGATGCCGGAGATCAGTCAGGATTGGATGCTCAAACTCCTCACATCGTCCGACTCCCCAGGCAACGTTCCCTATCCAGAAGAGTGGACACGCGAGTTTCTGGATTGGGAGACAGGCGAGGATCGAACTCGCCGCCGCACTCATGAACCCAATACCGATTGGACTGTCCTCAAAGAAGGTCGCGCCGAAGGACCGCTGATTGGCGGATGCCTGGAGTGCCTCAATCTGCTGTGGGGAACGCGGTACTGGCCGAATCTGGACGGCACCATCCTCTTCATCGAAACCGCTGGCGATCTGAAGTCCGCCTACGCCACCGATGAACTCATGGGAGGTTTGGAGTTCACGGGCGCTTCTTCGACCGAATCGCAGGGCTCCTGTTCGCGAAGCCCTATGACTTCCCTGAGGATCATTGGGACATCTCTGGATCGACTGCTCCGGAGAGCGATCAGCAACATGATTTCGGTAATCACGAACATGGATTTCGGCCACTACTCCCCGATGATCGCCATGCCGCTGGGTGTGCGGGCGTTGGTGGATACGAAAACCGTTTCGGTGACGTTGCTGGAGTCTCCTGCAGACTAGCATAGCCAAAGCAGTTCCCGACAGAGTGTCCAGGTCGTATGCCCTGGAAAGAAGTCCGGATCGTCGCGAATCCAACGAGCTATTCAGACAGCAAGATGGTAAAACAGCAAGATGTCTTGACATCTCCTCCCCCACCCACCTACAATCGCCGCTAACAACTGAATGACCTTATCCAGAGAGGTGGAGGGACTCGGCCCTGTGAAGCCCGGCAACCTGGAGCATATGCTCACAAGGTGCCAACTCCGGCAGATGTATCTGCGAGATAAGGGATCAGCTACACTGCATCCGCATTGTCGCCTCCCATCCGCAGGAGGCGTTTTTCGTCTCCCGCATGCACTGCCCCACCCTCTCCAGTAACGGACAGTGACCATGAGCGGTATCGACGACAATCCAGCCACCACGAACGAACTCATGCGACGGCATCTCCATGTCGTGCCGAGCTATCGACCATCGCAAGAGGGCGTGATGAAGCTGGCCCAGCTGGGTCCGGTCACGCTGGAGCACGGAGATACGCTGGATAACGTCACCATCGCCTACCGCACCTGGGGCGAACTCAACACCGCCCGCGATAACGCCGTCATCATCCTGCACGCGCTCACAGGCGATTCGCTTGCCGCCGGCGATGGCGGCTGGTGGGAACCGGTGATTGGACCAGGCAAGCCAATCGATACCCGCACCCACTGCATCATCTGCGCGAATGTACTCGGTGGCTGCCAGGGCAGCACCGGTCCGGCCAGCAAGGATGCCTTCGGTGGCTATTACGGACTCCGCTTCCCGCTAATCACGATCGGCGATATCGTCACGACGCAACGCTTGCTGCTGGATTCGCTCGGCATCACCCGCGTCATCGCGATTGGCGGCAGCATCGGTGGCTTCCAGGCGTTGGAGTGGGCGACGCGTCACGCCGATATCGTCGCCGGCACCGGCTGCATCGCCGCCGCCGGTAATCTGAACGCGCTCGGTATCGCCGTCCATGGTGAGGTCGGACGGCGGGCGATCATGGCCGATCCCAATTGGCTCAATGGCGATTATCTCCAGTTCGGCGTCTTTCCGGAACAGGGTCTCGCTATCGCTCGCATGGCAGCAATGACCACTTATCACAGCCGCGAGAGCCTGGGGAATCGCTTCGGTCGCAATCCGGCGGTGCGAAAGTCGATTTACCCCGAGTTCGGTCCAACCTACGATGTCGAGGGCTATCTTCATTACCACGGCAAGGCGCTGGTGCAACGCTTCGATGCCAACAGCTATCTCTATCTCACCCGGGCCATGGATATGTACGATGTGGGTCGGGATGGCGGCGATGAGCACTGGTTCGAGAAGATCGCGGCACCGATGCTCTTTGTCGGTATCAGTAGCGACTGGCTCTTCCCGCCGGATGATATCGAGTTGCTGGCGGCCCGCCTCGCTGATCGCGGCAAGGATGCTCGCTACAAACTGATCAACTCTCCGAATGGTCACGATTCCTTTCTCAAGGATTGGGATCAGTTAAATCCGATCGTGGCCGATTTCATGTCCCACCTGGAAGAGGGCGTTTCCGCCGGGCAGGCGACATCGTGATGACGATGCACCGGCCCCGGGAAAACATCATGTGTTATAGCCACTGATCCAACAACTACAGCCTGCGACGGTCACCGGACGTAAAGTCCGATGCTACGTGATCCTGCGGCGGTCACCGGACATAAAGTCCGATGCTACGTGAGCGACAACAAATCACGGCCTTTCACCGCGTATAAAACGAGGTGCTGTGAATCGTTTACCCAATTACGGAGAACCAATACCATGTCTGACACCACATACGGATTCGATACCAACGCCCTTCACGCTGGCCAGCAGCCCGATCCCACCACTGGCGCCCGGGCGGTGCCGCTGTATCAAACGACCTCATACCAGTTCAACAGCACCGAACACGCGGCCAATCTGTTTGGTCTGAAAGAGTTCGGCAATATCTATACCCGCCTGATGAACCCGACGACTGATGTGCTGGAGCAGCGCCTGGCAGCGCTCGAAGGCGGTGTGGCGGCGCTGGCGCTGGCCAGCGGGCAGTCGGCAATCAGTCTCGCCTTGCTGACATTGGCCAAGAGCGGCGACGAGATCGTCTCCACCACCAGTCTCTACGGCGGCACGTTCAATCTGCTGCACTATGTGCTGCCACGCTTCGGTGTGACGGTGAAGTTCGTCGATGCCACACCGGAGGCAATCGCGGCGGCGATCACCGACAAAACTCGTGCGGTCTATAGCGAGACAATCGGTAATCCGGATCTGCGCACGCTGGATATCGCCGCCGTGGCGGAGGTGGCGCATGCGGCTGGTTTGCCACTGGTGCTGGACAACACCACGCCCAGCCCGGCGCTGGTGCGACCGATCGAGCACGGTGCCGATATCGTCATCCACTCGCTGACCAAGTTCATCGGCGGTCACGGCACCAGCATGGGCGGCGCGATCGTCGATGCAGGCAAGTTCGACTGGGCCAACAACCCTCGTTTCAAGGAGGATTTCGTTGATCCCGATCCGAGCTATCACGGTCTCAGCTTCGCCAATACGTTTGGCGCAATCGCATTCATCATCAAGGTACGTACCCAGCTACTGCGCGATCTCGGTCCGGCAATCAGTCCATTCAATGCCTGGCAAATCCTGCAGGGCGCCGAGACGCTTGGTCTACGATTGGAGAAGCACAGCGCCAACGCACTTGCCGTGGCCGAGTACCTCTCCCAGCACCCGAAGGTGGCGTGGGTGAATTACCCGGGTCTCCCTGGCAGCGAAACGCACGAGGCGGCGACGAAGTACTTCAAGGCGGGGCAGTACGGTGCCATCATCGGCTTCGGCGTCCAGGGTGGTGCTGAAGCGGGGAAGAAGGTGGTGGAGAGCGTCAAGCTGTTCAGCCACCTGGCGAATATCGGTGACGCCAAGAGTCTGATTATTCACCCGGCAACAACCACGCACTCGCAGTTGACCGAGGAGGAGCAGATCAGTACCGGTGTCACACCGGACTTCCTCCGCCTCAGTATCGGCCTGGAGGATGTGGCAGATATCATCGCCGATCTGGATCAGGCGCTGGCTCAGGTGTAAATCCGAAGAACGGCACTCTCACACGGGCGGATACCGATTGCGATCGGATCCGCCCCTACACGTATGCATGACACCTTCCCGCATCTGGAACGTTATCCTGTTAACCGGCAGGAGCGTTATAGATGGCTACGGCGTTTCTCTCTCACCAGCATGCGAAAATAGGCAGATTCCCACGAAAACTGGGTGTGGTGGCAGTGCTGCTCGTGCTCGGTATCGTTGTCTGGCAATCGGGACTGGTGACCAGGATTCCCGGCCAGTACATACCCGACGCCATTGAGCAGCACATCCCCACATCGGGCACTCATTCCAGTGTCATGCTTCCGGGTGCGTATCTCTACCAGCAGCAGCGTCCGCTAAGTTGCGAGTACGCCAGCGCCACTATCGCCGCCACGATGGGCGGTTGGAACATTACTGAGTACGACTTCGATACGGTCGTCCCACTGAGCGAGAATCCACACAAAGGCTATCGCGGCAACATCTGGGGTGAATGGGGCAACACCACCGATTACGGTATCTATGCAAATCCGCTGCAGATCGCGCTCAGTGGTTGGGGGATTCCATCGCATGCCTTCTATGCGGATGGCGATCCCGAGCTCCTGAAACAGGAACTCGCGGCTGGCAGACCGGTCGTCGTTTGGCTGGCGATACAAGGTACGGTGAATTCGTTCGATGCCTACGAAGCCGATGGCACACGCTACCAACTCACCCAGTACATGCATGTCATGACCGCCTATGGTTACGATGAATCCGGCGTCTATCTGACGGACCCGGGAACGGCGGTCTGGCGCTACTACGATTGGGCAACGTTCATGTCCATGTGGAATGTGATGGACGGTATGGCCCTCAGCATCGAACCGAGGACAATATCGTCTGTGACCGACACTTTTGAGGCGTTCATCCGTTATAGATAATGACCAGGTACTAAGAACTCCGCGATTCGTGGAACCATTCTTGCATAGTGGTCGTTATGGAGATATCAGGAAGTACGGATTCCCCAAACCTACGTCCGTAGTTCCTTCTCCTTCCCCTCCCCTTGGCAGGGCGCCCCGGTTCGAGATTCAGCCAACTCGAACACTCAGCGGGGCGCTTTGCTCATCCTGCGAGACGCGAAGCGGCTCCGCAGAACCCCCCGCCGTAGCCGGTCCAAAGTGCTACCGATAACGAGATTCATCACACGCGGCACGTAGTCCAGAACAAACCGTCACGTCGTCCCGTAGGGGTCGACCTGGTCGCCCCAGCCACCCCAAGTCAGATCCGGAGCCAGGTTCAACCCACGAGGCGCGCCATGACCACACGCGGCCATGACCATAACCCCTGATTCCGTTCCGTCTGGACGATCTCAGCGACACCGGCCGGCCACTCGGACTCCGCAACCTCAACGAAACCAAGGCGCTCATAGTACGGCGCATTCCACGGTACATCGCTGAAGGTCGTGAGTGTGAGCTTCCCCAGCGTGGCTGCACGCGAATCGTTAGAAACAGACTCGATCAGCATGGCACCGATACCTCGGCGCGCTGCATCCGGATGCACTGTAACCTGCTCGATATGCAGGCTCTCCGGCAACACATTCGCCAGTAAATAGGCGCGAACGGTACCATACTCGGTCGCAACCCACAGCCGCTGCTCCGCCACCGCCTGTTCGAGTACCAAATCGGGAATGGGCGGATCGTCCGCAATCGATGACATCTCTGTCCCCCGGAAAAGTTCCGAGGCGGCTCGTTCAATTGGTGCAATCTGCGGGACATCGTCCAGACTCGCCAGACGGAATCGGATCATAACGGTGCCTCCAGTCGGTAGATGATGCCGCTGTTCAGATCAGCCACATACAGTTCGCCCTGCTCATCCACGCCAAACGTAGAGATGGCGAGACCACTCGGAATGGGACCGTTCATCGTCCACGTACCGTCGCCGTTACGCACACCCTGCCAGATATAGCCGGTGCAGTAATCGCCAAAGATATAGGTGCCGTTCAGGTCAGGCAGGTTCTCTCCATAATACACATATCCACCGGTAACGGAGCAACCACCGATATCATGGGTGTATTCCATGATGGGTAGGGTCAGTCCGGTACGGTCACAACCAGGATCGGTGTAACACTCGCTACCCTCCATCGTGTTCCAACCGAAGTTGACAGCTTCCCCCGGATCGATGGGTATCAGATTGATCTCCTCAATCCTGTTCTGACCAACATCGGCGATCAGCAGATCGCCTGTCTCGGCATCGAAGCTGAACCGCCAGGGATTGCGCAGTCCGTATGCAACGATCTCCGGTAACGCCCCTTCGGTATCGATGAGCGGATTGTCCTCCGGGATCGCGTAGGGTTGATCAGCGGGCAGGTAGGCGGGATCAACATCGATACGCAGGATCTTGCCGAGCCACGTATCGAGCCGCTCTCCATTACCATTGGGATCACCCTGCGATCCGCCGTCACCGAGGCCGATATACAGATACCCATCCGGTCCAAAGGCGAGCTGACCGCCATTGTGATTCGCATAAGGTTGTTCCTGGGTAAGGATCACCTGCTCGCTCTCAGGGTCAGCGACACCGTTATCGGCGACGGCGAAACGGCTGACAACGGTACTACCAGCGCCATCGATGTAGTAGACGTAAAAGACGTGGGAGACCGCGTAATCCGGAGGAAACGCCAGACCAAGTAAGCCCTGCTCATTGCCGCTATCGTTGACGCGATCGGTGATATCGAGGAAGACCTCCTCAGAGCGCTCGGAGTCGACGATTGTGGACACAATCCCCGGCTGCTCGGCGATGTAGAGCACACCGCTGCCATCACCGGCATTGGTGATAACGGTCGGACGCGTGAAGCCTTCGCCTTGGGCCACCGGTTCGAAACCGAGATCGAAACTACCTTGTGCTGCAGCGGTGAGAGGTGAAGAACCAGTAATCACGAGGACTACGCCGAGCAACATCGTGAGCATACGGTGGATGCGGTCAGTCATCGTGCCCTCCTTCTATGGTGACGAAAACGGTCTGGTGCTAGGCGGACTCGACAATGGTGCCGTACAAGAGCGGTGTCTCGTCCATGAATTCACCGTTGACCGTGAGTTCAGTGAAGATCAGTGGCACGCCGACCGCACGTGGATCATAGAAATCGGCAACGGTCTGCGCGTGGATATGAATATGTGGTTCTGAGGTGTTACCGGAGTTGCCAACCAATGCCAGCACATCACCAGCGACGATCTCATCGCCCTCCGCCACCTGGATACTGCCCTGCTGACAATGTGCCAGGTAGATGAAACCGCCCTCGGTCTCGATCACAATGTGGTTGCCAGCGGGATGATCAGCCCCGCTTAACGCAGCTTGCGGCTGGATATCCTCCAGACCGTCCAGCACATGAACAACGGTCCCGGCTACTGGTGCCAACAGTGGCTGCCCGAAGCACCAATACTCCTCTGGTTTACGGCCGGTACCCGTGCTGGTGGCACCATTACGCCAGATCATAATGTCCAAGGCGTGTCGCTGCGGTGCCACCGCGGCGTGGTAGTTGGCGAAAACCGTTTCGCCACCCCAATACACCAGCCAGGCACCATCGAACGGCAATCGGCAACGAATCGGTTCTCGCGCAACCGCCGATAACACTGGCGGTTGCGGACTCAACGTCAATCCCGCCATCCGCATCTCGGTATCCCAGAAGGTATTCACCACCAGGGAATGTCCGCCCCACTCGTACTCCGCCGCCCAGATATTGGTCGCGATGACGTCACCACCAATCGGCATGGAACGCTCATCGATCCGTTCGCCAATGGGCACATCGGCCTGGAAGGTGACATTATCCATCGGCTGGTTGGCGAGCATCTGTGAGGGGATAGACAGTTGCACCTCCGGTGATTCGGCGGTACCTGCAAACTCCAGCAGACAGCGTAGATCGATCACTCCCGGACCGATAACGCCACGCCATGTACCAGTAGGAAAGGTCTCGGTCTGCGGCTCCTCGGGAGCGGCCTGGAAGACGAATGCCGATCCCTGAACCATGTGACCAACAATGACCTCTGGCGTGTACTGCAGATAGAACCAGGCATCGACAGCGCTGAAGGAGAAGCGAATCTGGTTAGTCGTGAATCTATCGATAATACGCTGCACATCCTGGCCGTTAGCCAGGGCAGCCCTAACGGCAGCATCTGAGACACTCGCGATGGCTTCGATATCGGCGGCGAAGAACGCCTCGGTGACAGCATTTCCCAACTCACTCAAGGCTGCCTGGGCAGTGAGCCAGTCCGACAATACGGCCGTCGTCGTCGGTGCCTGCCGATCAACCGCTGGAGTCGCCTCCTGGGCGATAGCCGATCCGATCGAGAACGCGGGAGCAGCCAGCGCACCGGCTATAAGGTGACGTCGGTTAACCATGGGATTTTCCTTTCGTTTCGATGTCAGCGATGTGACCAACTCCGCGCGAACATCACGCAGTAGCAGAACGAAGCGATGCCAAGCGCCAGACCAAACCAGCCGAAGCCCCAACCGGTGCCCGCGTCAATGACGACGGCAACAAGGCAAACAACAGCCAGAGCAAGTGTCGGGAAGTAAACGAAGACTGGGTTTGGCACCCGCTCGCTATCGGCGGTCGAGGCGCCCCACAGGATCGCGGCAACATTGACCCTACCGAAACGGCTCACCACGATAACCCAGAGAACTATGGCAAATAGCGTCGGTAGCACTAAATTACGTAAATCCGCAACAGCGACGCAGACGATGAGAAGCGAACAGATCAACGCCCCTAACACAACCGCCCAGGTCAACACGTCGCCGGGATCGCGTGAGCGATCAGCGAACGCCTGATAGCGTCGTTTGAGGAAGCTCTGCTGCTGCTCCGCGCCCGTGTATTCGCGATCGGGTTCGTGTCGCTTGCTCATGCAACCACGTTAGCAGATGCACGCTCTCCTGCGGCGATTGCATCCGGAATACCGACGCCGCGCAGCATGTTGCCAGCGATTTCCAGACCGGGAATCGTGGCGATCTCCTCCTCAATCACGGCTACGCGATCGAGATGACCAACCAGATATTGGGGACTGGCGGCATTGAGACGCACGACGCGGCTTAACACCGGCTCACCGGTGATGCCAGCTGTTGCCGCGATCTCCGCACGGACCAGGCGCTCCAGATCCGCATCCGATCCAGACAGAACCGACTCGTCACCAGCCCGACCGAGGAAACCGCGCACCAGAAAATGCCCATTCGGTGCTCGCCCCTCCCATTTGGACGACATCCAGGTAATGGCTTTGACGGGGCGTCTCTCTGCCCGAGGGCTGAGATACCCGTAGTTGCCCGGTGCGCGATTGGTGGATGTCTCCTCGTACCCGAGCATGACCACCGCGGATGAAACCTGCGGAATAGCCGTCATCGCTGCCGAGGATCGGGGTGCGATCTCGCGGAGAAGCGCCGATTGCACATGCACCGGCGCCGCCAGAACAACGGCATCCGCTTCGACCTCGCCATCTGGCAAGGTGAAGGCGAAACCAGACGAGGTGCGGCGAAGCGAGCTGACGGGAGCCTGGATAACGATCTTGCCACCATTGGCGGTAATCGCGCCGGCACAAGCATCGACGAGTTCCTGAATGCCATTGCGAAAACTCAGAAATCCCATGGGCGCCTGATGACCGATGGGTCGGGCTTTCTGTGCCTTCTTCTGCGCCAACACGCCCTTAATCAACCCACCGTACTCTCGTTCGGCGGTCCGGAGTTGAGGAAATGTCGCCTGCAGACTGAGTTCATCGCCGTTGCCGCTATAGATGCCAGCCATCAGTGGTTCGATCAGATGATCGTAGATATCACTGCCGAGGCGGCGGCGAATGAACGATCCGAGCGACTCGTCGACATCGTCCTTCTTCGCCGGTATGACGAAATCCATACCCATGCGCAGCTTGCCCAGCGGCGAGACCAATGGTGTCTTCGCCATGGGACCAAACTGACTCGGGATGAGCCCCGTCAATCCTTCCGGCATGGGGTGGAGCTTGCCGCTCTTCATGATCAGCGAACCGCGATTTTTCGGATTCGTTGTCTGGAACCGCGGTTCCAGGCCAAGCTCCCGCGCCATTCCGATGCCGCGCGGCTTCAAGGTGAGAAAACTCTCCGGTCCGTGCTCGATCACCCAACCATCGCTGGTTTCCGTGTGCAGTACGCCACCGACACGATCGCTGGCCTCATAGAGCGTGACGCGGATATCCACCTGCTGCGACAACGCGTAGGCAGCAGCGAGCCCGCTGATACCACCCCCGATAACGGCGACGTTTCTCGGCACGTCTAGAGCCAACCTTCTTCACTGGCGCGAGTACGCACCAGTTCGGCCAAACCAGCCATCATCGTGGGGTGATCGTTGACCATTATCGGACGCTCGAGTTGCATGCCGAGCTTCTTCGCCTGCTCCATGAACTCGACATCGATGTCGTAGAGAACCTCAACGTGCTCGCAGACGAATCCTACCGGTACCACCAACACATGCTGACCGCCTTCCGCATGAATACGGTCGATGATGACGCTGGCGTCCGGCCCCAGCCACGGATCCTTGGTCATCGCGGCGCTCTGATAGGCCCAGAAGCCGGGATGACTGGAGAAGCGAGACTTCATCTCTTCGAAGGTGGCGTGGAGGTCAGACTCATACGGGTCGCCCATCGCCTTGATAGCTTCCGGCAAGCTGTGGGCGGTGTAGATAATCGGCACCGAGTCCCGAACGTCTTCAGGGAACTTCAGCAGGGCGTCGTTGATGCGCTCGGTAAGCGCGTCGAGATAGCCAGGAAGCAGATTCCAACGATTGATATGGGCAACCTGCATACCATCAGCAGCGGCGTCAACCGCCTTGTGATAGGCACCGATCGACATGCTGCTGTAGTGGGGAGCCATAGCGAGGGTGACAATCTGGTCGACTCCCTCGGCTTTCATCGTCTCCATGGTCTCAGCGATGTATGGATGCCAGTGGCGCATACCGAACCAGACCTTCCAGTGCTCGCCATCGGCGGCCTGATCGTTGAGGTACTGCTCGATACCATGACCCTGCGCCAGGGTCAGCTCCAGAATCGGGGAGCGACCACCGATAAGCTGGTAGCGCGATTCCACTTCCGCGAAGATCTCCTCAGATGTCGGACGGTGATGACGCACGTCGAGAAGATATGGTCGGACATCCTCCATTTTGTCGGGTCCGCCATAGGCCATGATGAGCAGATGATGGTGTGCCATGAGAGGGTACCACTCCTTTCGGGGTATTTCGGAGTCGCGTCATTGCGCTCCTAAGAGAACGGTCTGCCAATACCGTTCCGTGTGTGCTATACCGGTGAGGTTGAGCCGGGAGATGTTGTGTATGAAGCCAGCCGATCACGATCTGAAGCGATATGCTTCGCGCACCGATATCATTGTGGCTGTGATCACGGCCATCGTGATCGTCATCACCACCGCCTGGCTGGTGCTCCTGCTGTTCTAGGCGTAGACACGCACCAGAACCACACCATCCTTCTCCATCGCTGTCTTGCCAGCGGTGACACCGGGTTTTCGCTCGTGATACTGATTGCCGATGATCACGGTGCAATTGGTGAGCGCCACCAACACCACCGTATCGTTCCGCTCGCTGAACGATTCCTTGCAATCCAACTCGCCCTTGCCCTTGATCGTGACGTGCTTAAAGAAGTTCACCGGATTGCTGACATCGTCGTCGGGAGCATCCGCGGCGGCGGCCTTGAGCGCCTCCTGATTGCTGGTCACTACCGTCTGCACCGTTGAAGTTGGTGCCGGTGTCGGCAGGGTTCCCGTCAGAAGATCATGTCGACCAACGGTATCCTCCACGAGTTCCAGCAACTCCGTCTTGTTGCTTCCGTAGAGTTTGTCACCCTTCTTGAGCACGATCGATGCGTTTGCGCTTACTGTGACCGGAGTACTGAGACGTTCGGTACCTCCCCAAGCCACTAAAGACGCCACCTGAGCTCCAGCCATATCAACAATCTGAATCAGCTCACCGGCAGCAACGTTGAAGAGGGCCGCGGTTCCAACCGGGAGCTGCTTGCTCTGCATCACCCGGCGCCCGACAAGTACATTTGCCATGCTGCTATCTGCCTCGTGTTACACGTTCGTAAAAACCGGAACATTCCGGTGCACAATACAGAGTATTGTACCGCGCATGTTCGTAGCGAAAGTTCCGGGAACGATCTTTGTCACTCATTCGCAAGCTGGTAGGATTTGCGCAGAGACTTCTGCATCCAGAATCAAGTCGGGCTAGCGACGACGCGCTCGACGAGGAGATCACTATGGAAACATGTACCAACTGTGGAGCCACGATCAGATCGGGGGCCCGATTCTGCACGACCTGTGGTACCCGCGTCGCAACGCCGAGCACCAACGACACCGAGTGGGGAGCCGCTACCAGTTCGACAGATGCGGAAGACCAGCAGACTGCCGTCCTCGCACCAGTGACATCCGCGGAATCAGTACCAGCCATCTCGGGACATGACCAGAGTAATCGCTGGTCGAGCGGCTGGGGGGCATCGCCATCTACAGGTGGACCGGATCCGGCGAGCCGCTTTATTACCGCGCTGGATGACGAGGTAAAACCAACCAGCGATGATACGATCGCAGCGGGCTGGACAACGTCGCAAACGTCATGGAGTCACAGCCACCAGACAGATGCCGAAAACAGCTGGGGAACACCTCAAAGTACACCCGAAACCGAGTCTGAGCCGTTGGTAGAACCCGCCACGGAATCGGAGGTCGCCAGTGCCGCCGTTGAGGTCCAGCTCACCGATACTGCCGAGGAAGTCGGTATTTCTACTGAAGTACCTGCCGCAGCATCGCTCGCCCTGACACCGGACGATCCTCGTCACCGTGTACTTGAACTGCTAACCGAGCTGCAGGGACTGGTGCCAAAGATTGCCATCGCAGACGAGGGCACGGCCGCGATGACACTCACGGAGGCGAGTCTGAAAACAGCTGACTACTCGGATGTGCGTGAGGTGATTAGCCAGGTGAAGGAGAATCCGCGCGATATCCAGGCGTTGAGCGAACTCTCGGGCAAGGTCGAGCGGATCGAGGCCCTGTTGGAGGAACACGCAACGCTGACCGATGCGATCGAATCAGCGTTGCGCAATCTCAACCACTAAGGGCTATCAGGATTCCTCCGGGATGTAGGCGAATGGCGCGATGTCGCCATTCGTCATGATCTTGGTGAAGATATACATATCGCGGTCAGCACCGGTGGTGCTGATGATCGCGACACCGTCTGATACTTCGGCGGTGACTGGTCCAACGACATCAGCGAACGGCATGGCACCACGACCGGTCACCATGTTCTGCAGACGCCACTCCGCCACCGCGGCCACTTGCTCGGCCTGATCGGGGGAAGTCGGCTGCAACACGGTGAAGGCACGCACATCATCCGGTTGTGATTCCGCGCTCCAGGTCGCGCCAGCGGTCTGGCCAATCGCCAGCGTCATGATCTCCGGCATAGGACCGACTGCGGCATCGGACTCCGCCAGATAGGCGGAAGACTCCGGATTGGTGGCGGCAACCATTTCTCCATTGAGCAACCACAAATTGGTCGTCTCCTGGGGGATGATAGCGATCACCTTCTCGAACTCCTGGGCGCGTCCATCTCGCTGACCATTAATGGTCTCCACCACCTCGGCCAATAGAGCCGATCTCGGAGCCATCACGATCAGGGAATCGTTGACGATCGCCAGGTTGTTGGCACGAGCGATCATGAGGCGATTGACGGGATTCTCGAGGTCTATCTCCCCATTCTCACCGATCGTCCAGAACGATGTGCCACGCTGTCTGCGCGATTCATATCCGTTCGCCTCCCACAGGTCAGGCAGGTTGCTGAGATCACTCGCCATATCGAGGACGATGACCCTGTTCGGGGCAAGACCACTGATGATCCCTTGTCGGATGGAGGTAAGCTCCAACCCGAGTAGATCCTGCACATCCTGTCGATTGGCGAAGATGGTCGTGATCTCAGATGCCGGGGCGAGCTGATACTGCTGATCGGTATCCAAACCTGGGAGCTTGGCGTAGTGGCCTTCGAAATCGGTCCAGGTGATATCGAGGTGATCATCCAGGATTCCACCCGGTAGGTAATCCAGCATTGTTCGCAACCGATTCTGGGCATCGGCAACGAACTCCTCCTCATCCTGGCGCGCGAACGCATGCCCCCGCGACAGCAGCGAGAGGGTTACGGATGATGCGACTAATGCTCGTCGGGTCAGATGCATGGGTACCTCCGGTGGATCGTTAAGACCTACAACTAAAACGAATCGAGTAGAGTCAAGGTTCCTCGTGTTTATGGTTCACGCGGCCACATGAGGTAGCCGAAATCACGTTCTTCTGTCATCTGCAGCCAGTCATCCCATCCCTGAATCGGAACGCCTTCAATGATGAGCAGGCTTTTCGGATTGCGGCTGGCCAGCACGCGCATGGATGTAACGGCCAGTCGTTCACTATATGGTAGACCAGTTACGCTGGACTGACCGACCGCGAGCTCCCGTTGGGCGCGAGTGTAGGCTATCGTCGCACTCTCCACCGAGTCATAGGTGGCGATACTGACGAAGATCGGCGATCCGGAATCCGCGATGCTGAGCCCAGTTAACAGCAATCCAACCTTCGGAATCGGCGTGATCGGTGTGGCCACAGTAACAATCGTTGGCGAAACCGCAGGCATCTCCAACACCGAGCCGCGAAGTATCGAAGCCGTTACGATCTGGTCCGGATACGCGCCACTTGGCAGGAGCGTCAGGATATCGGTGTTGTCAGCGATTGATGACTGGGTGCCGTTGACGGTATTGAGCGTCTGCTCCAGGCGTGTCGACCGTGCCGTCGCGATCAAGGTGCCATCCTCGAGCAGGACCAGATTATTCATATTCCCGAGCGCAGGTCGCGAGGCGGTGGCGGAGAGATCGAGCGATCCGGCGGGATTCAGCGACCAATAGGTGACGCCATTCACACGTACTGCCTGGTAGCCGTTCTCCGCCCAGGCACTCTGAAGCACGTCGGCATCGAAATCGCCGCGGAGGACAATCACCAAATCGGGCGCACTCCCAACGGCGAGCACCTGGTAGACATCGACTAATCCGAATCCGTAGGTCGCTCGCCAGGTGGCATCATTACCGCGCGTGGCTAGCACCTCCGGAATCGCCAGTGGTTCCAAGCCTGTGATCCAGGCATCCCAGTTCGGATCACCGCTATCGGTGGGTATAGCGATGCCCTGGGATGCCATCCAACGCTGAATATCCGCGTAGTCCGCGATCTCGTTCAGGGGAATGGAGCCATCCGCCAGGCGATCCGGCGCGTACCCAAGCATGTGCAACAGGCTACCGGGCGGTGATGCTGGATCGGGATCGAACGTTGGTAGCGGTGTTGCCGGAGTTGCGGCGGGCGTGACTGGGCTCAACGTCGCCGTTGGCTCCGGTGTTGGCATGGGTTCGAGCGGCCCCTGATCGCTGGTGAGGACCATCCGAAAAACAATAACGGCGAGACCGACCACGACTAAAATCGCGACGGCAAATCCAGTCCGCTCCCGGCGTTGGTGGGGAGTCATCCCCTAAAATTCGGTGATCAGGCTCAGTCGTGCCTGGAACGCATCGGTGCTGCGATAGGCGGTGCTGACACTGGCACCGGCGTGAATACGCTGAATGGCCTCACCGAGCAGCTCCGCTACATTCAGCACAACCAATTTATCGAAGTGCTTCTCCGGCGGGAGCAGCACCGTATTGGTGGTCACAACTTCCTTCAAAGGTGACGTCTTCAACCGTTCAACCGCGGGACCACTGAAGACCGAGTGGATGCATGTAGCGTAGACCTCGCGAGCGCCGCCCCGAATACAGACATCGACCGCCTGGGTGATTGAGCCTGCCGTATCAATCTCGTCGTCGACGATGACCGCCTGCTTGCCTCCACCGAACCAATCAGGTTCAGTATCTCGGTCTTGTCCTGATTGCCGACGCGTCGCTTTTCGATAATCGCCAACGGACACTGGAGGCTATCGGCGAAGTTGCGGGCACGCTTGGTATTGCCGAGATCCGGACTAACGACAACCGGGTTCTCCAGCCCTTTCTCCACGAAATAGCGTGCGGTCAGATACATGGCGCTCATCTCATCGACCGGGATATCGAAGAATCCCTGAATCTGACCCGCGTGGAGATCGACCGTGAGAACACGATCGGCACCCGCCTGCACGATGAGCTTTGCCACCAACCGCGCCGTGATCGGCACACGCGGCTGATCCTTCTTATCGGTACGACCATAGCCGTAATACGGTATCACTGCCGTAATGCGACCAGCGGAGGCGCGCTTGAGCGTATCGATCATGATCAGCAGCTCCATGATCGAGTCATTGACCGGTGTGGAGAAGCTCTGGACCACAAACACATCGTCCTGGCGGACGCTGTTGCCGATACGAACGAAGGTGTTGTCGTTACTGAACTTAAACACCTCCGCCTTACCAACCGGGATATTGAGGTAGGCGCAGATATCTTCTACAAGGCGGGGATTTGAGTTGCCGCTGAAAACCTGAATCTGCTCCCATGGTCCGGCCATGCGCTACTCCTTTGTCTCCAGAATCGACTCGTCAGCAACGATCGCGGCCAGTGCTTCCCGTGCGGCGATCTGCTGGGCCTCGCGCTTGCTACGGCCAATACCAGTACCAACTCGTTGGCCGTTCACAATGGCATCAATAGTAAAGACTCTGGCGTGCTCTGGCCCGTCTTCCGCCACCGTTTCATACACAGGTTGCTCCAGTTTTCGCTCCTGCACAACCTCCTGAAGCCGACCTTTGGGATTGGCGACCGCATCGTCCGATTCCATCTCTGGCTCAACGGTATCCAGCCACGAACTGATGAAGCTGGTGACGACATCCTGCCCCTGATCCAGGTAAATGGCACCGATAATCGCCTCCATCGCGCCCGCGAGAATACGATCACGCGGCGAGTCAGTTACCGCCTCGCCAGTACCAAGGTAGAGCGCTTCCGGGACACCCAGCGCCGTCGCCCAATCGACGAGTGTTTCCGCCCGCACGAGCGCTACTCGACCGCGCGTGAGCTCGCCTTCGAGCGCAACCGGCAGTGAGCGGTAGAGCCGATCCGCCGTCACGAATCCCAACACGGCATCACCCAGAAACTCCAGGCGTTCATTGTTCTGCATAATGGCGTCGATCTCGCCATGCTGCGTCCATTCGTGCAGCACGGATCGATGCGTCAGGGCCAGGCGAAGTTGATACGGATCGGCGAAGGAGACACCCAATCGTTGGGCCAGAGCAAGCTCGGTGGCGAGATCTGGTGTGCGGAATGGCGTTGGTTTTGAATCGGACATGGGCCCTCGGTGCTGAGGCGAGTGTTCTTCCTGTGAGTATACGTGGTGGTCAGACCAAGATAGTTGGTGGATGGGAGTTGATATATCATACTATTCAGGTCGGATAAAGCATTCGGCCAACCCGTGATCGTAATCATACGCAAAGGAACAGACCATGAATCGACGACATTTTGCTGCCCTCTCCGTCGCATCCGCCGCGGTGCTTGGTGGTCAACGCACTCTGGCCCAGTCAGCAGCGACACCTGGTGGCGAATGGAGCCTCACCGACCTTGAGGGCACGGAACTCACCCTTCCGGAAGCTCCAACCCGGATTGCCGCGAATATCGTCACCGCTGCCGCCCTGTGGGACCTCGGTATCAAGGTAACCGCTGTTTATGACTGGACGTCTTCCGCCTATCCGGATGGCGATCACATCGCCTGGGGCAACATCAACGCGGAGGAGGTCCAGATCATCAGCAATCTTGATGGCAATATCGAGCCCGAGCTGCTGATCGCCGCCGATGTCGAGGTGCTGTTCGCCCAGACCTTCGAGCTTGGTGATCCGGAATCCACCAATGGTATCCCCGTCGATATGTACAGCGTGATTAACGAAATCGCGCCAGTACTAATCGTGACCGATATGGAAGCTGCCGACGTCAATGTCGAACGGATCGTGGAGATCGCTGGTTCACTGGGTGCCGATCTGGAAGCGCCGGAGATCGTGGCCATGCGCGAGGCATATGATGCCAAGCTGGAAGAGTTCAAAACCGTTGCCGCCGAGCAGAGCGATATCCTCACGCTCTTCCTCAACGCGAGCGCGTCTGATCTCTACGTGGCCGGACCGAAGGACGTATCCGATCTCAAGTTCCTGGGTTCGCTGGGTCTGCAATTCGCGAACTACGATTCCCCGGCAGCCACCGATTATTGGGAATCGCTCAGTGCCGAGCAGGCGCTGCTCTACCCGGCCGATGTGCTCTATATGGATGTCTATAGCGGCCTCAAGACCGCCGATGACCTGATGGCGGAACCGGCTTACGCCGCCATGCCGGCAGCCCAGGCTGGTCAGGTTGGCAACTGGCTGCGCGATTATCCCGCCAGCTACCAGGGAGTAACCGGATTCCTGGAGGAGATCCTGATTCCGCTGCGCGATGCCCAGAAGGTGATCTAGGTCCAACAAAAGTAGCAATTATGAAGTGATGGATTGTGCAGATAGCACAGTCCATCACGTTATCCCCGCTGACGACGCTCCCCGGCGGATGCAAATCGCAACTCGCTCAGGTAGGATACATATGGGTGCGGCGACCTCCGTCGCGTTTTCGCCCGCAAGCAGCTACCTAAAGGATGTTCGACAATGGCAACACGACGTAAAGTCATCCAGTTTTCTGGTGGCGCCATGCTGGCCGCCGCACTCACCGGCAAGGTGAGCGCTCAGGTCGGTACTCCCGGCGCAACACCGGAGGTCGAGATCGGCGATCCTTCGATCCTGCCGCTCAAGAACCCCGGTATGTTCACCGTTCACACCGATGAGCCCGCCTTCGAGCCGTGGATCTTCGACAACGATCCGACCAACGGCAAGGGCTTCGAGTCTGCCTTCATCTACGCTGTCGCCGAGAAGCTGGGCTTCGAGAAGGAGCAGGTGGAGTGGGGCCGCACACTGTGGAACGCCAGCTTCGCCCCGGGTCCGAAGGATTTCGACGCCTATATCGCACAGGTCAGCATCACACCAGAGCGCGCCCGCGCCGTCGGCTTCAGCATTCCGTACGTCAAGGGTCAGTTGGCGGTTATCGCCAATGAAGGCAGCCCGGTACTTGAGGCCGAGACACTCGCCGATCTCGCCAAGTTCAAGTGGGGCACACAGGTCGGCACCATCTACTACAGCTACCTGGTTGACTACATCAAGCCAGAGCAGGATGTACTGGTATTCGATACAAACCTGGATTCGCTGACCGCACTCGATAACGGCACGGTTGAAGCCGGTATCCAGGATCTTCAGATCGCCTCCTACGTCACCGAGATTCAGTTCCCAACGATGGAGATCGCCGGCGCGCTTCCCGCCAAGGCAAGCGGCGGTGGCAGCGGCCTGGTCACAGAACTTGGCTCCGAGCTGATTCCGTACCTGAACAGCGCCATCGTGCACCTGCAAAACGACGGTACCCTCCAGGCGCTCTTCGATGAGTATCTGGCTCCGCCGTCCGATATGAAGGTATTTGGCGAGTAATCGACCTTCTGAACAGTACAATGAAGCCGGATCGCGAACTCGTGATCCGGCTTCATCTCTTCACCCTGGAGTTGCGCCCTCAATGTCCACAATTCCACCGCCACCGCTTTCCGATCAGGATGTGGCCGATCTCCTCAAGCCCAAGGCATTCTGGGAACAACAGGGCGTCATCAAGTCCCTGATCATCGCTTTGCTCAGCACGATCGTGATCTTTGGCGGAATCGCTTTCACGGTCGGTCGCTCCGAGGGTTGGGGGGCAGTCCAGCAGGCGTTCTTCAGCAGACCAGATATGCGCGCAGCCTTCCCGAAAGTTTGGGAGGGGTTCCAACTCAATATCAAGATGTTCATGATCGCGGAGCCACTCGTGCTCGCATTTGGACTAATTCTGGCGCTGATCCGCATCGGCACCAATCCGGTGCTGTTTCCGGTACGCGCGATCGCGATCGCCTATATCGATCTTTTTCGCGGTGCACCCGCGCTGCTCGTGATCATGATGCTCGGTTTCGGTATGCCGGGCCTCCGCATCAGTTGGCTGCCAAATGACCCGGTGTTCTGGGGTATCACCGCCTGTGTGATCACCTCGTCTGCCTATACGGCGGAAACGTTTCGCGCTGGTATCGAGAGCGTGCATCGCAGCCAACGTTCGGCGGCCCGATCACTGGGACTCAGCAATCGCCAGACCTTCCAACACGTGGTGCTACCCCAAGGCATTAAGGCAGTGATTCCTCCTCTGATCAGTGGCTTTGTCTCGTTGCAGAAGGAGACGGCATTGGTCAGCACGATCGGACCGCTGGAGGCCACCCGTCGGGCGCAGATCTACTCCGCATTGAACTTCAACTACTCGAGTTACGTGATTGCCGCGCTTCTGTTTATCGCCCTCACGATCCCGCTGGCGCGCTTTACTGACTACTTGCTGCAGCGATCAGCCAAACGGATGCAGATGGGAGGTCTGGCATGATCGCACTGCTTCGCTATGAGTCTGTTTACAAGGCATATGGCCAAAACCTGGTATTACGGAATATCAATTTGGACGTGCAGGAGCATTCGGTCACCTGTCTGATTGGTGCTTCCGGCTGCGGCAAAAGCACCCTGCTCCGCTGCACAAATCTGCTGGAAGAGATCCAGCACGGTGCTATCTGGCTGCGAGATATCGATCTCGCCAACAGCCAAAAGCAGGCGGACGACCTGCGCGCCCGCGTTGGTATGGTCTTCCAGAGCTACAATCTCTTCCCCCACATGAATGTGCTCAAGAACATCACGCTGGCACCGGTCAAAGTGAAGGGTGAGCGTCGCAGCGAGGCCGAGGATCGCGCTCGCGATCTACTGCAACGATTCGGTCTGCTGGACAAGGCACTGGAGTATCCCGATCGGCTCAGCGGTGGTCAGCAACAACGCATCGCCATCATTCGTGCCCTGGCCATGCAGCCGGAAGTCCTGCTGCTGGATGAGGTGACCAGCGCGCTCGATCCCGAGATGGTCGGTGAAGTGATGGATATCATCATTGAACTCAAGAACCTCAATATCACGATGATGTTGGCCACACATCAGATGGGATTCGCCAGTCAGATCGCCGACAACGTCGTTTTCCTCGATAGCGGCTCAATTGTGGAACAGGGCCATCCCTCCCAGTTCTTCTCGAATCCGCAGCACGAACGCACCCGCCAGTTTTTGGAACGCGTGACCATGGCGATCTAGGCTTGCAGGAGAATTCCTGTCAAAACGTGCTGGACATATTGCATTTTCCCTTCAACCCGCTAGAATGCCGAGTAGCGACACCACCAAACCGTGCCGTGACATGCGCGGGCCAACGTTGGGAACCTCCCACCTTTGATGAGCAGCGTATAAGTTCGCGAACTCCTGCCATTCCGGGCAGTGAGCTTTGGGTACGGCCTGGTTCTGCCGCGTGGTTGTCCGCGCGTTTGTAACACAGGAGGTTACTGTGGATAGGAAACAGGTGTTTTCGTCGAGGGTTACTCGACGCTCGTTCGCAGCCGGATCACTGGCTTCCGCAGTCATGCTGACGGGAGGTCGAGTCATCTCCGCACAGGATGCGACACCGGTCACCGATGCGACTCCGGATACCGGCGTCACATCCGAGGTGCTGCTGACAGGACTTGCCGATCCCCGTTTCGTGTTGGTTGACGGTAGCGACGTCTATTTCACCGAGTCCGGTACCGGTGGTGACGAGCCGATTTCCGAACTCGCCAGCGATGGCACACCGGCTGGTGATCCGATCAGCATGGCTGGCCCCAGCGGCAAGGTGAGCGTACTCGCGGCGGATGGAACCGTCACCGCGATTGCCGATAACCTTCGCAGCTTCACGTTCGGCGAATCGGAGATCGTTGGTGCCGCCGGGTTGGCTCTGGATGGCAATGGTTCCCTCTACGTCGCCGTTGGCGCTCCAGGTCCAAGCGTGGGTCTGATTGAGCTAACCGGCAATGAGGGCGTTGTCGTCAAGATCGACCTTGAGACCGGCGAACAGACGGTACTGGCCAATCTCGTCGACTACGAAATCGCGAACGATCCTGATCCAATGGCGATCGATAGCAATCTGTACGGTATGTCCTATCTGGACGGAAAACTGTACGTTGCCGATGCCGGTGGAAACTGCATCTATACCGTTGATGCCGAGACTGGCGAAATCGCCGTCTTCGCTGTCACCGGCGGTATCGAGGCACCGTTCCTGCCAGAATCCGGCAATCCTGCTCGCGGTGGTGCCAGAGAGATCGATAGCGTACCCAGCAGCGCCGTACCAGGTCCCGATGACCGAATCTACGTCAGCTTCGTCACGGGTGGACCGTTCCCGACGGGTCTGGCTCCGGTCTATGCCTATAGCCTTGATGGCGAGAAAGAGGTCTTCGCTACCGGTCTGACGATGACCCAGAGCCTGGCCTTCTCCTCCGATGGCAGCCTGTACGCATCCATCGCGTCGGTGGATCTGATCAACGGCCAGCCTGGTCAGGTTGTCCGGGTCGAGGCGGATGGTTCCCTGACCGTTGTACTTGATGGATTGATCATCCCGGGCGGTATTGCCTTCGATGCGGATGACAATCTGTACGTCCTGGAAATGGTGACAGGTGTGCTGACAGGAGGTCAGCTCGTGAAGTACACGGGTGTGACCGGCGTTGTCGCTGCAGCACCTGAACCCGAGGCAACTCCTGAACCCGAAGAGACCGAACCAGAGGCCACACCCGTGGCGAAGGGAGGTGCTGGCTCTTCGGAGTCATTTCAAGTAAGCATGGTCGACACGGCGTTTGAGCCGAATGCGTTGACCATACCCGCGAATACCGATGTAACCATCAATCTGGAGAACACCGGCTTCCTCGCCCACGATTTCGCGATGGATAGTCCAACCAAAATCGTATCGGATGTGTTGGGCAACGGTGGCACAACCAGTATGACGCTGAATCTGGAACCTGGAACGTACACTTTCTACTGTACCCAGGTTGGTCACCGGCAACTCGGCATGGTGGGAACACTCACCGTCGAGTAGTCAGACGAACGGAGGGCGGCCGATCGGCCGCCCTCCGTTGTGTTCCCTCGGGATAAACCCGGAGGCTACGCCAGCAGATCGTGGTAGTCCTTGTGACGTTTGATCCAGATCTCGATAAACGGGCAGGTGGGCTTCACCTTGAGATCACCGATCTCCCTGATCTGATCCAGCGTTTGCCTGACCAGGGCGGAGCCCACACCTTGCCCCTCGAACTCCGGGAACACCTTGGTGTGTGGCAGGTCAATGACGTCATCGGTGATGGTGTAATCGATGAATCCCAGCAGTTGTCCGCCACCATGGGCCTCAAAGCGGCTATCTGCCTCGCTACGTGTGACCTCGATATCACTCATGATGCTGTCCTTTCTGTCTGCTGATATTGTGGCAGATTGCGGACGGATGAGAAGGTCAGTCCAGCCAACCCCGTGATTCCGCGACGCGAACGGCATCATGCCGGTTAGCGGCACTCGTGGCGGCAATCGCCTCGGAAAGATAGTTCCGCACCGTGCCTTCACTCAGACTCAGTTCACTCGCAATAACCTGAACTGAGTGGCCGATCCGGGTCAATCGCAGCACATCGCGTTGCCGCGGTGTGAGTGGATTTGGACCCAACGTAAGCGCGGCGACGGCCAAATTGGGATCGATGGCGCGGACACCGGCGTGAACGCGACGAATTGACTGGGCCAGCTGCTCGGAAGGCGCATCCTTGAGGAGAAATCCGGTTGCACCCGCCTCGATGGCAGCCTGCAGGTAGCCTGGTCGTCCGAAAGTCGTGAGCATGATGAAGCGAGTGGCTGGCAACTCGGGAGCCAGTACCTTCACCGTTTCAATGCCATTTGCATCAGGTAACTCGATATCGACCAGTACCACATCCGGTGTGGTGGCTCGCGCGATAGCGATCGCGGAGGCGCTATCGGCAGCCTCACCGACAACCTCGAGGTCATGTTCCAGTGAGAGGAGCGCGACGAGCGCTCCCCTCACCATCGCCTGATCTTCCACAAGGACGATGCGAATCATGCGGTTGGTACCCTGACTTCAAGTGTGAATCCGATGTCAGTACACTGCCAGTGTAGCGAGCCGCCGCACTCCTCGACACGTTGACGCAAGCCCATCAGTCCCTGACCGGGAACAATCTCGGTAGCCGTACCTGGTCCGTTGTCGCGGACTGTGAGCAAGAACCTATCTGACTCTCGAGTAACCGTGACGTCACAACGGGTGGCGCGATTGTGTTTGACAACATTCATCGCTCCCTCCCGTATAACCCAACCAAAGAGTGTATCCAGTTCCTCGCTGAGATCGTTGACGTAGATCTCGCGGTGCAACTCAATATCAGCGGCCGCAAGGAGCTCCGCAGCCCGATCAAGCTCGCTCGTCAGCTTCGGAACCACATCACCCGCAATCGACTGGCGAATCTCGGCACTCAATGCCCGCGAGAGTTGCTCGATCTCGGCAAGCTCGCCGGAGGCTCGTTCGGGTTCACTCGTCAGCACCCTCCGCGCAAGCTGCGCCTTGAGCGTGATCTGCGTCATCGAGTGACCGACGGTATCGTGCAAATCCCGTGCAAGGCGAAAACGCTCCTCCGTAATCGCCTGATCACGCACGCGGGATCGCTCGAGATACAACTCCTTGATAACACCATTGTTGATCACAAATCCGGCCACCATGAATCCGAGAGCCAATACCAGCACCACGTTCACAAAAGCAACACCACCTCCATAGCGGAGGGCAAGCATGGCGTACGAAGCAATGGTAGAGATGATCACCGCCGAGAAGGCGGAGTCGGGGGTCGAGGTGATCGTCCAAACGATGACGACGAAAATAACGATGGATGGCCAGCGCACAAACAGATCCTCGTATGGCAACCAGAATAGGGCGGTCGCCATGCCGAGAAGGGCAAGCCGGATGACCCATCGTCTCCGATCGGAAGGCTCAAGGTACCTGCTTCCGCGTCCGAAATAGGCCTGATAGATGACCACTACATAGGTGACGATGAAGGCAACACCCAATATTGTTGCGCTGATCTGCGCCCACAGTGGCTGGGAGACGGTTTCAATCGGTCCCACTTCCCACGGTGGCCGGGGAGTATCACGACGATTGTTCGTCCAGGTCCATACAATCGCCAGAATCGGGCTGTAAATCCACACCGTAGACAGAAACAGGAAGATATAGCGGGAGTCCCAGTTCCACTTCTCTGATTTGATGTGCGAGTTCTTGCGGTACATCTCCTACTCCCTTCCTAACCATATCGTCTCTATCGCCATGGTGTAGGCAGGAAGACACAGAACATAGGTCAAGATGTCACCAACTGAAGATGACAAATGTCATGTCTCGTCGCGGAAGCGCAGTCCCTTCTCGGCTAACGCGGGTTCGAGCAACCGGATCGCTTTGGGTCCAAAGCCGTGCAGTGCCAGCAGTTCCTTACGGGAGTGCCGAGCTACACCCGCCAGATCGTGAATACCGGCCGCGGCGAGCGCGCTGCGGGCGGGTCCGCCGATAAACGGCAAGTCAGTAGGCGTATCCGGGATGACCGGTGCATCCTTCATTCGCTCGGCGGCCATGGCAACGTTGATCGGATCTGACCGCTTTTCGCTGGATTCATCGAAGACCAATCCCACCTCAGCCATCGCCTGCACCACCGTCGCAAACGCTTTCGGTCCGAATCCTCGTAGCTGCGCGAGCTCGGCTGCCGACCAGGTGGCGCAGTCCTCAAGTGTCTGAACACCCGCGATGTTGAGAACCGCGACGGCAGATTTAGGGATAGGTGGAAGACACGTCATATCGATATCCTTTGGTCATTTTGCGCACCAATTTAGTCGAGTTCACCAAATTGGTTGAAATGTAAACGATTTCAGCCGTCTAGACGTGTATGCAACTCCCCGACCCGATGTTAACATTTGGTATCTGACTTATGGTTCAGTCAATGAACCAGACGATGAAACCTACACCCACCTGATGCTTGGGGAGGCTCTTCAGCCGAACAGTCGTGGGTGCATATGGGAGGAGAGAATACGTGCAACTCTGCTTTCTGGGTACGGCTTCTGGTCTGCCAGAACAGGATCGCTTTGGCCAAACCGTGATCGTCTCAAAAGAAGATGAAGAGGGACGGCTGGGTCACTACATTCTGGACGCCGGAGATGGTGCCAGCTCCATGTTCGCCCGAAACGGATTCGACCACCGCGAAATCCATGCGATCGTCATCTCCCACATGCATGGCGATCACCACGGTGGATTCCTTCAGCTCGTCAAATCCTGCATGCATTACGATCGCACCGAGGAGCTGGTAGTTATCGCTCCCGAAGAGGGCATTCCAGCGCTAAAGATGTATCTGGAAGCCAGCTATCTCTACGATCCGTTGCTGGGATTCCCCATCCGCTGGGTATCGATGAAGGATCTGGTACGGCAACCCATCACCCTGCCGGGCGGGATCCAGTTTGAGTCGTTCCCGAACTCCCATCTCGATAGCGCTCGTCATAGACTCGCCGCCCACAGTTCGCTGGAGCATAATCGCACCTTCGAAAGCTACAGCATGTCTCTACTGGATGGCGAAACCCGGCTGGTCTACTCGGGCAACCTCAACGGTCCGGCTGGCGCCGACGAGTTGGCCGCCTTCATTGAACCGTGTGACGTCTTCGTCTGTGAGCTGGCTCACGTCAACCCAACCGAGCTCGGTCGATTCCTGGCCAACAAACGAATCGGTATCACCGCAATCGCGCACTTTCATCCCAAGTGGACGGGGATGCCAGATGAAGCGATCGTCAAGCTCGTGCTTGATGGCGCGGCTAGCCATGGTGAAATCGGTACCGTCATGTCCATGCGCGATGGCCAATGCCTGACAACCTCTCCAGGCGCCCAGTTTGTCAGAACCAGGCAGCTGGTACCGCACACATTCAAATAAGGAAACGCTCGTATACGAAGTAGTTGGCCGTTCACACGATCCGGAAAATGAGGTGACGATGAACGAAATGGATACCGGGAACGACGCGGTAGTGGCGAGCCGCATGACGCCCCAACGACTCTTGGTCGAATCGAAGCGAACAAGCGGCTGGGGCGGAATGCTCTATATCGTTCCGGCCTTCATCATCCTCATTCTGTTCGAGGTCTGGCCACTCCTGTTCGGTGCCTGGATCAGTCTGTGGAAATGGAACATCGGGCCAATCGAGTTCATCGGTCTGCAGAACTACAAGACGATGTTTGGCAAAGGGTTCATCACCCGAGACTTCAAGGGAGATCTCGTTGTTGGCGAGGTCCTGAACAGCCTCATCGTCACGGTGAACTATGTCATCATCGCCGTGCCAACCTCGATAGCCATTGGATTCGTGATCGCCTATCTGCTCTTTCGTGGGTCCCGCGGTGAGGGCATTCTGCGAACGATGTATTTCCTGCCATACATCACCGCCAGCGTTGCCGTGACCATGGTGTTCGCCTGGATGTTCGATTCCCATGTCGGTGTGGTGAACGCACTGCTGGAAACGATCGGGATATCTCCACAGAAGTGGCTACTGGAGCCAACTCCGGCACTCAAGTTGTTGTTCGGTCTCAGTTGGTTGCCGGATTGGGCTGCTGGCCCCAGCCAGGCGCTGGTGGTGATCATCATCTACTCGGTGTGGGCATCCACCGGATTCAATGTCGTTATCTATCTCTCGGGGCTCTCAGGTATCTCCAAGGAAGTACTGGAGGCTGCGAAGCTCGACGGTGCGGGTGAATGGAAGGTGATGACAACGATCATCTGGCCATTGATCTCTCCAACGACATTCTTCCTGCTCATTACCAGCACGATCGCGGCGTTTCAGGTGTTCTCACCTGTGTTTGCCCTCACCCGTAAATCCGGCACTGGTGCTGCCTCTGCAGGCGCTCCGCTGGATACCACACTCACGATTACGGTGTTCATCTACCGCCACTTCTATGAACGCTCGAATGCCGTTGGTTACGCCGCGGCGGTCTCCATGCTTCTGTTCGGCATTCTGTTAGTGCTCACGATGATCCAGTTCCGGATCGGGAGCCGACGGGTTCACTATCAGTAGGGAGAGGAATTCCATGTCGGCAGAACAGATTCGCGTCTCGGTGCCAGAGGCTCCCAGCAAGTTCAAACTACCAAAACTCACCACCGTGCTTCTGGTCTTAGGTGCGTGCGTTGTGGTGTTCCCGTTCGTGTGGATGATTCTGGGATCGTTCAAAACGATGCAGGAGAGCAGCAGCTATCCGCCACAGGTATTCCCAAGTCAACTCCATTGGGAGAACTACAAGAACGCCTGGCTGGCACCACCCAACACGCTGGGCAAGTACTTCATCAATACCATCATCGTGGCCTTCACCGGAACAATCGGCCAACTCATGGTCTGTAGTCTGGCGGCCTATGCGTTCGCCCAGCTCAAGTTCCGGGGCAAAGACATCCTGTTCGCGCTCGTCCTCGGCACGATGATGATCCCGGGCGAAATCACCCTGATCCCCAACTTCATGACGATCCGCCATTTCCCGCTGATGGGTGGTAATGACATTCTCGGTTCGGGCGGAACAGGACTCTACGATACCTACGCCGCCCAGATCATTCCAGGCATGGTGGGTGCCTTCAACATCTTCCTGCTTCGGCAATCGTTCATGCAGATTCCCAAGGACTTCTGGGAAGCCGCCCAGATCGATGGCAGCAACTCCTTCCGCTATCTGTGGGAGGTGGTCATCCCCATGTCCAAGCCGATCATGATCACCGTCTTCCTGCTCGGTCTCGTTGGCCGCTGGAACGCCCTGCTTTGGCCGCTCATTGTCACCCGTGATGAAACGCTCCGCCCCGTGCAGTTGGCCATGATCTGGTATCAGGGCGAATTCAGCGCTGATCAGGGTGTGGTGATGGCAGCATCACTGCTGGTAACTATCCCGATCGTCATTCTCTTCCTGTTTATGCAGCGGCACTTTATCGAGGGCATCGTTGGCTCAGGACTCAAGGGATAACCACCTGAGTCATTGCCAGAGAGGAGGACAGGCAGCGCCCATACCCATCACCCGAAACGTTGTATCGAAAGGACTCATCATGAACCTCAGAACTAACCGCCGAACATTTGCGAAATCCGCAGCCTTCGGAGCATTCTCAACCGCAAGCATCCTGTCGTCATCAGCGAAGGCGCAGGACTCCGCGCTCGTCGTTGACTACTGGCATCGCTATGGTGGCAGCCGCGCTGAAACCCTCAATGTTATGGCGGAGATGTTCAATGAGATTCGGCCGGAGTACAAAGTCTCCGCCATTAGTCAGGGCGATATCGCGGAATCAAATCAGAAGCTGCGTGCCGCCGCCGCCGGTGGTGGCCTTCCGGCCGCCATCTCCGCCGATGACTATGACATCACCGGGTATACCGCCGCGGGTATCCTGATCGATCTCGATCCATTCGTGCACGATCCTGACCTCGGATTCAGCGAAGAGGAGATCGCCGCCTTCCTGCCCAGCCAGTTTGATCGCCACAAACTTCCCATCTACGATGATCGCCGCATGGCCTTTCCCCAGGCTTTCAGCGCCATGACCTTCTGGTGGAACGAGGATGCGATCAAGGCCGCAGGTTTCGATACACCGATTGAAACCTGGGATGAGTTCCCGGATTTCCTCCGCAAGATCGTCGAGGCCAACCCCGGCATGAACGCCTGGATGGAGGAAGATCCCGGCTCACGCTTCATGAGCATCATGAAAACCTGCGGTGTTGAGTGGTTGAAAGACGACGGTGTGACACCGAACTTCGATGCACCCGAGGCTGTGGAAATTCTCACCTGGTGGAAGGAGCTTTACGATGAAGGTCTCCTCCAGTTCACGCAGTCCAACAAGATCGAGGTCTTCGCTGCTGGCCAAACAGCAATCATGCTGCACAGCTCATCAGCTGGCCCAGCCTTGGCAAGTCAGGTAACGGACTTCACGTATAACGGCGGTTTGCCGCCGCAGGGTGCCAACACCGACACGCTGCGCACCGAAACATATGGCTCTCTCAATGCGGTTCCGCGGAACAGTCCGGAACTGGAGCAGGCTGGCTGGGAATGGATCAAGTGGCTGGCGTCACCCGAAGCCTTCGCGGTCTGGGTTCCAGCATCCAACTACTTCCCGGCCCGCACCGATCTGCTGGAGATTCCAGAGATCGCCGCCTTCTACGATGCCGATCCGGTTGCCTTGAAGCTGCTGGAAGAGGTTGCCCCGGCCGCCACGATCCTCTCGCCAAGTGCCGCCCTCACCGAGGTTCGCGGCACGATTGTGCCGACGGCTATCGAAGAGGTGATGATGGGCAAGTACACACCAGAGGAAGGCGTGATGAAGATGCAGGCGGAGTCGATTTCCGCGATCGAACGCGCCGGATAATCGTCTCCCACCACGTTCCAATCTGGAACAACGCAATGCAAAACCGGAGGGGAATCCCCTCCGGTTTCTTAAGTTTGGCACTCTGAGGAGGCGAGGGTTCTGGTGAGAGCCGTCGTCATCGTGGGACATGTCTGGATTGTGCGAGTCTGAGGCGTATCGTTGGCGTTAGATGGCATCCGCGACCGCCAACAGCACCTTCAAGGCGGTATTTTCCGTGAGGTTGGTCCGGAACCACGCACAATGGGGTGTTACCTGCCGGGGTGGTGCGGTCATCAGCTCTTCCCGGAGTTGCATCGTCAGGTCACGCGGGGTCCAGCGACGCCGGCGGTACCAGCGCCGGGAATGCCGAATGACGGGCGGACACTCGACTCCCGTCAGGATGAGGACCCGCGTACACCCAGACCACCCACTGCGTCACGGTCACTGCACCTCGGGCCGACCACTGTTGCTGGTCACCCAGTCCCCGGCCACTCTTCAGTTCCCGATGCATTACCTCCAATCCCACCGCCGCCACACCCAGAGCGCCAGCTGTCTCCACCGGATAGGGCAGCTCCCATCCGTGTGAAGTTTGGCGGGCATTGACCAGGAAGTGCATCATGTCACGCGATCGTCGTGACGATCCACGCCTCCACGTCCAATCCCGGCAATCGTGATGAGCATCAGGGGATGGTCGGCTGCCTTTCTTTGATCACCTATGTGACCGGTCACTCGATCCGTAGATGACGGTCTTTGCCCTGCACCCGAATGACACATGTCTGCCACCCGGAATGCTCCTGTCCCTGCGCTTGCGGTGCGAGACCGCGGTCTCCAGAGCCGCTTCCGTCCACGTCGGGTGGTTCGTTCGGATCCGGGAGATGGCACAGCGCCCGATTCTTCGCACAGCGCGCAATCCCGGTCGTGGCCGGTGGCAAGGCATTCCATATTCCCGCACCACTATAGGCACCATCCCCCGTCACCACGAGGGGACGATCCCGTTCACCCAGCGCGTCCATCGCCTCCTGGATGATCCACAGTCTCCAGCGCGCGGCCTGCCATTCCGTCTGAGGAGGATGATCTGCCCATGGCCGCGAGGTCGGTGACGGAGCTGGTGCAAACACCAGCGGGATGGCACGACTGTCTCCTTCCGCGGTGGGTGTCAACCTGCTCGTCCCTTCCCAGCGCTGGGGCATGATGGATGCCAGCTCCTATGCGGTGTCCGCGGGGATCGTCCCCACCCCGATCCCGGCATCTTCCGCCCGGTCCGTGGGGAGCTGGAGTGCCATCGACCACCACCACCACCGGATCATGACGTGCATACAGCCGCAGCCAGTGGGCGATAACCCGGACGCCGTAACGCGCTGATCGCAACCCGTGGGGCGGAGAACACCCGGTAGGTCGCGGTCCAGTCACGCGATGCCATGCCCATGACGAGGAGTATATGTGAAACCATGCTCCGGCCGGTCACCAGAACCAGGACCAACGGTCAGCACCAGTGAGGCGCAGCGCAGTCCTGCGTTGCTGGGTAGCGTGACGGAGCATGGTGGCACAGGTAGTAACAAACTGGGTCGAGAACGTGGTAGGATCGGGCATCACAGGCACCCTGGCCATGGATCATGAAGAGGCCCTTAGCCTACGGAGTCTGTGACTTCTTGACAATCCCCTGTACGAAAACTGCCAAAGTTAAGAAACCGGAGGGGAATCCCCTCCGGTTTGGCTTTTCATGGGTTACTTATTGACAGCAGCGGCCTCAAGATCCGCGACGATCAATCGGGACATCTCATACATCGCATCCATCACCGGCTTCTCGTTGGCGGGATCGGCCATAAGCTCGTAGAAGCGCCTCGGCGTGATCTGCCAATCGTGATTGAACTTGTCCTTGATCCAACCGCAGGCGCTTTCCTTGCCGCCATCGGCGAGGATTCGATCCCAGTAGAGATCAACTTCATCCTGATCCTCACACATGACTTCGATGCTGAAATACTCGCTCGGCGGAAATCCCACCCCACCGTTGAGGAAGATGTATTCCTGCTCGCCGAAGGTCACCATGACGGTCAGGGGCTGACCCTCCATATGCTTGTTGAAATCGGGTTGGCCTTCCGAAAATAGGGTGATCTCGCCGACGCTGACATCAGGAAAGACCTCAGCGTAATACTCAGCAGCTTCTTTGGCGTTGCCCTCAAACCAGATGCATGGTCGGTATTTGCTGTTCATTGCTCTGTTCTCCTCTATATCCGATACACACGAAGGGAAGTCCGTCTCCCCTCATTCAGCGAGTAGAGGGCAGATCAACTGCCCTGCTACCGGAGACCACTCTAGGAATCCATGGCGGCCTTGATGGCAGCCAAATCGATCTTGTTCATGGTCATCATCGCCTGGAAAGCCTTGCCAGCTCGCACCGGATCAGGATCGGTAAAGAGCGTCGGCATTTCTTCCGGCACCACCTGCCACCAGAACCCGAACTTGTCCTGACACCAGCTGCAGTTCCCCTCCATGCCACCATCACCAACGAAGCGGTTCCAGTAATGATCGACTTCCGCCTGATCCTTGCAGTTGATGACAAAGCTGGACGATTCGTTCGGCACCTTGCCGCTCGGTCCGTTCAGGATCATCATCGGCGTATCGTTGATGCGGATATTCGCCAGCACAACGATTTCCTCACCGTTCGGTCCCGGTGATTTGAACATGTCCGTTATCTCTCCATCGGGAAAGACATCCACATAGTAATTGGCAACCTCATCGGCAATGTTATCGACCAGGAAACAGTGCATCATTGGCATGGTTCAAACTCCTTCTCGCCTGACTATTCTGAACGCATAGTAGCGGCTATCGAAACGTACGACTTCTCATTTCTTGCGGGATGAGAATGTCGGGAAATATCGCACGATTCAGGTGTATCATGGACGATAGTGCCGTTGTTCGCACCGTTCATTCACCCTTTTTCAACACATCAGGAAACCCCACGGAGGGAGACCACCAACATGAGTACCCTGCTCGATCTCATCAAAACACGTCCCGTTTTCTACGATGGCTCCATGGGTGCCACCATTCTCAACCTCGGTCTGACACCGGAGGATTACGGTGGTCAGAGCACTGAGGGTTACAACGACTACCTCAGCGTGGTGAAGCCAGATGTTATCCACACGATTCACGCCAGCTTTCTTGAGGCCGGTGCGGATGTGCTGGAGACAAATACCTTCGGGAGCTCGGTGATCAAGGCCGAGGAATACGGACTCGGCGAGCAGGCTTACGATATCAACCGCGCTTCCGCTGCACTCGCGCGATCGGTTGCCGATGAGTACTCCACGGCTACACGCCAACGCTTCGTGATGGGATCAATCGGCCCTTCAGGATTGCTCCCAGCGTCCGAAGATCCGATGCTGGGGAATCACACCTTCCAGCAAGTGAAGGAACTCTTCATACCGCAGATTCGCGGTTTGATGGATGGTGGCGTGGATGGCCTCATTATCGAGACCGTGCAGGACATTCTGGAGCTCAAGGCGACGATCTTCGCCGCCCGCGAGGTCTTCGCCGAGCTCGACCGCAAGGTACCGATTCAGGCGAGCCTCACCCTTATGCCAAGTGGCACCATGCTGCTCGGCACCGATATCGCCGCCGCACTTAGTATCGTGGAGCACCTCGGTGTGAGCATCGTGGGGCTCAACTGCTCCACCGGACCAGACCTGATGCGCGAGCCCGCCCGCTACCTGGGCGAGCACAGCACGAAGCCGGTCAGCATTATCCCGAACGCCGGTATCCCGCACAACGAGAACGGCATCGCCGTCTTCCCAATGACACCGGAACCGTTCGCGCACGAACTACGCGACATGGTCGAGCATATGCAGGTCGGTATCGTCGGTGGCTGCTGCGGCACCACGCCAGATCATATCCGGGAGACGATCCGCGAAGTTGAAACAAAGCCGGTCACGATCGCGCCACGACCATCGACGCCGCGCAAGCAGGTCGCGAGCATGATCTCCGCCACTGACCTGGCACAGGAACCATCGCCAACGATCGTTGGCGAGCGCGTGAACACGCTCGGATCGCGCAAGGTCAAACGCCTGGTGCTGGCTGATGACCTGGATGGCGTGGTCAACGTGGCGGTCGGTCAGATGGAGGAAGGTGCACATCTGCTCGATGTTTCGGTGGCAACCACCGAACGCGAGGCTGATGAAGCCGACCTGATGCGACGGCTGGTGAAGAAGCTGGCGCTTTCGGTCAACGGTCCGCTGGTGATCGATACCACCGAAGCCAACGTGGTCCAGGCTGGACTCGAGCAGTATCCGGGCCGCGCCGTCATCAACTCCATCAATATGGAGAATGGTCGCCAGCGAATCGAATCCGTCATGCCCCTGGCGATGGAGCACGGTGCTGCCGTTGTTGCCCTGACCATTGACGAAGATGGCATGGCCAAAACCCGTGAGAAAAAGCTTGAGGTCGCGCAGAAGATCTACAAGATCGTCACCGAAGAGTATGGTCTGGCTCCAAGCGATCTCATCTTCGATGCCCTCACCTTCCCGCTCACGACCGGTGATGAGGAGTTCCGCCCAAGCGCGGTCGAGACGATCGAAGGTATTCGGCTGATTCATGAGGCGCTGCCGGAGGTCAACTTTACCCTCGGTGTCAGCAATGTCTCCTTCGGTATCAATCCGGCAGCACGCAAGGTCATCAATGCCGTCTTCCTGAACGAGTGCATCAAGGCCGGTTTGACGCAGGCGATTATCCATCCCGGCCATGTTCTGCCGCTTTCCGAGATTCCGGCAGAGGAAGTGGAACTGGCACGTGATCTGGTGCTGAATCGGCGCGAGGATGCACTTGCCCGCATCATCGAGTTCTACGAAGGGCGCACCGAGGACACCTCGGCCAAGGGTCCGGATCCGATGCTGGAGATGAATGTGCGGGAACGCCTGCATTACCGCATCGTCCAGCGCAAGAAGGAAGGCGTCGAGGCCGATATCGATCAAGCGGTCGCCGAGTGCGGCGATGCGGTCGATGTGCTCAACAATGTCCTCCTGCCCGCGATGAAGGAAGTCGGCGACAAGTTCGGAGCCGGCGAGCTGATCCTGCCGTTCGTGCTGCAGAGCGCGGAAACAATGAAGAAGGCGGTCAGCCAGCTCGAAAACTATCTCGAGAAGAAGGAAGGCACCACCAAAGGCACGGTTGTATTGGCCACGGTCTACGGCGATGTCCACGATATCGGCAAGAATCTGGTCAACACGATTCTCACCAACAACGGCTATACCGTGCTCGATCTGGGCAAGCAGGTGCCGATCAGCACCATCATCAACGCGGCGGTCGAGCACAACGCCACCGCCATCGGATTGAGTGCGCTGCTGGTGAGCACCAGCAAGCAAATGCCGTTGTGCGTGCAGGAACTCCATCATAAAGGCTATAGCTTCCCGGTGATGATCGGTGGAGCCGCGATCAATCCGGCCTACGCGCATCGCGCCCTCTTCCCGGAGGAAGGCAAGCCTTACGAGCCAGGTGTGTTCTACGCCAAGGATGCCTTCGAAGGGCTAAGCATCATGGACAAGATCGTGGTGCCAGAGAAGCTGGACGAACTGCGCAACGCAACGCTTGAACGCGCCCAACGCACTCTGAGCGCACCGAGCCGGCAGTCGTTCCTCAACACTGCCGATGAGAACGATACCGAACGCAGCGACACTCGCATCGTCGATCCACCAACGCCACCATTCTGGGGTGTGAAGGAACTACGCGATGTGCCGCTTCGCGATATCTGGCCACATATGGATATGAAGACGCTCTTCCGCCTGCATTGGGGCGGCAAGGGTGTGCAAGGCGAGGACTGGGACAAGCTCCTCAACGACGAGTTCCTGCCGCGTCTAGCGAAAATGGAAGAGGATGCCGAGCGCACCGGTTGGTTGGAGCCGCGGGTTCGCTATGGCTATTTCCCATGCAATAGTGAGAAGAACGATCTCATCATCTACGATCCGAAAGATCATGATCGCGAGATCGAGCGACTCAAGTTCCCGCGACAGCCAGCGCGCGAACGACTGTGCCTGGCGGATTACTTCCTGCCGGTGACGGATGGTCGCAAGGATGTCGTCGCCTTCCAGATCGTGACGATGAGCGAACATGCCACCGAGCGCACCGAATCTTCCCAGGCTCGCGGTGACTATACCGAGAGCTACTTCAGTCACGGCCTCAGCGTGAGTGCCGCTGAGGGTTTGGCGGAATATGTACATCAAAAGACCCGCGCCGAGCTTGGTATCGGTGAGGAGGGCGGCAAGCGCTATAGCTGGGGTTATCCCAGCTGCCCGGATCTGGAGCATCACGTCATCGTCGATCGCTTGCTAGACATGAACAAGATTGGCGTACAAGTGACGGAGCAATACATGTTCATGCCGGAGCAGACAACCGCGGCCATCGTGGTGCCACACCCGGATGCGAAGTACTTCGCGCTGCTGCGAGCCGGCGGTAAGCTGACCGATCCGGTCACACCGGAGAGCGCAGCGGATTAGTCATCACGAACTCGACAGGAATACAGAGATACAGGGTGTGATAGTGTCATACCCTGTATCTCTGTACACGTAGTACACTCAAGTAAGACCTACAAAAGGAGGTGCGACTTGGAAGGGCAAGTCATACGTGTACGTAGAAAAGGGCAGATCACTCTCCCCGCCGAGATCCGCAGAGATATGGGAATCGATGAGGGAGACAAGGTTGTCCTCACCCGTGAGAACGGCAAGTATGCACTTGCCGCCTTCAGCGATGTGGTTGACTCAACAGCTGGTGCACTAGCTGAGTATGCAATAGGTAAACCTCCTATTGGTCTTGACGATCGACACCTGGTGCTTGCCAGGTGTAGACGAGCTTGTGCGGCTCGTTGATCTCCTACCTCGCATTCAATGGAGGCGTCATACCCCGGTGCACCACTGAACTGAAAGGCGTGCCCAACCTCGGCGCGGAATGTGTTCACGGGAAACATCATCCATTGGGATAGCGTGGCGGAATCGGTGATCGCATGCCAGACCTTCTCGATCGGGCTGGTAAGTTCGTATTCGAGCACAACAGACTCACTCATGATTCATTCTCCTCAAGTAGTGCTTTGAGCTGATCGAGGCGGGCTGTCCAGAACATCTCATAGTGAGCGATCCACTGCTGCACCTCGCTAAGTGGTGCGGGCGTGAGACGATAAAGCGTCTCCCGCCCTGCTTGCGCTCCTCAACCAAGCCTGCTTCCTTCAACACTGCGAGGTGCTTGGAAACCGCCGTCCGACCTATAGCGAAACGAGTAGTTAATTCGTGCAGGGGCGTGTCTGGCTCTGTAGCCAGCATCTCGATCAGCTCGCGTCTGGTCGGATCAGCGATGGCGCTGAAGACATCCCGCATCGTCTGCTCCTTGACCGGCGAAATTCCACACATGACACCAAATGGTGTCATGTGTGGATGATAGGACACCTCATGGTGTCGTGTCAATATGTTGCACCGGCAGAAAAAGTCGTACCCAATGAACCAGGTACGACATGATAAGATAAAGTACGGCATCGATTCCCGGGGTAAGACAGAAAAATGAGGAGGTCTTATGACCACCCAAAGCATCACTATCAGAAAAGGGACAAATGACGTTGCCCGCAGACGTCCGACGTGATTTGGGTATTGATGAAGGTGACAAGGTTATTCTGACGAAGCGAGATGGGGAAGTATGCGCTCACCACAGTAAACAGAGTTGTAGATCCGACTGCTGGCGTGCTACGCCAGTATGCGGTCCGATCAACCGCCAATCACCATTGAGGAAATGGATGAAGCCGTCTATCAAGGCATACGTGAAAGTTGGGAGCGATTTGTACGCGAGACAGAGGAGGAGTATGACAAGTGATCGTCATGCTCGATACCAATATCCTCATCTACCCACCTGACCTCGAATGATCCAAAACCACTCACCTGCGTCTCAAAGTCCTGATGCTGAGAGTTCGGATTGGGAAAAGCATGTCTACTGCCCCTCAACGGCAATCCTGGAGGCCACCTATATCCTCAATAGACAGATGGGATATACGCGAAAGACAAAATCACTCCGGCCCTCGGTGATGTTCTGATGTTGGAGAACGTGCATTGCGAGTGCAAATTGCACTGCTCAAAGGTCTCGTGTTCTGGGAACAACAGTCTCCGTTGGATTTTGCGGATTGCTATCATCTCGCGTTGGCAAAAGAGCTTGGAATGATGCAAGTCTACAGCTTCGACAAGAAGATGGATCGCTACCCCGGCGTCGAAAGGATTGAACCGGAATAGCGATCGGCTCCTACCCCTTCGCTTCGATACGCGGCAAGATTTGCTCGGCAGCTTTGGTCAGCTCGCCAACCTTGTACGGCGGCGCAAGGTACAGCACCATGTGCGTCACACCAGCATCGACGAACGCCTGTATCTCCTGAACGGACTGTTCGACATTCTCCAGATCGAGTTTGCGCTGGGCGCTAAGCTCGATCTCGGCGAAATCCCGACCAACATTCTCACAGTGCTGCTTTAGCACGTCCACTTTGTGCTTGAACGTCTCCAAGATCACCACCGCTGTAATTCCAGATATCGGCGTGTTTGGCCACGACCTTCAGCGTCAGCTGCTCACCACTACCACCGATCAGAATCGGCGGACCGGGTTTCTGCACCGGTTTGGGAGACATACGAGCACCATTGAAGGTAGTACTTACCCTCAAAGTCCACAGTCTCCTGGGTCCACAGTGCCTTCGTGATCTGCATGGCCTCCATCCAGCATCCGCAAGCGCTTGCCGGGGTCCCGGTAGCTCGATATTGCGGCTGCGGTGCTCAGATTCATTCCAACCTGCGCCATCACCGAAATCGACACGGCCGCCACTAATCACATCGACCGTCGCCGCCATCTGGGCGTGGAGCGCCGGATCGCGATAGGTGTTGCAACCGGTCAGCAATCCGAGGCGGAGTCGCTTCGTGCTGGCAGCCAATGCCGAGACATCGTCCAGCCCTCGAAGCAATCACCGATCCCATCCGGATTATCGATCGGGTTGAGGTGGTCGAAGAGCCAACCGTGCGTGAACGCAGGAATCTCATCCGCCTCCTGCCAAACGGCGAGAATACTCTCCCACGAGTCGTGCTGCTGCGCGGTCCGAAACCGAATCGAAGTGGATACATGGAGAAACTCCTTGATGGGTAGGTGACGGCAATACATCCATAATGCCCGATTCCGAAGCTACTGGGAACACACCCAGCCGAACCGCAAGATTCGAGAATCACGCCGATACACCTAACCGCTACTATACGAACCAACAAAGACAGGCAGAAGGAGCGTCGATATGGCAGGTGTTCGAGTTCTTGTGGGCACGGCAAAGGTGCCTTTATTCTCACGTCAGATGAAGCCCGCGCGGAATGGGATATCAGCGGTCCCCACTTTCCCGGTGCCGAGGTTTATCACGCAAAAGGGTCAATGGTAAATCCGGATCTCCTCTTCGTGGCTCAGGCCAACGACTGGTTTGGTCAGCTTGTGCACCGCTCCACCGATGGCGGCACCACCTGGGAACAGGTTGGTAACACCCTGAATTACGATGGCGAGACCGGTACTCATCAGTGGTACGATGGCACCCCGCATCCATGGGAGTTCCGTCGTATCTGGCATATCGAGCCGAGCATACATGATGAGAACGTCATCTATGCCGGTGTTGAAGACGCCGCGATGTTCAAATCCAGCGACTGCGGCGCGAGCTGGCAGGAGCTACCCGCCCTGCGCAATCACAGCACCGGGAATAGCTGGCAGCCGGGCGCTGGTGGACTCTGCCTGCACACAATCCTGCAGGACCCCCGCGACGAGAACCGACTCTATATCGCCATCTCCGCCGCCGGTGCATTCCGCACCGACGATGGTGGCGAGACCTGGTTGCCAATCAACAAGGGTTTGAGATCAGACTACATTCCCGATCCAGACGCCGAAGTCGGACACTGTGTCCACAACCTGGCGCTCCATCCCTCCAACCCGGATCGACTGTTCATGCAGAAACACTGGGACGTGATGCGATCCGACAACGCTGGTGATGAGTGGGTGGAAGTCAGCGGGGATCTACCAAGCGACTTCGGTTTCCCGATCGTGGTTCACGCACATGAGCCAGAGACGATCTACGTAATTCCGATTCTCAGCGATGCCTACCACTATCCGCCGGAGGGCAAGCTGCGTGTCTATCGCAGTCGCTCGGGTGGTCACGACTGGGAGGCACTCACCGCCGGCCTGCCCCAGGAAAACTGCTACGTCAATATCCTGCGTGATGCGATGAGCATCGATACACTCCCCGAATGTGGCATCTACTTCGGTACGACCGGCGGCCAGGTGTACGCGTCGACTGATAGCGGTGATACATGGACCACAATTGTCCGCGACCTGCCGAAGGTGCTGAGCGTGGAAGTGCAGACGCTGACATGATCCGGGTGATTGTCCCATCCCAGTTAGGTGTGCTGAGTGACGCTCCACGGGAGGTAGAGCTGGATGTATCCGCGCCGATCACCGCAAATCGCGTTGTTGACGCGTTGGAATCCGCCTATCCGGATCTCAAGGGAATGTTGCGCGATCCGCTGACCCGGACACGTCGGCCGATGATTCGCTATTTTGTTGCGGAGGAGGATGTATCCCACCTCGATCCCGACAGCGAGCTACCAGCCACCCTTGCGGATGGCAAAGAACCATTCTGGATCGTTGCGGCCATTTCCGGCGGATGATCAACACAATACATAAGGACAACGATAACCATGGCAGAACCAACCCCTCTCAATCACACCTTCACCGCACTCATTGGCGTCGATGTCAAAGGGGAACTCTGGTCATGTGTGGAAATGCCCGGCTCGGCGGAGTTCTTTGGTACGAAGCGAGCTGTACGTGTGGATGCTGTGGTCGATGAAATACCAGTGCCGAATGTCGGACTCATGGTGACGGGCATGGGCGGAC